>JBEKAL010000001.1:0-76460 GCA_050015935.1 Roseiarcus sp.
CAGATGGTCGACGACCCGAGCCATGTCCGCCTCCCGCGAATCATGGCTCTTCCATCTATCATCCTGATCCCCCCTCCGGAATCCCCCCTCGTCGAGTCAATCGCCCGGAAACCGTATGACATGGATTACGGGGACATGATACACATTACCCGATTGCGATTACCGGTGGCGGTCATCGAGCGAACGCGAGATACGCAAAGCTCTCTCGCCCCGCTCCCCAGCCGCCGCAATTCGCCGTCGATCTCTTGGAAGAAACCCTTTTCCGATTGAAATGGGCTGTCAAGGGCGCGCCATAGCCCGTCGAAAGACGGGCGTCTTGCGCGCCTTTCGGCGCGCCGCCTCCGGCGGTCGAGACCCTTGACGGCCCATTGCAATCGGAATTTTCGCAACCAAGAGATCGACGGCGAATTGCGGCGGCCCCTCCGGTTCCAGCCTGCGGCCGGCGCCGGCCACAGGCCGATCGAAAGTCGAGCGCACGATCGGCGCAACCCCGTAACCTGTAACCTCGTAACTTGGACTGCTTCGCTTCGATCGCAATGACGGCGGACGGGAGAGCGCGGCGCGCTATCGCCGGCGAACAGGTTTGCCTGACCGGCGGCCGGGGCGTAGAACCGCGGGCGTCGGCACAAGAGAAGGACCCGCGCGATCCCATGGCTTTCCAAGGCTTCGGCCCTCAGGCGCTGCCCTTTCTCAAGGCGCTCGCCTTTCACCAGACCAAGGAATGGTTCGAGGACAACCGCGGCGCCTACGAGTCCCAGCTCAAAGGCCCGCTCGGCGATCTCGTCGAGGAACTCTCGGCCCGCTTCGCCAAGTCGGGGACGCCGCTCAAGGGCGACCGCAAGACGTCCCTGTTCCGCATCAACCGCGACGTGCGCTTCGCCAAGGACAAGAGCCCCTACAAGACCAACGCCGGCGCGGTGCTGACGCGCGGCGGGGCGAAGAACGATGTCGGGCTCTTTTACATCCACGTCGCCGCCGACGGCTGTTTCGCCGCGGCCGGCTTCTATCAGCCCGAGCCCGAAGAGCTGGCGCGGCTGCGCGGCGCCGTCGCGCGCGCCCCCGGGGCGTGGAAGCAGATGACCGCGAAGCTCGCCGAGGCGGATCTGGCGCTGTCCGACGAATACGCGATGAAGCGCGCGCCGCGCGGCTTCGAGGACGTCGCCGACCCCCTTGTCGCCGCCGCGCTGCGCAACAAGTCGTTTATCTGCTCGCGCGAAATCGCGGATTCGCGCCTATCGGCGCCGGGCCTCGTCGGCGACCTCCAGGCCTTCGCCGGGGACGCCATGCCGCTGCTCGAATGGGGCTGGAGCGCCGTCGCCGACGCGCGTTGAGGCGGTCGAGCGGAATCCCCTCGCCCCGCTCGCGGGGAAAAGGGGCGCCGCCGTCGTTTTCGGGTGGCGCGGCGCGCTCGAACGCGCACAATGGGCAAAAATCCGATCGGACAAGCGTCATGCTCGACATGCCCAGCATCCCCGTGAGTCCCGGCGCCGACTATCCCACGGTCAGAAAAGCGATCGAATTCATTTCGACGCATTGGCGCGACCAGCCCTCGATCGAGGCCGTCGCAACCCACGTCGGCCTGTCCGCCTCGCATTTTCAGCATGTGTTCAAACGCTGGGCGGGGCTGACGCCGAAGGCCTTTCTGCAGGCGATCACCATCGAGCGGGCGCGCGAACTGTTGCGCGATTCGGCGAGCGTGCTCGACGCCGCCTATGACGTCGGCCTTTCCGGCCCGAGCCGGCTGCACGATCTTTTCGTCGCGCACGAAGCGCTGACTCCGGGCGACTATCGCCGCCAGGATCTGCGCCTCGCCTATGGCTTCCACCCGTCTCCCTTCGGCGAAGCGATCGTCGTCGCCGCGCCGCGCGGCCTGGCCGGGCTCGGCTTCGTCGACGAGGAGAACCGCGCCGCCGCGCTCGCCGACATGCGGCGCCGTTGGCCGCGCGCCGCTTTCGTCGCGGATGACGCTGCGACCGCGCCGCTCGCCGCGCGCGCGTTCGATCCCAACCTCTGGCGTCCGGAAACCCCGCTGCGCATCGTCATGATCGGCACGGATTTCGAGGTGCGCGTCTGGGAGACGCTGCTCGCGGTGCCGCTCGGCGGGGCGACGACCTACTCCGACATCGCGCGCCGTCTCGGCAAGCCGAAGGCGGCGCGCGCGGTCGGCGCGGCGGTCGGGCGCAACCCGATCTCCTTCGTCGTGCCCTGTCATCGCGTCCTGGCCCGCTCGGGCGCGCTCACCGGCTACCATTGGGGCCTGGCGCGCAAGCAGGCGATCATCGGATGGGAAGCCGGGCGGACGCAGGCGGTCTGAGCGAAACGCCGCTCGACCGGAAGTTATATCGTACGCCCGCGAATTCGCCGCCCGTCCCGCGCCTTCAGTGCCTGAAGTGCCGCATCCCGGTGAACACCATCGCGATTCCCGCCGCGTCCGCCGCCGCGATCGCTTCGGCGTCGCGTATCGATCCTCCGGGCTGGATGACCGCGCTCGCGCCCGCTTCGGCCGCCGCGACGAGACCGTCGGCGAAGGGAAAGAACGCGTCGGAGGCGACGACCGAGCCGTTCGTCAGCGGCGCGGCCAACCCCGCCGCGTGCGCGGCGTCCTCCGCCTTGCGGGCGGCGATGCGCGAAGAATCGACGCGCGACATCTGTCCCGCGCCGATCCCGACGGTCGCGCCGTCCTTGACGTAGACGATCGCGTTCGACTTGACGTGCTTGCACACCCGCCAGGCGAAGCGGAGGTCCGCCGTTTCGGCCGCGCTTGGGCTCCGCTTGGTGACGATTCTGAGCGCCCCCTCGTCGAGCGCGCCGTCGTCGCGGTCCTGCACCAGCAGGCCGCCGGCGACCGAGCGCACGCTCAAGCTCGGCGCGCGCGGGTCGGGCAGCGCGCCCGCGATCAACAGGCGCAGATTCTTCTTCCCCGCGACGATCGCCAGCGCCTCGTCGTCCGCCTCCGGCGCGATGATCGCCTCGGTGAAGATCTCGACGATCTTGCGCGCCGCCGCCGCGTCGAGGCGCCGGTTCGCCGCGATGACGCCGCCGAACGCCGAGACGGGATCGCAGGCCAGCGCTCTTTCGTAAGCCTCGAGCAGGCTCGCGCCCAAGGCGACGCCGCAAGGATTGGCGTGCTTGATGATCGCCACGGCGGCTGACGCTCTCGGATCGAATTCCGCGACCAACTCGTAAGCCGCGTCGGCGTCGTTGATGTTGTTGTAGGAAAGCTGCTTGCCCTGAACCTGGCGCGCCGTGGCGACGCCGGGGCGCGACTCCGGCCCGGCATAGAAGGCGGCGCGCTGATGAGGGTTCTCGCCGTAGCGCAGCGCGCTCTTGAGCTTGCCGCCGAACGCGCGCCATCGGGGCGCGCTTTGCCGGGTCTCGCGCGCGAGCCAGTTGGAAATCGCCGCGTCATAGGCCGCGGTGCGCGCGTAAGCTTTCTGCGCCATCTCCCGGCGGAAACTCAGCCGCGTCGATCCGTCATGGGCGTTGAGTTCGTCGAGAAGGCGCGGATAATCCTCGGGTTCGACGATCACGACGACGTCGGCGTGATTTTTCGCCGCGGCGCGAATCATCGCGGGGCCGCCGATGTCGATGTTCTCCACCATCTCCTCGAACGGCGCGGCGCGTTGCAGCGCGCTCTCGAACGGATAGAGGTTGACCACCAGGAGATCGATGGGCGCGATGCCGTGGGCGATCATCGACGCCTGATGCGAGGGATCGGAGCGGACGGCGAGCAGAGCGCCGTGGACGCGCGGGTGCAACGTCTTCAGCCGCCCGTCCATCATCTCGGGAAATCCGGTGATCTCAGCGACGTCGACGACGTCGACGCCTGCTTTCGAAAGCGCCGAGGCGGTGCCGCCGGTGGAGACGATCTCGACGCCGCGCGCGGCGAGGGCGAGGCCCAGCTCGGTCAATCCGGACTTGTCGGACACGGAAATCAGCGCGCGCCCGACAGGCGCGAGAGGATCGATGGCCATTTCAAGGGGCTCGCAAGGTTGGTGGCGCAAACGCCGGCGCGCTTTATCACGGTTTCGTCGCGATCGAAACTCGCCGTTCGCTTCCGACCCAACCCAGCTTCCAACAAAGCGGCGGTCGCTCACTACTGGTCGCTCGATCGAAGCGACGCGAGAAACGGCGAAGATCAGCGATTTCGTCAAGATCAGCGATTTCGTCAATCCGCCCTGAAATGCACAAACCATTCCGCAAGCGCAGCTAGTCGCTTTCGTAATCGCGTCGTGAAATTTCCCCATACCTCGCCGTGATAGGGATTTTCCGGCAGGAGCGGATTGTAGCCAACCATGAGTCCCTCGGCCCTTAGCGCTCCAGCCGTGAACCTAACCGCCCCAATCCATGGCGGCGAAACGACAAATTGCCTCGGGTCAAGCCCAGCTTCTTCGATCAATCTCTGAAGGTCGACCGACATGCCGCCTCGGTCCCCCGCGGATGGCTGAAAAGCCATCGAAGAGAGGCGCTTCCCTTGAGTCTTCGGATCGTCAACCATGTATTGCGGCGAAACACGTCGAATAATGCCATCGGCCTGATCAATTCCAGCATGGTCGTGGGGCAGAACCTCACCCTCATCGTTACGCGGCGGCGGATCGAGCGGCAACGGAGGCCTCCGACAATTCAGCGAGCCACCCTGCAACGACTTTGAAATCCGTCGTCAAATGGAGCTCCTCTCCATCGTCAATGCTCCCCTCAGTGGCCCGCCATGCGCGGACGTTGTTCGGGCCGCGAACGTGCAGTTCGATATCTGTTGTATCGCTATGCCATTCGACCTGAAGATCGCCACTTGAGCCAGGGACGATTTGTGGCTCAGCCGCGTCCGGCGGCCACACGGAGGCAAGCATACTTAACGCAAAATATGCGCTGGAAAACGAAACCGGAGGCGCAACATACCCATCCCACCCGGTTTCAAGGCTGCATAATTCATCCAGCCTGTCAATCACAGGCTTAAGATAGTCGTGAGGCGGCGCGGAAACCCGCCTCGAAGAGAAGGCGGAATGGCTAACAACGTTTGCTCGGGTTTCTGCGCGCATGTGACACATGAAGGCGATTGTGGTCGTGGCCTGCGTCATCGGACCCTCTCCCATATTTCTTGCGCCGAATCGGTCGTGATCGCGGCGAACTCCGTAACTATCACCTCCCGTCCAAGCCTCAAGAGTTTTAAGGCGGCCTCAACGGTTGTGTCTTCTGGAGCCCCTCTGACGGTCAATGTAAGAACAAAAATACGAGCGCCAACAGGATTGAAATTGGTGGCCGCCTCGCAGATCAGCCGCGCGGTCGGAACACCGGAGGGATCCTTAAGGGCGCGGCGAAAAACGAAAGACATATCGTCCGGCTCGGCCGTGCCAAAATTTGCGAAACAAAACCAGTCTGACGCTTTCTCGCGGCCGTCGCCTTTATCAAGCGGAATATGGTTTATATAAGAGACCTCGGCTTGGTTGCAGACCAGTTTCTGCGGGGCAAGATTGTTGAAATAAACCTCAAGTGTCTCAAGCTCTTTTTCAAAATTAGATATCATTTTTTCAAATCGAGGATATTCATTGTTATTGGCACCAACTTTCCGCCAATTGTGTAGCAAGCGATCCTGTTGAAATTGAATTAGCTCGGACTTCTCGCGCGACAAAAACCAAAAACGATTTTGCATCGCCCCGCTAACAATTCCAAAATTGAACATTGCACCCGGCCGTGATAACCCAAAAGTTTCAAACATTGGCGGGATAGGTGGCATTTCCTCAACCAGAGGGAACTCTTCCTTGTAAAGGTTCCAAACCTCACCGGCGCGAATTTGCTGATAACCCCGCGGGGGCGCAAATTGGACGCCCAGCACGACCTCATTCAAGGGCGGGTTTCGATAATCCGGAAGGTGCGGCGGGCGGGATTGGACCATGGACATTGAGTGCATGATATAGGCATCCGTCGTAAACTGCGACCTAATGTTTTGGTCATACTTCCACTTGCCCTCTCGTCGCGCCTTCACGGCCTCCTTTGCAGCCGGGCGGCGAAGAAGCCGTCGAGGCCGGACAGCCTCGGGGTCGCTCCGGCGAGGTGACAGGGCAGCGTGCGCAATTCGCCGGCGGCGTTGACGCACTCGTCGAGACCGCCGATTTCCCTGGCCTCGATCGGAATTCGCCTCACGTCCGGATTGCGGCGCAGCAGCGCCGCGATCCGGCCCTCGCCCTCCTCCGGCTCCAGCGAACAGGCGCAATAGACGATTCGTCCGCCCGGCTTGGTCAGCCCGACAGCCTTGTCGAGAAGGCGGCTCTGCAGCTCGACGAGAACAGGCAGGTCACCTTGCCGCTTGATCCAGGCGACGTCGGGGTGACGGCGGATCGTCCCGGTCGCGGAGCAGGGCGCGTCGAGCAGCGTCGCGTCGAACGGCGGCGCTTCGAGGCTGAGAGCGTTCGACACCACGATTTCGGCCTCGAGGCGCAAACGCTGGAAGTTCGCGGCGAACCGCTTCAGTCGCTCCGCCGAGCGATCGACGGCGGTCACGCTGGCGCCCGCAACCGCCAATTCGGCGCTCTTGCCGCCGGGGGCGGCGCAAAGTTCGACGACGCGCATTCCGGCGCCGACTCCGAGCAGCCGAGCCGGCAAGGCGGCGGCGGCGTCCTGAACCCACCACTCGCCGTTCGCGTAGCCGTCCAGCTCGGCGATCGGCGCGTGGCTCTCCAAGCGAACGGACCCGGTGGGAAGGACGACGCCATTCAGCCGACGCGCCCACCCTTCCGCGTCGCTCTTGACGCTGACGTCGAGCGTCGGCTCGTCGCGGTGGGCGCGCGCGATTCTCCGCGCCGTCGCTTCGCCGTAGGTCGCGCGCCAGCGCTGGGCGAGCCAATGCGGCGCATCGTCGTCGAGCGGATCGGAGCCGGCGAGAATTTCTTCCCTTGCGCGCGCGAGGTTGCGCAGGACCGCGTTGACCAGCGCGGCGAAAGACGCTGCGCCGGCGTCGAGCCGCGTCGCGCGAACCGCCAGATCCACCGCGGCGTGATCCGGGACATCGAGAAACAACAGCTGCGCCGCCGCCACGATCAGGATCCATTCCAGCGCGCCGGCCTTTTTGGGCAGCCCCTTTTCCAGAAACCGGCCGAGCGCCTTTCGGATCGTGCCCAATCGCCGAAACGAAACGGTCGCGATCGAACGCGCCAAGGCGCGGTCGCGCGCGTCGAGCCCGGCGATCCGGCCCTCGAGTTCGCCGGCGCCGCCGCGTTCCTCCAGCGGGCGCGCAGAGGTCAAGACGTCCGCGACCGCCTGCGCGGCCGCCAATCGAGCGGCGAGCCCCGGCGCCGTATCCTGCGCCGGCGGAGGGCGCCGCGGCCCGCGCGCGCCGGAACCGCTTGGTCTATTTCGCTGCGATGCCTGCTCTTGCCGAATCACCGACGCGCCACCCTCGTGGGAGAGTATAGCGCGAAACCTCCCTGCGCCGCCCAGCAGGGAAATTCGGGGCGGCGGCCTTTTCCGTCAGGCGTTCCCGATGTAGATTGACGGAACCGCGAAAGGATCTTTGCCCATGGCGGCGGCGAAACCCGGCCCGGCGGCCGACGTCGAAATCGAAGATGGCGCGACGAAGACGGCGCCGGCGGATCGCTCGGACGCCGCCAAACGCGCCCTGGCGGAAGCCGAAGCGCGCCGCGCCCGCAATTCGGCGCGGCGCGCGCGCGAATTCAACGGTCGCGGCGGGCTCGATCCCGTTCGCTACGGCGACTGGGAAATCAAAGGCCTCGCCTCCGACTTCTAGAAATTCGCTTCACCGCGTCATGACGACCGGCGCGCCGACGCTGACGCGGTCATAGAGATCGATGACGTCCTCGTTGAACATGCGGATGCAGCCGTAGGACGCCGCGGTGCCGACGGAGGCGCGCATCGCCGCGGTGGTGCCGTGGATGGCGACCTCCTCGCGATCGAGCGTGATGGCGCGGGCGCCCATCGGATTGTGCGGAGAGCCGCCGGGGATCAAGTCGGGCAATTCCGGGTGGTCGCGGCGAACCGAATCGGGGGGCGCCCAGGCCGGCGCCACATATTTGCCGTCGACCCGAGCGGCGCCGCTCCATTCCTTGCCGCGCTTGGCGACGGCGACGGGGTAGGCGATCGCGGTGCGCGAATCGACGATCAGGAACAGTTTGCGCGCGCTCTGGCTGATCACGATCGTTCCCGCCGAATAGGGCGACGGGAATTCGACGACCACGCGGGCGCGCGCCGCGCCGGCGAGCGACAACGCCACGGCGCTCGCGCACAACGCGCGACGCAACATCCGCCCGTCTCGCATCGACCATCGCCTCCGCATTCAAGCCCCGCTTGTCTGCGGCCAGAATACAACAGCGGCGGTTCGCGGTCCTCCAAGTCTCGAAAACGAGGTAAACCAAATCGCTGCGAGGCGAACGCGTCGCCCACGGCGTTCCCGCTTTTCCGCCAACGACGGCTATCGGTCCGCGAGCGCTCGACGCGCGAGACCGCGTCCCGTCACTCGGGCGCTTGCGGCGTCAGCGACACGCCGTTCCATTGCGCCACGAGGTCCGACAGCATCGGCACACAGGCCTCGCCATGGCCGACGCCGACGGCGAGCGCGTAGGTGTTGCGCACCGCGGCGCCGATTGGATTGGCGAGCCCGAGGGCCTGGGCGAAGCCTGCGAGGTAGGTGACGTCCTTGCAGGCGTTCGCGATGGTGAAGCGTTGCGCATTGCGGTCGCGTTCGAGGACGTATTTGAAGAAGGTCTGATAGAACGGGCAATCCATCCGGCCGTCGCGGATGACGCTGTCGAAGACTTTCGGCGACAGCCCGGCTTTGGCGCCGATCGTCAGCGCCTCGGAATAGAGCGCGGCGTAGCCCATCGCCAGGAAATTGTTGAGGAGCTTCATCGTGTGGCCGGTGCCCACCGGCCCGGTGGCGACGATTCGACCGGCGAAGGCTTCGAGAATGGGCCTCGCCCGCTCCACGACCTCGGGATCGCCGCCCACCATGACGTCGAGCGAGCCTTCCCACGCGTCCTTCGGCGTCCGGCTCAAAGGCGCGTCGATGAGCGTGACGCCCCTCGGCGCGAGCGAGGCCGCGAGGCGCGTCGTGACCGCAGGCTCCGAGGTCGAGCAATCGATGACGAGCAGCGGCTTTCCGGCCGCCGCCAACCCATCCTCGCCTTGAATGACCGCCTCGACTTGCGGCGAACCCGTCACGCAGATCAAGACGACATCGCAAGCCCGCGCGAGCTCGCGGGGCGAAGACGCCTCGGCGGCGCCGCGCGACTTGAGATCTTCGACCGCTTCGCGCTTGCGATGGGCGAGAACGGTCAGGGGCCAGCCCTTCTCGACGATGTTTTTCGCCATGCCGCGGCCCATGAGTCCGACGCCGATGAAGCCGATTTTTTCTTTCATCGCCCGCAAACTCCTCGCACGCCGTCGTCGTTCACGGCGACGCGTCCGACCCGCGCTCGAGCGTCGCAAATTTCCTCTCGGGGCGCAATCCTTCGTCGCGCCAACGCGACGCGACCGACGACGCCAAAAGAATCGCGTCGCGAAGTCCGTCCGACGAGTCCGCGCAAGGCCCAAGCAAGCTTATGGTGTTGTGTTTCGCGCCATCAAGGCCGCGCTCCTCACGCGGATCCATGAGGTCCTCGATTCGAGATCACTTCAGAAGAGTCGATTGGCGACGGCGCTTGCGCGCCCTTTCCCATCGACTTTCGCGACAAGAATTGGAAAGAGGATGACAGAAGATCGATTTGTAATTGAGGGGCTGCGCATCCGGCTTCGCGACAATCGCGACAGTTCTGACCTTCTCGAACTGTTCAACGAAGAGCGATTTCTGCACTATGCGTCCGCGAGAGGGCCCTTCTCCTCGATCGGCGAACTCCAGACCTGGCTCGCCAACATTGCTTGCTCAAGAAAATTCGAGGTGGTCGGCGTCTTTGCGGGCAAGACGATCGGATTTGGCGGCCTGTACGTGATGGGCGACGGCCTCAGCCATTCCGGGTGGATACTTCTGGGCGTGCGCGAAGCGCTGCAGGGACGCGGAATCGGCGCCAGACTGCTGCAGATGTTGATGGCCATCGCCAGTATCATGATTGGATTGCGTCGGGTTCAATTGACAGTCTTCGGCGACAACGACCCGGCGATAAAGCTCTACCGCCGATTCGGCTTCGAGATCGAGGGGCGCCACCGAGACTTCGTGCGTCGCGGCGATGGGTTCGTCGACGCTCTCACCATGGCGAAGCTCTACGACGAGCGCGAAGCCGTGACGCCGAACCTCGAGGCGTTGCCGCGGATCGGACAGACGCGCCAATCGCGATCGGACGAGTCTCGGCGCGAGGCGCTCCGCCCGCGTTGATTTGCCGCGTCCCCGACGCGTCGGGGCCCTCGGACGCGGATCGCCCCGCTGGCGTCGATCGACCTCGCGGCGAGGCGGAACGACGACCCGCAAAGCGCGCGTCGGGCCGCTTTCCCAGGTTCCAGAGGGCGGCGACGGCGATCTCCGCGGCGAGATTCATCCTCGGGCAAGATTTTGCCGCTAAGATTATTAATCGCGCCGCCAGAAAGGGGCGAACTTAGCTGCGATCGAGCATCTCGACGGTCTCGAGCCCAAGAAGTTATAGCGGACAAATTGACAAATTCCGCATTCAGGACAGAGAATAAATCCCCGCAAGGAACGTGTGATACGAAACTGGATATGCCTACGCAGAAGATAACTCTCATGTCGAACGCCAACGAACGCGCTCCTCGAACACGATGCTTGCGAGAGGGGCGTTGCATGTTCAACAATGGTTATTCAAGTCTTAACGTGCTCGTTCGCAATATTTCCTCAACCGGAGCAAAATTGTCCGGCGATGAATTGATTTGCTTGCCGGAAGAATTCGAACTTCAGATCAACAATGGATTTGGCGCGTTCACTTCGCACTGGGTCAAGCGGGTCTGGTTCCGCACGGACACGATCGGCGTCGCGTTCGTCGATTCCGCTCACGAACGATCTACCGCTTCCCAACCGCAGGGGTCTCAAAGCGCCGTCTTGGCGCGCGGCCCCGGTCGCGAGGGAATAGCCTGAAGGCGACGCCCGTTCGCCGGCGAGGCGAACTGCGCCACGAAAAGCCCTCAGTGACGCGAGGTCGGCTCGGACTTCTCTCGTCGCGCTCGCACGGGCGCGCCGAGTTGGCGGAGGTCCTTCGGTCGGCGGCTGCGGCGCCCTGCCGCCCGGCTCCGGCGCGCCCGTCCCGCGCGCCGACATGCGAAAATCAACGCAACGATTCCGTCGCCCGTCGTCGTCATCCGCCAAGTCCGACAGGCCGCCGGGGAGAGAGGGCTCGCCCAGGAATTGGGCGGCCGGGTCGCGAGTTAACGCTAAGGCCCTGTCGTCTTTGATTCTTCGGGAAATTTGTGCTAAAGGTTTTGTTAATGGGGCTTTTGGGTCCCTTAGGCGATTATTTTGTTCCTCGAAGCGCTGAGCTTGAGGGTCGACAGCGTTGACAATCGGGCGACGGGCGCCGGCGTTAAGGATTTGCGCCGGGGACGAAGCGTCTTGTGTTTGGAGAGTTTGGGCCATGGCGGCGCGAAAGAAGGCGAGCAGGAAATCGTCCAGGACCGTTGCAAAGAAAACCAGGGCGTCCCCCGGATCGGCTCCGCCCCGCAAGCGCAAGGTCGTCGCCGGCTCCTCCGCCTCGCGGTCGTCCCGGTCGGCAGTCAAGAGCAAGGCCGCGCGGTCCACGAGGGCGAAGTCGGGCAAGAGCGAAAGCGCGCGGCGTCCCAGCGCTTCGGCCAAGGCGGCCGCTGCGCTTAAGCGCGCGAGCGCGGCGGCGAAAGCGCGGACGGCGCGGGCCTCGGCGCGCGCGTCGCCCGCGACGGCGGCGAAGCTTGGCCAACCGGTGGATACGAAATTGCAAGTCAGCGCAAACCAAGCCGGAGAAGCGTCAACAGCGCTCGGCCAAGAGCCGCCGGGCGTGAGCGACGTCAAGGCCTCGCGCGAAGCGCCGGCGCCGGCGCCGCCTCTTGCGCCAGTCGCGGCGCCCGCGATCGCCAAGGCGAACGCTTCGCCTCTTGCGAAGCGGGCGCCGGTCGCGGCGAAGGCGCCGAAGCCGGGCGCATCCGACGACGCGGCTGGGCTCGACGAGGAAAATTCGGCGTCAAAGACGATGAAGTCGTCGAGTCATCGCCAGGGCTTCAAGCTGAACGAGTTCGTCGTCTATCCCGCGCACGGCGTCGGGCAGATCGTGGCGGTCGAAGATCAGGAGGTGGCTGGATTTCGGCTCGAACTGTTCGTCATCAACTTCGCCAAAGACAAGATGACCCTTCGCGTTCCGACCTCGAAAGTGGTCGGCGTCGGAATGCGAAAGCTTTCGGAACCGGAGGCGGCCAAGAGGTCTCTGGAGATTTTGACGGGCCGAGCGCGGATCAAGCGCACGATGTGGTCTCGGCGCGCACAGGAATATGAAGCCAAGATCAATTCGGGCGACATCAACGCCATCGCGGAAGTCGTGCGCGATCTCTACCGGTCGGACGCCCAACCCGAGCAGTCGTACTCCGAGCGGCAGCTCTACGAAGCGGCGTTGGACCGAATGATGAGAGAAATCGCCGCGGTGCAGAAACTGAGCGAAATCGACGCCTTGAAGGCGATCGAGGGACAGTTGAAAAAGGCTCAGCGCCGGGGAGTGAAGTCCGAGACCGCCGAGAGCGAAGACGCGGCGATCGAGAAAGCCGCGTAACGACACGGGGGTCGAGCGAGGCGGGATCTCGACCGATCCCGCCGCCGGCCGCCATCGTTCGGGCGCGGGGACAGCGCGCCCGTCGGGGGAGGTTTTTTTCCCCGCGATCGCGCGCGACGACGAAGATTCCCGCCGAGACCGCGAACGCGAGTTTGACCAGCGAAATTTCGTCATCCGAGGATCGCGGCGCAGCAGCGCAGAGAGGCGGCGAGGCGATCTCGCGGCGCCGACGGCGCAGACCGGAATCGGAATTCGGGAAATCGACTGCGCGGGAAGCGGCGACGCCGATCGGCGCCCGCGTCACAGCGCTGGCGCAGTCGCCGCGAGCGCGAAACCTTCACGCGCGGCGGCGAGGTTGAGGCGGGCGAATTTCGCCGGCGTCTCCAGCCGCACCGCCTGTTCCAAGGAGTCGCCCGCGCAGACGCGCGACAGGCGCGCGAGCGCGCCGAGCGCGACGACATTGGCGATGCGCGGACTGCCCGTCGCGATCGCCCGCTCGCTGATCGGCAGGACGTGCAGATCGAAGCCGCGCCTGGGCGGGTCGGGAACGAGTCGTTCGTCGACGACGACGAGCGCGCCCGGCTTGATGAGCGCGAGCGAGCGTTCGAGACCGACCTGCGAAAGCGCGGCGACCATATCGAGCTTCGTCGCCAACGGATAGTCCGCGGCGTCATCGGAAACGATCAGGTCCGAATAGCAAAATCCGCCGCGCGACGTCGGCTCGTAACTTTGCGACTGCGCGGCGCGCCTGCCCTCCAGCGCGAGCGCGCGAAAGAGAATGTGCATGCCGATGATCAGGCCCTGGCCGCCGCTGCCGGCGAGGCGGATTTCGACCCGGGTTCCGCTCATCGTCTTTCCCTAGCGCGTTCGATCGCCGCGCGCTGGCGATAGACGCGCCCATATTCGGGCCGATCGCGCTGGACGAGGACGCCGGTGCGCAGGCGATTGGGCCGGAACGGCTCGTCGGCTGCGTTGCCGTAGGCCTCGGGGCGCATGTCGCTTTTCTGGTTGAGGATCATTTCCGGCGATTCGCCGAGGTCGTTCTTGCGTCCGTAGATTTCGGTGCAGTCCGAGATCGCCTCGATGAAAGAGAAGCCCTCGTGAGCGATCGCCGCCTTGATCAGGTTTTTCAGCGCCGGCGCCTGTCGCGTGACCTCGCGTCCGACGAAGCTCGCGCCGGCCGCCTCGGCGAGCTTGCAAGCGTCGAAGGTCGGCTCGGCGTTGCCTTCCGGCGTTGTCGTCGTGACGCGGTCGATCGAAGTCGTCGGCGAAACCTGGCCGCCGGTCATGGCGTAGATCTCGTTGTTGAGCATCAGGCATGTGAGGTCGAGATTGCGCCGGCAGGCGTGGATGAGATGATTGCCGCCGATCGCCAGACAATCGCCGTCGCCGGTGATGACGACGACGTTCAGATCGGGACGGGCGAGTTTCAGCCCGGTGGCGAAGGCGAGGGGCCGGCCGTGCGTCGTGTGGTAGGTGTTGGCGTCGATATAACCGCTCACGCGCCCCGAACAGCCGATGCCGGAAACGACCGCGAGCTTGTTCTTGTCCAAGCCCAGCTCATGGACCGCCCAAAGCAGGGCGCGCAGCGCGATGCCGTGGCCGCAGCCGGGGCACATGAAATGCGGCATCAGTTGCAGCCGCAGGTAGTCCTTGATGTCGAAAGGACCGCGGACGACCTCATTCATCGGCGACGAGCTCCCGGATCTTGGCGACGATTTGGGCGGGCGTGATCGGTTCGCCGTCGATGCGATTGAGGCCGACGACCTTGCCGCGCGCGCCGGCGAGCCGCTCGACCTCGAGCACGAGCTGGCCGGCGTTCATTTCCGGCACGAGGACGCGGCGCGCGCGCTCCGCCGCTTCGCGCGCCGCGCCCTCCGGGAACGGCCAAAGCGTGATCGGGCGCAGCAGGCCGACTTTGATCCCTTCGGCGCGCAGCTCCTGCAACGCGCGGCGCGCGGCGCGCGCGACGATGCCGACGGCGACGACGACGAAGTCGGCGTCCGCCGTCCGCAGCGTCTCGATCCTTTCGATGCGCGCGCGATGGCGTTCGATCTTGTCGAGAATGCGTTGCAACGCCTTCGACGCGAACTCGGGGTTCTGGGTGGGAAAGCCGTCGGGGGCGTGGGTCAGGCCCGTGACATGCGCGCGCGGGCCCTCGCCCGGGCGCGCCATCGCCGGCACGAGGTCGTCGGTCTCCGCATAGGGCGCAAAATCGCGCTCCGTTGCGGCCGCCCATTTTCGATCGACCGTCACGATCGTCTGCCGAGCGGGAACCTCGACCGACTCCATGAGGTGCGCGACGATCTCGTCGTAAAGCACGATCGCCGGCGTGCGGAATTCTTCGGCGAGATTGAAGGCGCGAATGGTCTCCGTGTAGATCTCCTGCACCGAAGCCGGCGTCACGACGATGATCGGGTGATCGCCGTGGGTTCCCCATCGCGCCTGCATGATGTCGCCCTGCGACGGCCGCGTCGGCATGCCGGTCGAAGGACCGCCCCGCATCACGTTGACGACGACGCACGGCGTTTCGGTCATCGCGGCGTAGCCGAGATTTTCCTGCATCAGCGAAAAGCCGGGTCCGCTGGTGGCGGTCATCGCCTTGGCGCCGCCGAGAGAAGCGCCGATGACGGCGGCGAGCGAACCCATCTCGTCTTCCATTTGGATGAAGACGCCGTCGACGCGCGGCAGCTCGCGCGACATTTGTTCGGCGATTTCCGAGGAAGGCGTGATCGGATAGCCGGCGAAAAAGCGGCATCCCGCAGCGATCGCGGCGAGCGCGCAGGCGCGATTGCCGTGCAACGAAGCAAGCGAAGACGACATTCAGGCGACCACGGGTTCGCGCACGCTGGTGCGGACGGAAATGGCGAAGTCCGGGCAAAGCCATTCGCAAACATGGCAGCCCGTGCAGGCCTCGGGGTTTTTCAGCACGGCGACTTGCTCGGCGCTCAACGTCAGGCAGCGCTCGGGGCACAATTTCACGCAGATGTCGCAGCCCTTGCACCAGGCGGCGTTGATTTCGAGCCTGACGACGACGTCCTGCCGCGGCAGCGGCGCGGCGCAGCCGGAGAAAGTCGAGTCGAACCGCAGTGAAGGATCGGCGCGCGCCGCTTGCGCCCAGGCGCGACCGGCCTCGAACGCCAGGCGGTTGATCTGGCGGGTCTTGCGCGGCGCCAGGGATTCGACGGTCGAAAGCCATTCTTCGACGGGATAGTCCATCGACTCCGACAGGACGCCGAGCAGCACGGTGTTGGCGGCGCGCGCTTCGCCGAGTTCGGAAGCGATGGCCGTCGCGTCGAGCGCGTAGCTCTCGGCGACCTTGTCGGCGATTTCGGCCGGCGTTTCCAACTCATACTTGGTCGCCGCGCCGAACTTCCGGTTGCGGCAGGCGAAGGGCGGCACGATACGGCGCGTGTCGGCGATGAAGACGCCCGCGTTCGGCCTGAGATAATCGAGCCAGCGCAGCCCCTCCGCCCATTCGAGCGCGATCAATGCGTCCGCTTCGCCTTTGGCGATCGTCGGCGACCACACCTCATCGCCGAAGCGCACGTGGCTGAAGACGACGCCGCCGCGCTTGGCCATGCCGTGCACTTCGCTCTGCTTGACCTGAAAGCCCTGCTTCTGGCCGATCAGCGCGAGCGCCTTGGAAGCCGTCAACACGCCTTGACCGCCGACGCCGACGATCATGATGTTGCGCGCGGCGACAGCCGGCCTGTCCGCGATGGCCGCGAGTTTCGCCTCCAAGGAATCGGCGGACGTCGCGCTCATGAGGCCACCGGCTGGATGCAGTCGGAGGGGCACACCTGCGCGCACAGCGTGCAGCCGATGCAGGTTCCCTGATCGATCTCAACCTTGTGGCGCCCTTCGTGCCATTCACCGGACCAGACGATCGCGGGGCAGCCGAGATTCATGCAGGACTGGCAGGCGACGCAGCCCGCCGGCGCGACCGCGAGCGGCGAGCCCTTGATCTTCACGGGATCGAGCACGCAGGGGCGCTCGGAGATCACCACCGAGACGCCCTTGTGGCCGATCGCCTCGCGCAACGTTTGGTACATATGGCCGACTTCGTATGGGTCGACCCTCATGACCCAGTCGACGCCGACGGCGCGGCAAATCGCTTCGTAATCGACCTTGTGAGTCGGTTCGCCGCGCAACGTGCGGCCGGTGCCCGGATGGTCCTGGCCGCCGGTCATCGCCGTAATCGAATTGTCGAGAATGACGACGGTGATGTCGGCCTTGTTGTAGACGGCGTCGATGAGCGGCGGGATGCCCGAATGCAGAAACGTCGAATCGCCGATCGTCGCCACGACCGGCTTTTTTTCGCCGGCGGCCGCCATGCCGACGGCGTTGGCGATGCTCGCGCCCATGCACACGGTGGTGTCGATCGAGCGCAACGGCTCCACCGCCGCGAGCGTATAGCAGCCGATGTCGCCCGCGACTCGCGCCTCGAGGCCGCGCAACGCCAGATAGGTCGCCGTGTGCGGGCAGCCCGGACACAGCACGGGCGGCCGCGCCATCGGTTCGATGTCGAGCGAAATGGGCGCCGGCGCGGCTTCCGCGACTCCCGCGGTCGCGAGGCCGGCGCGCACGAGTTCAGGCGACAGCTCGCCGAAGCGCGGAAAATGCTCCTTGCCTTCCGCTGCGAGTCCCATCGCGCGAATTTCCTTTTCCAGCGCCGGCTCGAGTTCCTCCACGACCAGCAGGCGGTCGACGGACTTGGCAAAATCGCGAATGACCCCTTCGGGCAGCGGATAGGCCGCGCCGAGCTTCAAGATCGAGGCGTTCGGAGCGACCTCTTTGACATAGAGATAGGCCGTCGAGCCGGTGACGATGCCGAAACGGGAGTCGCCCCTTTCCCATCGGGTCAGCGGCGAGGTTTCGAGGTAGCGGGCGATCTTGGCCTCGCGCTCGATGACCTTGGGATGCAGGCGGCGCGCGTTGGCCGGAATGGTCACGGTCCTGTTCGGCTCGTCGACAAAGCCCCTGGCGGCCACGGCCTTGCGCGGGCCGACGCGCACGGCGCTGCGCGTATGCGAAAGGCGGGTGGTCGAGCGCACGATCACCGGCGTGCCGAAGGCCTCGGAAATTTCGAAGGCGAGCTTGGTGAAATCGTGAGCCTCCTGCGCGTCGGACGGCTCGAGAACCGGCACGCCGGCGAAGCGCGCGAACAGGCGCGTGTCCTGCTCGTTCTGCGAGGAATGAAGGCCCGGGTCGTCGCACACGACGAGCACTAGGCCGGCGTGCGCGCCGATGTACGACAGCGACATCAAGGAATCGCCGGCCACGTTGAGGCCGACGTGCTTCATCGCGGCCAAGGCGCGAACGCCGGAAAGGGCGGCGCCGAACGCCACGTCGAGCGCCACTTTCTCGTTGGTCGACCATTCCGCATAGACCTCGCTCGCGGGATAGCCGCTTAGGGTCTCGAGGATTTCGGTCGACGGCGTGCCGGGATAAGCCGCGGCGACGCTGACGCCCGCTTCCCAGGCGCCGCGCGCGATCGCTTCGTTGCCCATCAGCGGCAAGATCTCCGTCGCCGCTTCGGGTTTTACGATCCGGACTCGTTGGTTCATCGCGGCCTCGATGTTCTCAAGCGCCCTGGTCTTTGCGCCACTTTTATGCCGCCGCGCAATGAGATTTCGCGCCGTAGCGAACGAAAAACTCCGGGCGACGATGCTTTCTCGTCCCGGCGACGACCCTACGGCGTCGGGCGGAGGCTGCCCAATTCATTGTCGCCGCAAATTGACATCGGTCAAAAACAACCGACGGCGACGCGCTAACGCCAACCTATTGACCGCCGCCGAAGTCGCGAGGAGCGGCGGAAGGGCTGCGCCCGCCGGCGATAAGGGTTGCGGAAGGTGGGGAGCCTCGTGATGGGCCAAGATTCGCAACCGAACGGGCTGGAGCCCATCGAAACAGCCTCGCAGGACGAACTGACCGCTCTGCAGACGGCGCGTCTACAGTGGACGCTGAGCCGCGTCTACGAGAAAGTTCCCTATTATCGGGCCAAATTCGACGCCGCCGGCGTGCATCCGAGCGACCTGAAGAGCTTATCGGATCTGGCGAAGTTCCCCTTCACCACCAAACAGGACCTGCGCGAGAATTATCCCTTCGGCCTCCTGGCGATGCCGCAGGAGCAAATTGCGCGCGTTCACGCGTCCTCGGGCACGACCGGGCGTCCGACGGTGGGCGTCTATTCCAAGCGCGATCTCGACATGTGGGCGGACGTCATGGCGCGCTCGATGCGGGCGGCCGGCTGCCGGCCCGGCATGATGGTCCACAACGCCTATGGCTATGGCTTGTTCACCGGCGGCCTCGGCGCCCATGACGGCGCCGAGCGGCTGGGCTGTACGGTGGTGCCGGTGTCCGGCGGCATGACCGAGCGTCAGGCGCAGCTCATCGCCGACTTCAAGCCGGACGTCGTGATGTCGACGCCTTCCTACATGCTGGCCATTCTCGACGAGATGCGACGCTCGGGCGTCAACCCGCGCGAGTGCAGCCTCAAGATCGGCATATTTGGCGCCGAGCCCTGGACCAACGCCATGCGCCAGGAGCTGGAGAGCGAGCTCGACATCGACGCGCTCGACATTTACGGCCTGACGGAAGTGATCGGTCCGGGCGTCGCCAGCGAATGCGTGGAGACCAAGGACGGCCCGACCGTGTGGGAGGACCATTTCTACCCCGAGATCGTCGATCCCGTGACCGGCGCGCTCCTCGCCGACGGCGAGCACGGCGAACTCGTGCTGACCTCGCTGACCAAGGAGGCGATGCCGATCGTCCGCTACCGCACGCGCGACCTGTCCCGCCTGCTGCCGGGAACCGCCCGCGTCATGCGCAGGATGGAGAAGATCAGCGGCCGCTCGGACGACATGATCATCCTGCGCGGCGTCAACGTGTTCCCGAGCCAAATCGAGGAGCAGATCCTCAAGTGCCGGGGCCTCGCGCCGCATTACGTCATCGAACTCGGCCGCGACGGCCGGCTCGACACCATGAGCGTCCTGGTCGAGGCGCGCCCCGACGCGGTCGACGCGGCGGCGCGCGCGCAGCAGTCCAAGGAGCTGATCCACCACGTCAAGGCGGTGGTCGGCGTGACGGTGCGCGTCAACGTAGTCGATCCCGGCGTCATCGATCGCTCGAACGGCAAGGCCAAGCGCGTGCTGGACATGCGGCCCAAGGACTAGCGAGCGCATCCCTTCTCCCCGCGCGCGGGGAGAAGGTTAGCATGAGGGGCGAGGCGATGTGCCGCAACGTCGCGGCCAGCGACCCGGCCCCTTGCATGTTCGCTTTGGCCGAATCTGCGAAGATTTCGAGCTGACGCTCGGAAGATGCGGATATACGGGGAAATTTACGGGGCCAGGACGCATTGCATCATTGGCGGCGCCAGCTTGACAGCGAGCGCCGTCTTTCCTCATGGAAGCCTCTTGTTTCCGAGGTTTTGACGCTGTCAATGGCGCGCGCATAGCCCGTCGAAAGACGGGCGTCTGTCGACGCCCTATGCGCGCGCCGCCTTCGGCGGTCGAAGACCGTTGACAGCGTCAAAACTTCGGAAGTTCATGCTTCCATGAGGTCGACGGCGTGGTGTGCGTCGGCGAGAGGCGGAGCGGCTCCAGTCGCGAAAGGTTGGCGCCGACTGCGGATGATCGCGAAATTGCGTAGTTCGTATGCTCTCCCCGTAATCAATTTGGCAGTCTAGCGGCTATGCTTTGCATTATCACGCTGGATGTTGTTCATCTCCCAGCGTGCGTTATCAAGCGTGCCATCGGGCATAATGTAGTGAATTGGCCGCGCTCTGATTACCTCAAATCCCGCGATAGCCTCGCCCTCCTTCCCGGAAACGTTCGGGCCGCCGAATATGACTCCGGCAGGCATATACGATCTAATTAAATTGGTCTCGACGATTGTGATAACGGGGCCGCCGCTCATACCTCCGAAGTTGAAGTTTTCGGGCGGTGTCGAGTCGCCAAAAGCGAGGACGAACATGTCGCGCTCAAGCTGGATAGATAGCCCGTCCTCGTGCACGCTCGTGGCTGCGCCAGTTGCGGCGATGACTCCAAAGCTGATTTGGCGAGGAGCCAAAACGCGACGCTCTTTGCCTGGAAATCCTGCGTAAGCGACTCCTCTACCTCGGAGGGGGAGAATGGGGGGCCACTCCTTTTGGTATCCGGTCAGAATGGAATGGCCTACCTGTTTCACCTCGTCCTCAGAAAACCGAAACGTCGCGATATCAAGGTCAGGGTTGCCATCGATAATTCGTTCATTGAGTTTGATCTCGATTACGCGGCCCTCGCCGCCGACGAAACAGCCTACGAAGGCGTCTGATTGGCAATCGTGGAAACATTCAGTGACGACATGCGCTGCGGTGACTCCGAATACGCCTTGACCCGCGTCAAGAAAGAAGGTGGTGCCGTTCTTAAGGAATTCGCCTTCGTCGGTCCGCAATACCCAGAATATCGGCGCTGCAAACAAGGCGACAAGCTCGACTTCCGCCTTCCTAAGGCCGGCGGCGACAAGGCGCTTGGCTTCCTCCCTAGTTTCTTCGCTTGGCGCAGCGCCGAGGGGGATCATTCGCTAGCTCCGATTACGGGACCCCTAGGGGTATAGTGACAGCTTGCCTACCCCAAGTCCCTTACGCCGCCGTCGTCGCGCCAAGCCCCAGTTGCTCCAGCGCCAGCGCGAGCTGCCGATAGATCGGCGCCGGGGCGATCGCGCGCGGCGGCATGTGGCCCTCGGCTTCCGCCGCCTGGGCGAGCCGCAACAGCACGCCTTTGGCGTCGGCCTCGGGAATGCCGACCTTGGCGCCGCGGTAATTGCTGAGCATCGCCTCGATCGCCTTCGGCAGGCGCTTGGCGTCGATCTCGCCGCTCGCGAGCCGATAGGGCAGCTTCCACGTCGCCGGCCGGCTGGCGTCGGGCGCGTAGGCGAAACATTGCGCCGGCAGTTTGTACTTGGGGTGAAGAAGCGCCTCGGCGCCCGCGGCGTCGCCGGCCGCGGCGGGCCGCTCCTCGGGCGCGATCGGCGCGTCGATCGCCGGCGCGTCGCACGGGCGATAGACGCCGTGGACGCTGAGCCACCACAGGCTCCGTGGCGGCGGAGCGGCCGCAAGGTCGACGAGAACGCGATCCGTCAGTCCTCCCGCGGCGATGTCGGCGGCGTAGAGGAAACGGCCGTCCGTCGCGGCGACCGTCCGGATCTTCTGTTCGTCGGCGTAGCGCTGCGCCTGCGCGACGGCGGCGTCCAAGGCGCGCCGGCCCGGCCACAACGCGCCCGGCCGCTTCACTTCGACGACCAGGTACTTGAGAAGGTTGCGGGTGATGACGATGTCGGCGTAGCCGACCTGGTACATGAGGTCGCCCTTCTCCCAATCGAGGACCTCGGTGAACAGGTCCTCGACGATGGCCTCGGCGACCTTCTCGCTCTCGTTTCCGTGCCGCAGACGATCCGCGTGCGTCGCCCGGAACGCCGGCCACGCCGCTTCGATCCGCTCGATGCAGCGCCGATAGGATGCGAGCGATTGAACGGCTTGGGGTTCCATGGCCCGATCGCGCCCCGCAGTCCGACGGTGAAGCGCCGTGACCGCCGGGAATCACGGCGGCGGCCAACTTACCCCGTTATTGCCCGCCGTTGAACTCGAAATGGGGCTTACGCCAACTCCGGTTGAGAGCGCAATTCAATGACCAATTACGCCAATTGCCAATTAGGCCGAGCGAGGCGCGTCACGATCGATCGGCGGCGCGCCAGCGCGCCGCCGCGCGATCGTCGCTCGCCTCGGCTTCGACCCATGGCTCGAGCGCGCCGTCGCGCAAGCGCGCGCGCTTCCAGAACGGCGCCTGGGTCTTGAGATAGTCCATCAGCATTTCCGCCGCTTCGAAGGCGTGGCGGCGGCGCGCGGCGGCGACGGCGACGAGGACGATCCGCGCACCGGGCGCCAGCGTTCCATAGCGGTGGATCGCGGTGACGCCGAGGAGCGGCCAGCGCGCTTCGGCCGCGGCGACGACGCGCGCGATCTCGGCCTCGGCCATCCCGGGATAATGCTCGATCTCGAGGGCCGCCAGACGCCCGCCCTCGTCGCGACAGAGGCCGACGAAGACCACCACCGCGCCGACGTCGACGCGCCCGGCGACGAGCGCGCGCGCCTCGGCCGCGGCGTCGAAATCTTGCGATTGGACGCGCGCGTTGCCCATCGACTCAGCCGCCCGTCATCGGCGGAAAGAACGCGATCTCGCGCGCGCCCGCGATTCTCGCGTCATGCCCGACATGGGCGCGGTCGATCGCGGCGCGGATCACGCGGGGCCGCTCGAAAGCGTGGGCGTAGCCTTCGCCGCGAGCCGACAGCCACGCGATGAGCTCGCCGACCGTGGCGACCTCGGCCGGCGGATCGAGCTCCTCCTCGTTCTTGCCCACGCGTTCGCGCACCCAGGCGAAATAGAGCGCTTTCATCGGCCCTCAATCGCTCCCGACATGGTCGTAACTCGCCTTCATATAATCCCAGCCGGTGTAGAGCGTCAGGATCGCCGCGATCCACAGAAGCACGATGCCGACGGTGATCGAGCCGGGCAGAACCGCTTCGCCCGCCGAGCCGGCGATGAGAAAGCCGATCGCGACCATCTGCGCCGTCGTCTTCCATTTGGCGACCGCGGTGACGGGAACGGGCACGCGCAACTCGGCCAAATACTCGCGCAGTCCCGAGACCAGGATTTCGCGGCAGAGAATGACGATCGCCGCCCACAGCGAGGGGCCGGAAATGGCGCCGTCGGCGGTGAGCGCGAGCAACGCCGCGGCGACCAGCAATTTGTCGGCGATCGGGTCGAGCATGCGCCCGAGCGAGGATTGCTGCGCCCAGACGCGCGCGAGATAGCCGTCGAAAAAATCGGTGATCGCCGCCGCCACGTAGATCGCCAGCGCCGTCCAGCGCGCCCAGGCGACCTCCGGCCACAACAGGAAGGCGACGACGAGCGGAACCGCCGCCACCCGAGCATAAGTGAGAAGGTTCGGCAGATTCCAGTTGCGGTTGCCGACGCGTGTGGGTGTATTGGCCATTGGCCCGCCAAGAGACATTGAAGGCCGCCTTCCGTCAATAGACCCTTCTCGATCCTCGCGCTCGCGGCGTTTCGTCACTGGGAATATCTGGGGATGATCGCCTCGGCGACAACGGAAGCGACCCGAGTTGGTCTAATGTCGCATCCAGTCCGTTTGGGGGAGCCCCGCCATGTCCAATGTCCACGTCGTCGATCATCCCCTGGTGCAGCACAAGCTGACGCTGATGCGCGACAAGACGGTCTCCACCAAGGGGTTTCGCCAGCTGCTCAACGAGATCGGCATGCTGCTGTGCTACGAAGTGACGCGCGATCTGCCGCTGGAAATGGTCGAGGTGGAGACGCCGCTGGCCAAGACGATGAAGCCGACCATCGCCGGCAAGAAGCTGGTGTTCGCGCCGATTCTGCGCGCCGGCGTCGGGTTTCTCGACGGCATGCTTGACCTGGTGCCGAGCGCGCGGGTCGCCCATATCGGCCTCTACCGCGACCCCAAGACGCTGAAGGCGGTCGAATATTATTTCAAGGCGCCCGTCGACGTCGCCGGTCGGCTGGTCATCGTCATGGACCCGATGCTCGCCACCGGCAATTCCGCGGTGGCCGCGATCGACCGCTTGAAGAGCCGCGGCGTCAAGGACATCCGCTTCGTCTGCCTGCTGGCGGCCCCGGAGGGCGTCGCGCGCCTCACCAAGGTCCATCCCGACGTGGAGGTCTGGACCGCGGCGATCGACGAAAGGCTCAACGACCACGGTTATATCGTGCCGGGCCTGGGCGACGCGGGCGACCGGATGTTCGGGACGAAGTAGGCGCGTTTCCCGCCGGGGAGGCTCACCGGATCGCACATTTGGCCGCGCTGTCGCCAAGATGGGTGAACTTCGTAGCGCGGAGGCGAAGGGGCGCGCGCCTTCGCTATTCCGCCCCCCGCTGCGTCTCGACGCGGAAGGGATGCGCGGGGTAGACGCCGAGGATGCGCATCTCGCGCGAGAAAAACTCGAGTTCTTCGAGCGCGCGCTTGAGCGGCGGATCGTCGGGATGGCCGTCGACGTCGGCGAGGAATTGGGTCGCGGAGAATTCGCCCTCGACCATGTAGCTCTCCAACTTGGTCATGTTGACGCCGTTGGTGGCGAAGCCGCCGAGCGCCTTGTAGAGCGCGGCGGGGACGTTGCGCACGCGAAAGACGAAGGTCGTCACCAGCGGCCCGTCGTGCGCGGCCGCCCAGCGCGGCGTCTTGGAGAGGACGACGAAGCGCGTGGTGTTGTGCGCCTCGTCCTCGACGTCGGCGGCCAGAGTCCTCAAGCCGTAGATTTCGCCCGCGAGCCGGCTCGCCAGCGCGGCGCGGGTCGGATCGCGCAACTCCGCCGCTTCGCGCGCCGAGCCGGCGGTGTCGCCGGCGACCACCGGCTTGAGCGCGTATTTGCGGATGATCTTGCGGCATTGGCCGAGCGCGTGGACGTGGCTAGTGACGCTGCGCAAGCCTTCGAGCGTCGCGCCGGGAACTCCGAGCAGTTGGAAGTGGATCGGCAAAAAGGTTTCGGCGACGATGTGCAGGCCGGAAGCGGGCAGCAGAGCATGGATGTCGGCGACGCGGCCGGCGATCGAATTCTCGATCGGGATCATGCCGAGATCGGCCGTTTCGTCCTGCAAGGCGGCGAAGGCGTCCTCGAAAGTCGCGCACGGCAGCGGCGTGAATTCGGGATAGTTGTCGAGGCAGGCGATGTGCGAATTGGCGCCCGGCTCGCCCTGGTAGGCGATGGTCTTGGCTTCGGTCATGGCTTCTTCCCGGGCGCGAGCATTTCACGAGCGCGGCGCAAGTCCTCGGGCGTGTCGACGCCGAGCGGCGCGACGTCGACCAGCGCGATGTCGATGCGCATGCCCGCCTCCAACGCGCGCAATTGTTCGAGCCTTTCGCGCCGCTCCAACGGCGAGGGCTTGAGCGCGACGAAGCGCGCCAGCGCTTCGCGCCGATAGGCGTAAAGGCCGATGTGATGGTAGAGCGGTCCCTCGCCCCAGGGCGCTCGGGTCCTGGTGAAATAGAGCGCTCGCAGGCGCCCCGGGCCGACCTCGGTCCCCACCGCCTTGACGACGTTGGGATCGTCGCGCTCTTCGGCGCGGGTGATCGGCGTCGCCAACGTCGCGATGTCGACCGCGGGATCGCTCAGCGGGCCGACCGCGGCGCGCACGGCGCTCCTCTCGATGGTCGGCAGATCGCCCTGCACGTTGACGACGACGTCGAAGCGCCCGCGCGAATCGAAGGCGCTGACGGCCTCGAAAATCCGGTCGGAGCCCGAGACGTGGTCGGGCCGCGTCAGCACGGCGCGTCCGCCGATCGCCTCGATCGCGTCGACGATCCTGGAATCGTCGGCCGCGACCAGAACCGGCCCGACGTCGGCTTCGACGGCGCGCCGCCAGACGTGCGCGATCATCGGCTCGCCGTGGATGTCGGCGAGCGGCTTGCCGGGCAGGCGCGTCGAGGTCATGCGCGCGGGGATGAGGACGATCGGGTTGGTCATGGGCGGGTTCGGCTCGCGCAGTCGGAAAAAAGGCTGCGGCGCGGCGCTTATACGTGTTGCCAAGTCCGGCGCAAAGCCGCTAATCAGAATTTTCGGCGGGGCCTCGGGCGCCCCGCCGATCGACGTTCAGATCGGGGCCGCCCGCGCGCATGGAAACGACGAACGCCAACAAGATCGCTCTCGCCGTCCTCGGCGCGTTGCTGGGAACGATGACGCTCGGAGTGTTTTCCAACGCGGTTTTCGCGCCCAATAAACTGGAGAAGCCCGGCTACGAGCTGCCCGGCGCCGCGCCCGCCGCCGCCGCGCCCGCCGCCGCTCCGGCGCCGGCGGTGGCGCTTCCCGCCCTGCTCGCCAAGGCGGACGCGGCCAAGGGACAGGCCGACGCCAAAGCTTGCGAGGCCTGCCATTCCTTCGACAAAGGCGGCGCAGCCAAGGTCGGCCCGCCGCTTTACGGCGTCGTCGGGCGCACGGTCGCCTCGATCGCCGGTTTCGCCTATTCCGACGGCCTGAAGGCGTTGGGCGGCGATTGGACCTACGAGACGCTCGACAAATGGATCGCCAAACCGTCGGCCTTGGTCAAGGGCACGAAGATGTCCTATCCCGGCGAACCGGACGCGCAAAAGCGCGCGGACATCCTCGCCTATCTTCAGACTCTGTCGGAGAGCCCGGTCCCGTTCCCGAAGTAGAAGGCGGCGGGCCTTCCCGACCACGGCGAGCCCGGCGGCGATTTTGCGCGGCGATGGCGGCGTTGGAGCGAGCGACATAGCGCCGGCGAAACCGCCGAAGTCGCCGACTTGAACCTGGCTGACGGCCCGGCTCGGCGCCTGCGCGAAATGGAGCCACAGATGTCGAGGGCGACGAACGCATCCGAGGAACGGCGGAAGGTCGGAATGCTGGTTCCGCCGCTGGCTCTGCTACTGGCGCTGATTTCGGCCTGCGCCGGCGCTCAGCATTCCTCGACGCCGCCGGCGGGCCGACGCCAAGCCGGGTCCGGTCGGAACTCGCGCACCCAGCGCGGGATATCGCCCGCCGGCATCGGCCGCGCCAGCGCATAGCCCTGCATCACGTCGCAACCCAAGGCCAGCAGGCGCATAATGTGGGCCGAGGTCTCAACTCCCTCGGCGACGAGGGAGCGACCAAAGGCGCGTCCCAGTCGGATCACGGCTTCGACGATGGCGAGGTCTTCCGCCCGCGCCAGCATTTGGCGTACGAAGGACTGGTCGATCTTGATCTCCGCCACCGGCAGATGTCGGACGTGGGCGAGGGTCGAGTAGCCGGTGCCGAAATCGTCGAGGGAGAAAGCGACGCCGAGCTTCCGGCACTCCTCGATCATTTGGCGGATGACGTCCAGGTCCTTCAAGGCCGCAGTCTCGACAATCTCGATGCGGAGACGGTCCCGCCCCGCCTCGGGGCAATGATCCAAGGCACCGGCGAGGGCGCCGGGGAATCCCGGCTGCAGCAACTGGCGGGCGAAGACGTTGACGCTGACGCACAGATCGACGCCCTCGCGCCGCCATTGCGCGATCTGGGACAATGCCTCACGAATCGCCCACTCCCCGACCTTGAGCGCGAGATCGGTGTCCTCGATCAGCGGCAGGAACTCAGCCGGCGGCAACAAGCCGAGGCTCGGATGTTGCCAGCGGATCAGCGCTTCGGCGCCGACGCATCGGCCATTTCGGCAATCCACCTGGGGCTGGTAATAGAGGCGGAACTGCCCCGATTCCATGGCCTCGGCAAGCCGCCGGAGGGTCTCGTGGCGCGAATGGATGCGCTGCTCGATCCGGGCGTCGAACAATCGGTAACGGTTCTTGCCGGACTGCTTGGCGGCGTACATGGCATGGTCGGCATGACGGACCAGGGTGTCGGGATCGACCGGATCATCCGGAAACATGGTCACGCCGATGCTTGCGGAAACGCCGGCCTGCAGACCGTCGCCGAGCGCATAGGGGGCCGACACCGCATGAAGCAGGCGATCGAGGGCCGATCGGCAGTCGTCGTCGCGGGTCAAGCCTGAGAGCACGACGGCGAATTCATCGCCGCCGAGCCGGGCCGCGGTGTCGCCGCTGCGCACGCCGGCCACGAGCCGCTTCGCCACCTCGACCAGCAACTGGTTCCCGGTCTGCCGGCCGAGCCCGTCATTGACCTCCTTGAAGCCGTCGAGGTTGAGGGAGCAGACCGCGATGCGGGCGCCGGCCCGCTCATTCTGGCCGATCGCTTGGCGCAGGCGGTCGGCGAGCAGCAGGCGGTTGGGCAGGCCGGTCAGCGGGTCGTGATAGGCAATCCGCTCCGGGCGCCCGGCAGGCGTCTCGCCCTCGTCGGTGTCGTGAACAGCGACGAGCACGTAGCGCTCGCCGTCTATCTCGACCAGCTTCCCCGACAACGTCACATTGACGATCGCGCCATCTTTGCGCTGCATCGGCGTTTCGAAGCCGAGGACCTCGCCGTCGCGCTCGATTTTCTCCCGCCATTCGCGTCGGCGCCGGTCGTCGATCCAGAGGCCGAGACCACTGGGGAGCGTGGTCCGTCCGACCAGTTCGTCGGGACGATAGCCGAAATATTCGGGAAAGCTGAGGTTAACCTCGAGGATGACGCCATCGACGAGACGGATCAACGCCTTGGCGTCGGGAACCAGGCTGAAAAGCGCGGCAAATTTTGCCTTGGACTCGAGCACGGCCTCTTCCGCCGGCAGACGCGCGCCGACGTCGCGGGCGCTGGCGATGAAACGCCGGCTTGCGCATTGTCGACCCATAGGCGAAGCTCGCCGATGCTCCTCGTCGCTCCCGGCGCTCGGCGAGAAGGGACGTCTCGATAGAGACGGCTGCGGATCACAACTCTCTTTGGACTCTCCGAAATGCGGCTTTGCCGCGTGGCGACAGTTCGCGAGCAAGCGACAGGACGCAGAGTCGCGGCTGCCGCTCGGGCAGCGCCGAAATCTGCACGGTAATGGTTTTCTTGGCATCCTGCGCCTTCTATCGCCACATTGGAGCGACAAAGCGCGCCTGATGCGCCAGCGCTCGCCTGTCATATGCGGCGACGCACGTTTCCACTCTTGAACTCTTGGCGGCGGCGGGTCTGGCCGGCCTCCGGAAGGCGCGCGGCGCGGAGCCTTGCGGCGCGCGGCGCATCAGGATGTCGTCGCCTCGCCCCATGACAAATCCCAATAAGGCGTGTTGTCTCGTCACCTGGAAACGACAATTGCGGCGATCGCCTTGGGTCAAGCCGGCGTTGTTTCTCGGGTCGGTCGGTTGGAGCCCTCGCCGAGACAAAGTTGTCATACTTTCTCAGCGATTCCGTTAATGTTCACGCGACATCCCTGCGACAAAATGTCGTTGCGCGGATCGTGTCGACTGAAGGGGTCCCGCTGCGCGGGGCCACTTCAGACTCTCGGCGGTTCCCCGCCGCTGTCTTCTGTAATAGACGTGGGCGGAGGGTGAACGGCGCCGCCGTCCGAACGCGCGGGGACAAGCGGTTGGAACTGGTCCTCGCCGACCTTGAAGACCCGCCCCTCGAGGCGACGCACTGGACCGGCGCGATGACGATCAAGGCTTCCGGCGTTTGGCTTCGCTATCTTTTGGTCTGCGTCGTCGTCCTGTGGACGGCGAGCGAGGCGTTCGCCGGCGACAAGCCGACGTCGTCGACCGACGCCTTACGCGTCGCGGCGGCTGTCGCGCCAGACGGGCCCGATCAGGCGCCGGCGGCGCAAAGCGATCTCGCCGGTCAGGTGGATGCGGTCGCCTTCTCGCCCGACGGGCGCTTTGTCGTCTCGGGCGGCGCCGACATGACCGTCGAGTTGTGGGAGCTTGCGAGCGGCAAGCTCGTCAAGACTCTTGCGGGGCATGGCGGCGCCGTGTCGTCCCTCGCCTTCTCGCCCGACGGGCGTTTCGTCGTTTCCGGCAGCCTGGACGTGACCATCAAGCTGTGGGACGTGGCGAGCGGCAAGTTGATCGAGACCTTCGACTTCGACGGGCAGGCGGGCGATGTGGCTTCTGTCGCCTTCGCGCCGGACGGAGGCGCCGTCGTCTCGGGCGGCTTGGACCGAACTGTCAAACTGTGGGATGTGGCGAGCGGCAAGGCGATAAGGACTTTCGAGGGGCATGGCGAAGCCGTGCTTTGCGTCGCCTTCTCGCCCGACGGCCGCCTTGTCGCCTCGGGCAGCGACGATCGCACCGTCAAGCTGTGGAACGCGGCGAGCGGCAAGCCGATCAAGACTTTCGCGGCGCAGGACGGCAGCGTGACGTCCCTCGCCTTTTCGCCCGACGGCCGCTCGATCGTCTCGGCCAACGACAGCGACGACCAATCCCTCATGTTGTGGGATGTGGCGGGGGGCAAGCCGATCAGGATCTTCGGGGGCCATGGCAAGGGCGTTTCCTCGGTCGCCTTTTCGCCGGACGGTCGCTCGATCGTCTCGGGCGGTTGGGACGAGACCGTGAAGCTGTGGGATGCGGCGAGCGGCAAATTGATCCGGACCTTCGAAGGGCACCGCGACGCCGTGCTTTCCGTCGCCTTCTCGCCGGACGGTCGCTCGATCGTCTCGGGAAGTTGGGACAGGACCCTGAAGCTGTGGGACGTGGCGAGCGGCGACGTGATCAAGACATTCGGGCCGATCGCGCAAGAGCGTTAGAAGGGCGTCCCGCTCGTCCCGTCGGCGAATCCGTCCATCCGCGCCTCGTTTCGCGCCGCCCGTCCGGCGGCGCGCGTCGGACCGGCGCGGGGTCCGCCTCGACACGGCAAGCTCATGGGCGGCGCCGACGCCAAACTCGACGAAGACGACTCGCGGCGCGGCTCGGGCGCTCATGGCGAGGCTGCCCGTCGGATCGGGGCCAATCGTCCGATGCGGCCGATCGTTACAGATGCTGCTTGGCTTGCGCGCTGGAAAGAAAGGTGAATTCCTGAATTCCCATGTCGACGACGATCTCGGCGTTCAGGCGCGCGTTGACATTCTTGATCAAGGTCTTGGTCATCTTGTTCAGATCGAAGGCGTCCAGATGGTCGAAATCGATCGTGCTGTCGTCGTAGAGGTAGCGAAACGCCTCGTCGACGACAAATGCATCGGGCGGGACCGGACTCTTCTTAATGGCGGCGGTGTCGACGACATAGGAAAGCTGCGCGACGACATACCCCTTCACGGTCCCGTCGCGGATCTTGGGAACATTGATCTCCTTTGTCTTCCTGGATTCTCGCGCCGACGCGGCGGCGGCGACCGGCGGTTTCGCGACGGCCTCGCGCAGGTGGCTCATGGCGTAGCCCGCCGCGAGCGTGGTCAGGCACGCCCAAAAGCCGACGAGAATGATTCTGATCATTCGTCGTGGTCCAACCAGGAACGGGCCGAATAGGTGCCGTCGGACTGGCTTTCGCGGATCGCTCGCGCGATGATGTCGGAGACCGCTTGCGCCGCCTTCAACTGCGTGCGCAGCATGCGATGGTTCGTTTCCAGCTTGTCGTGAAGATCGGCGAGTGCGGCCCGAAGGATAGGACCGACTTGATTGTTGGCGAGCGCCGGCGCGAGACGTTTCAGCTCCAGCAATCCCTGACTCTTGCGCAAGTTGTAAGCATTGTAGTCGACCGATCCGCGCCGCGCAATGTCTTGGTTTTCCTCGTCGAGCGTTTGGCGCAGTCGATCGACGACTGGTAGAATCATCGCGATCGGGCTCTGAGAACGCCCCGAATTCGCCGCGGCGAAGTTTGGGTGACGAAGAATTGCAGCGCTCATGAGCGTTTGTGATCCGCAAAGAGGAAGGCGCCGTCCGAGTGAGCGACGCCGCTCGGCAGCGATAAGGCGTTGGCGCTCATTTGCGCCGCCTCATGCGCGTCCGGGGTGTCCAGACGGCTCGCGCGCTCCAACGATTCGCTCGCCGACAGCGGGTGCGCCGCGAACAATCGTCTGGCGATCCCCAACGACCCGGATTTGGCGATCTGCCGCGCCACCTGATCGGCGAGCATGGATTTCCACATATCGCCCGCCAGGCCCTGGCCAAAGGCCGCGGATCCGTCCTTCGGCAACATCTCGTTGACGAAACCGTTGAGCAGGACGGCTTCGAAATCGACTTGCGCCTTCGCCGCTTTGTCGCTCGCGGCGAACGCCGCGTCGACGAATCGCGATCGCGCGTCCGCGGCTCCCGCGACTGGTGCCGGGGCGGGCGAGGAAAGCCGCGCCGTCTGCGCGAGCGTCTCGGAGAAGTCCGCCGTTTCCGCCGCTCCTGCGCCGGCGAGCTCGTTGAGCCGCTGCGTGGCCGCCGCCGCGCGGGCCGGATCGGCGGCCTTGGCCACTTCGAGCACGACATCCGAGGGAGAATCGATGGCCATGGAACCGCCGAGAGGCGTTGAACTCCGTCGAGTTTCCTCTCCGGGCCTTACGCCGAGCTTGACTTCGGATTGCGCAGCGAGCGTTCGATGAGATCGGCGAGCTCCTTGCGCTGCCTTTGATCGCGATACCGCGCGTCGGCGCTTTCGCGGGCGCGATCCGCGAGTTTGGCGCGCGTTCCCTGATCGATGGCCCGTCGCGTCTGCGCCTCGTACTCGGCGGCGGCGGCGGCGATCTCCTTTTCCAAGGCGCGAATGCGGCGCAAGCCCGCCGCCGCGGGCGCCCCATATGCGGCGACGCCGCGCTCCATCGCGTCCAACATTTCACAATGATTCCGCGCCAGATCATCGCGCTCGCGGCTGAGCGCGTTCAGCCGCCAAACCGCGAGATCATGCATTTCCTTGTGCAGGCGCCCGATTTTCTCGAGGGCCTGGAGTCGTCTTTTCATCGCTTATCCCGATATGAGCCAGGACTCGAAACCCAGCATGAACTCGCCAAGAAGCGGCTTGATCGAGAAATACAACAACAACAGCCCTCCAGCGATGATGAACGGCATGGACATAAAGAAAATCGCGATTTGCGGGGTCAGACGGTTGATGAGGCTCATCGCCAGATTGACGACGATCGCATAGATGAAAAACGGCGAGGACACCCGAAGCGCGATGCGAAAGGTGTCGCCGAGCGTCGAGGCGACCTGCCGCAATGAATATCCCGGATTGAACTCGGCGCCGATCGGAATCGCGTGATAAGAGGCCGCCAGGCCGCGCAAGACTTCCCAATGGGCGTCGGTGACGAAGATCAGCGCCGTCGCCGACAAGGTCACCAAGCTGGCGAGCGGCGGCAGCGCTTGATTCGGCTCCAGGTCAATTCCGAACGGATTGGCCATGCTGAGCATTGTCGCCGCTCCCGCCGCCAGGGTCTCCAGCGCAAGAAAAAACAACCGGCCGAGGAGGCCGATCAATCCGCCGATCAACGTCTCGAACACGATCAATCGCAGCGCCGGGATCGGATCGGCGCTGAACGATCGCAACGGCGCCTCATCGAGAAGAAGCGGCGCCAACGACAGCGTCACCGCCACCGCAATGAACAATCGAATCTGCACCGGTATCTGCGCGCTCGATATCCCCGGCATCAGCATCAGGCACGCGCCGATGCGGCAGAAGAGAATGAACGTCGCCAACGTCACGTTGGGATTGAGGATCGCGCCGGCGCCCGCGAATATGTCGTCGTTCGCGTTCACTAGGATATCGCGCCGAGCGACTTGACCTCGAACCCGCGCGCGATCTCGAGTTGGGACATTACCGGCAGCGTCGGGAACATGCGCTCGATGATCATTCGCACATAGGGTCGCGTCTCGGCGGTGGTGACGAGGGCGAAGAGGTGCTTTTCATCCATGCGTTTGCGGATCGCCGCGGACGCCTCGGCGGCGAATTGCTCCATCAACCTGGGATCGATGTCGAATTCGCTCACCTCGCCCTTGGCGTCGCGCTTGAGACTTTGGTGAAAGACGAGATCCCAACGATTGCCGAGCCGCAGCACTCGGAGCACGCCCTGGTCCTGAATGTCGCCGCAGATCTGTTGCGAGATGCGAATGCGCACGTGTTCGACGATCTGCTCGGGACGGCGCACGTGAGGCGCGATCTCGGCGATGGCCTCGAGAATGAGATTCAGGTTGCGAATGGAGACACGCTCGGCGAGCAGCAGCTTGAGCACCGCCTGCAGTCCCGAATAGGAAATCTGCGAAGGGCAGATTTCGTCGATGAGCTTCTTGTATTCGGGCTCCAGCCGGTCGAACAGCGCGCGCATGTCCCTGTAGGACAGCAGTTGCGCCAGATTGTTGTGGATCACTTCGCTCAGGTGGGTCAGCAGGACCGACGCCGGGTCGATCGGCTTGAACCCTTCTCGCTTGACGTCCTTGACGTAGGCTTGCGAAATCGAAATCGCCTTCATTCCGAAGGCCGGCTCGCGCACTTCGTCGCCGGGAACGTTGGGCCGTTTGCCGTCGCCGACGATCACCAGAAATTCGTTGACGCGCAACTCCTGCGTCGCCACGACCGTGCCGTGGATGCGGATCTGATAGGTCTTGGTCGGCGTCTTGATGTCGTCCGTAAGCTTGATGTCGGGAACGACGAAGCCGTATTGCCGCGCGAATTTCCGGCGCATCTTGGCGACGCGCGAGGCGATCTCGTCGTGCGAGGCCAACAGCGTCGCCGTCAGTTCCTTGCTGAAGCAGAGTTCGATCTCGGCGGATTTCAACTGCTCCTTGATCGAGGAGCGCGCCTCGGCGCGGAGTTTCTCTTCGCGGCTGGCCTTCTCGGCCGCCGCGATCGCGCGATCCTTCGCCTGTCGGTTGGGAATGGCGACGCCGACAAAGGCCATCAGCCCGCCAAGAAGCGCGAAGGGAATAAACGGCAGACCCGGGACCACGCCGAGCACGAACATCAGCAGCGCCGCCATGAACAGCGCATTGGGATATTTGCTGAGCTGATCGAGCACCGCCTTGTCGGCGGAGCCGCGCGTGCCGCCCTTGGCGACGAGCATGCCGGCGGCGAGGGAAATGATCAGCGCCGGGATTTGCGTGACCAAGCCGTCGCCGACCGACAGCTTGGTGAAGATGTCCGCGGCAGTGGACAATCCAAGTCCGTGCCGGGTGACGCCGATGACGATGCCGCCGAAGATATTGACCGCGAGGATGATCAGGCCGGCGATGGCGTCGCCGCGCACGAACTTGGAGGCGCCGTCCATCGAGCCGAAGAACGCGCTTTCCTCCTCGAGTTCGCGCCGCCGCTGCTGGGCGATCTTTTCGTCGATCGTGCCCGCCGACAGGTCGGCGTCGATCGCCATCTGCTTGCCGGGAATGGCGTCGAGCGTGAATCTGGCGCCGACTTCCGCGATGCGGGTCGCGCCCTTGGTGATCACCAGAAAGTTGATGATCACGAGAATGAGGAAGACGATGATGCCGATGACGAAGTCGCCGCTCATCACCAGGCTGGCGAACCCGCCGATGATATAACCGGCGGCGGTCGTTCCCTGCGCGCCGTGCGACAGAATGAGCCGCGTCGTCGAGATGTTGAGCGCCAGCCTGAGGATGGTCGCCACGAGCAGCACGGTGGGAAAGGAGGAGAATTCGAGCGGTTTGTGAATCCACAGCGCGACCATCAAGATCAGCACCGAAAGCGCGATCGACAGCGCAAGGCCGAGATCGATCATCATCGCGGGAACCGGCAGGAAGAACAGGCATAGGATCAGCACGATGGCGGCCGCAAAGCCGACGTCCTTGCCTCCGCGGCCTATTGCCGGCTCGATCGCCGCCGTCGTCAATGACATTGCGGTCTCTCCCCCTTGCGTCACGGCGACAATGACGGCCAAAGCTTGCGCGGGGGTCTCGCCGATCGCGGTTCGCGCCGTCGGCGAGCGCAGCGAACGAAGCGAATCTTCGGAGCGGCGGCGCTCGCCCGGAATCCTGCGCGCAAGAGCGCGAAGTCGGCGGCGACGCGAGCGACGATGGCGCGGCCGAGTTCGCGCACGACGGCGCGTCGCGGGCCCGGGCGCCGATCAGTTCCCGAATCCGCTTTCGATGCGCGCGTAGACGTTTTCCGTGAAAACGTAGAATTGTCCGCCGATGAAGGACGCGGTGAGGCTGACGACTACAAGAATCACCACGATTTTCGGCACGAAGGTCAGGGTCATTTCCTGGACCTGCGTCAAGGCCTGCAGAAGCGCGATCGCCACGCCGACGACCATCGCGGCGCCGACCGCCGGGCCGGCGCCGACGATGATCATCCAGATCGCGGCCTGAATGACGTCGAGCGCGTCGCCCTCGTTCATTGCACGTTGGCGCCGTTGGCGAACGGGATCGTGCCGCCGTCGGTGAGGGTGGCGGTGGCGGCGCCGGCGGAGCTGACGTCGACCGACTCCACCTGTCCGGACGTCGTTCCGTCCGACGAAGTCATCGTCGAGCCGACCGCCAGTTCGGCTTGGGTCAACGAACTCGCGGTCAACAGCGACGCGAGCGTGGTGTTGGTTTGCACGGCCTGTTGAACCTGGGAGATCGTCGCCAATTGGGTCACCATCGTCGTGGGGTCCATCGGCTGCGTCGGGTCCTGGTTCTGCAATTCCGCGATGAGAAGGGTCAGAAACGAGTTGTAGCTCAGCGACGGCGTCGCGGACGACGAAGACGCCGATGTCGACGATGTCGAGGCGGCGCTCGTGACTGCGGGAGTGGCGGTGACGGTCATTGTCGGTCCTTTCAGGCTGCATGCAATTTGCAGGGCGCGGCGTTGGGAAACATTTCCCGCTCTTCGAGTGGAAACAGCGCCCGCAACGCCTTCAGCGCTTCGAAGTGGCGCGAACGGGCGATCTGGTCCGCGACCGCCTTGAGGCCGGCGATGATCGTGGGGTTCTCGAACGCCTGCAGCGCCGCGTCGATGAGCCTGCGCGACAAGCCGGTTGCCGCCTCTGTGGCCCTGGGATCCATCAGCATGACCTGAACGGCGAAGTAGATCTGGCGAAGCGGCGTGGTCGCCTGATCCGCCTGCATGACATGGTTCTCCAACAGGAAGGTGACGTCGTTCAGCAACTCGATCGTGGCCTTCCGGTCGACGCGAATGACGGCGCCGTTGATGTAGAGCTTTTCGCCCGCGTGAAGGGTGATGTTCATGAGATTCTCACTTCAGGCCGTCACGAATGATCTCGTTGATCTCGATCATGGGGGTCAGGTCGCTGGTTTTGCCGGAGCGCACACGATCGATCTCCTTGTTCATCCAGATGCCGATCGAAACGATCCCCGCCCGCAACTGCTCCGGCAATTCGTTGTCCGGGTTTCTCAGGTCGTCGAGAAAGATCGCCCATAAGCGGCGCAGGTAGAACAGCGCTTCGACGACTTCGCGCGCGCCGGGCCCGCGCGCGCGAGCCGTGCGCAAGAGATCGATGACCCGATCCATCGCCTGGCGTTCGCGCGCGCGCATCAATTGCGGCGACTCCTCGACGACCTCGTTGTAGGAAAACTCGTACATCGGCGATCCCCAAGGGTTAGGTGACGGGAAGATATTGCGCGAGGCTCAGCTTTTGCAGCTGGGCGGTGAGTTCGTAAGCGGTCTGGAGTTGCGTCTGCAGCGTGTTGAGCGTCGTCGCCACAGTGGCGGAATCGACGTTGTCGAGGTTGCCGATCTGGGTTTGCAGAATCGTCATCTGCGAGGACATGGAATTGTTGGCGTCGGTGACGCGCTGCAGCGACGCGCCGACGCCGGCTTCGGTCGCCGTTATCGAGCTCAGCCCTTGCGTGATCAGCGAGGTCGCGGTGGAGGCCACCGCCTGCTGCGCGGCCGAACTCAGTTGCGAGCCGCCGAATTCGCTGAGCATTGCGTAGCCTTCGGCGAGCTGCTGGAACCCGGGCTGGTTGGCGTTCGTCGAGGTGTCGATGGTTTCGCCCGGCGCAATCTGGTTGCTGGTGTTCGTGCTCGATGCCGACGACCAGTTGGTCGTCCACGCGGCGCCGCTGAATTGGGCGGCGAACGGGCCGGTGAGGAAACTCTGCATATCCCCGGCTGAAATGGACGAGGCGGCCGCGTCGGTCGGCAGGCAGCCGAACGTCGTCTGAAACGCAGTGTCGATCGCGGTCTTGGCGGCCGACGTCGTCGACGAAAAATAGTCGGCCATCGGCGCGACGCTGGAGTTGAGGCCGCCGAAGACATACTGGCCGTTCGACGTCGTGTTGGTCGCAGCGATCAGCGACTGCAGCGCGTTGACGCCGAGGTTTTGCAAGGTGTCGCCCGAATTGGCCTGCCCCGAAGTCCACGCCGTCAGGCTCGACGCCGCATTTTGCGCGCCGGTGAGTATCGAATTGAGAGTGTCCTGCGCAGTCGTCAGATTCGTCGTGACGATGCTGTTGCCGCTGGTCAGCGTCTGCAGGAGATCGTTCTGATTCTTGAGCGACAATTCATAGCCGGACTGGTCGCCCAGTTGCAGACCGAGATTGGCGTATTGGCCGGTCGAGGACTCGACCTCGAGGTTGGCGAGCGAGGATTGCGTCTGCGCGATCGTAGGCAGCAGCGCGGTCCCCAAATAGCTCGTCGAGACGAATGCGGTGGTCATGATCGTCAGCCCGAACTCGTCACGGCGAGCAGCGCCGAGAACATGTCGTCGACCGTCGTCAGCAATTTGGCGGTCGTCGTGTACGAGTTCTCGATGTTCAGCATGTTCGTCATTTCGGTGTCGAGGTTCACCCCGGTCGCGTTGGACAGCGCCGCGGTCGCTTGCGCGACCAGCGAATTTTGATAGTCGACGTTATTGCTCGCTTGCTGGTTTTGGCCCTGCAGCCAGCTCACCGAAGCGTTGGCGTAATCGCTGAGGCTGTCGGAGGAGCCTAGGCCCGCGCTGGGGTCGAACGACTGCGTCGCCGTCGTCGCCGCGATCATCTGTTGGATTCGGCCGGTGTAGCCCGCCGCGCCGGTGGCGTTGTAGCTGTAGTCGGCGCCGTTGATTCCGCCGTTCTGCAGCAAGCCGACGTCGCCGCCTTGCGAGGGGTCGACGGCCGGGTTGACCTCGATGGAGGCCGCCAGGCCGGTCACGGCGGTCGCCGCGGGCAGGGCCATCGCGCCCGAATAGGTGAACAACCCCGGCAGCGAAGGCAGGCCCGGATTGGTTGTCGATTGGTCGCTCTCGCCGAAGGCGTTGATCAGGCCGCCGGCAATTTGATCGAGCTGCGCCTGATATTGCGGCGCGACCGCGTCGCGCAAATTCGCCAGACCTGCGAGCGCGCCGGACTGGATCGGCATCGGCGACGACGCGCCGGTGATCGGCACGCCGTCGACGGTCACGGCGGCGCCGGTCGTGCTCGCGGTGTAGGTCGCGGTCGGCGTGAAGGAGACCGTGCGCGGCGTCACATCAAACAACGTCACGCCGCTGTCGGTGTAAATTGACGTCGAGCCGTCCGGATTGGCGACGGTCGAAATGCCGATTTGTTGCGAAAGTTGAGTGAGAATCGAATCGCGGCTGTCCTCGGCGCCGCTGACGTTGGCGCCCGTCGCCAGACCGCTGACGATCGTCGCATTGACCTGCGAGAACTGATTGAGCAGCGAGTTGATGGTCGAGACGGACGAAGCCATGTCCGAATCGGCCTGCTCGCGCACTTGTTGAACCGTCGCGGAACCGCTGTTGAGCGAAGAGGCGAGATTGGACGCTGCGGTGACGACAGCCTGGCCGGCCGAAGCGTCGCTGGGCGACGCCTCGTAAGTCGTGAGCGCGTCCTGCAAGTTCGCCAGCATCGCCGAGGGCGAGTTGCCGTTCTGCGTCGATCCCGAGGCGGAGGAGCTGGACGCGCTGTCGCTGACCGACTGCGCGAGCCTCGCCAATCCGTTGGCCAGCGCCTGTTCGCTCGCCGCTTGCGACGTCGACGAATTGACCTGCTCCGACAGCGCGGCGTTGGCCTCGCGCGTGACCGAGGCGACGTCGGAGCCGCCGCAGGAATTGGTGACGACGTTGGCGATTTCGCGCGAATAGCCCGTCGTGTTGGCGTTCGAGATATTGCTCGAGATGACCGCCGACTGCGCCGCGTTCGAAAGGAACGCGGAGCTGATGATGTTGTACGCTGCCGACAGGCTCATCGCGCGGCCCTGGAAGGACGGAGAATTGGTTTACGACTTCAGATTGTTGAGAATGTCGAGGAGGTCTGCGCCGGTCTGGAACACTTTGGAATTGGCCTGATAGGCGCTCTGGGCCTCGATCATATCCGTCAGCTCGGTGGCCAGATCGACAGTCGAGTCTTCGAGGGACGAGGAAACGACGGCGCCGAGACCCCCTGTTCCAGCGGTTCCGTATACGATCGAGCCGGAGTTCTGATTGGCCTGATAGACGTTGCCGTTGAGAGAGGTAAGACTGTCCGGACTCGCCACGGTGGCCAACGGAATGTCATAGGCGGCGTTGGACGCTCCGTTGCTGTATTGGAAATCGAGCGTGCCATCGGCGCTGATCGTCACGCCCTCCAAGCTGCTCGGCGCGTTGCCGTTGGTCGTGTTGGTGTTGACGCTGAAGTTCGCCGCCAGTTGGGTCGTCCCGCTGATGTCGAGGGCCAAGGTTTTGCCGTTCGGAATCGGAATGTTGAAATCCAAATTGGTCGTCCCCTCGCTCGTCGCCATCAGCGCGCCCGTCGTCGAGCTGAAATACAGCGTATCCGACTTCAATGGCGTGTTGGGCGGAGTCGTCGTATAGGGGAAGCCGCCGGTCGCCGCGGCGTCGGCGGCGTCGTAAGCGGTGATCTGCCAGGTGTCGTCGCCCGCATTCGGCCCCGCCGTCGCCACGCCCGTGTTGGTCAGATAGACGTTGATCGTGTGCTCGCCGCCCAGGTCGTCGTAGGCGGTGACCGAGGTCTCGGCGGTATAGGACGCGTCTTCCGCAGGAGGGTTGGCCGAGGGCAGATCGGCCGCGTTGGTGACCGGGCTCGAGTTCGAGGGGAGATTCACCGACAGCACGCCGGCGTCCGTCGCCGTCGGCAAGTCGCCCGCCGCAGTGACATTCACTTTTTGGGTGGGAACCGCATCCGCCTGGCCGTTGCCGGCAATGTTGCCCATCAGGTAGTAACCGGCCGAATTGACGAGATTGCCCTCCGCGTCGGGCACGAACGAGCCGTTCCTGGTGAGATAGAGCGCGCCGCTCGAGTCGGAGACGACGAAGTACCCGCTGCCTTGAATCGCGAGGTCCGTCGTGGTCGAAGTGCCGACGACCGAGCCCTGCAGCGAATTGAGCGCGCGTATGCTCGTCGCGACGCCGGCGAGGCTGTCGGCGGCACCGCCGGCCTGATCGACGAGCGTCGAAAACTCCGTTTCGACGTTCTTGTAGCCGGTGGTGTCGGCGTTGGAGACGTTCTGCGAAATGGTCGAAAGCCAGTTCGTGTCCGCCAACATGCCGGAAACGGCCGCGCCCATCAAGCTCATCGATTGGTCTCCTCGGAATTTCGGCGATCCAATAAACGATCGTTCCCTTGCGCGAAGCTGTTGGCGTCGACCGAGGCCGTCAATTGATCGATCGCACCAGGCTGCCGATCAGCAGATTCCAGCCGTCGACCAGCACGAAGAACAAGATCTTCACAGGCAACGAGATGACCGACGGCGGCAACATCATCATGCCCATCGACATCGTCAGCGCGGCGACGATCATGTCGATGACCAGGAACGGCAAGACAATCAGGAAGCCGATCTCGAATCCCCGACGCAACTCGGAAATCATGAAGGCGGGGATGAGAATCCGCAGGTCGACCGTCGTGCGATCCTTGATCTGGAAATTGCCTTTCGACAGATCTTCGAACAGCGCGATATCCTTCTCGCGAACCTGAGCGAGCATGAACTCGCGAAAGGGCTGGGTGATGGCGCCATAGGCCTCCTGCTGACTGATCGTGTTGTCCATCAGCGGCTTGAGGCCGTTCTGCCATGCCCGGTCGAAGGTGGGCGCCATGACGAAAAACGTCATGAACAGCGACAGGCTGATCAGCACGAGATTGGCGGGCGTGCTTTGCAAGCCCAATCCCGACCTCAGAAAGGAAAGCGCGACGGTGAATCGGGTGAAGCTGGTGACCATGATCAGCAGACCGGGCGCGACCGACAGAACGGTCAGGATTGCGACCATCTGAACGATGCGCGCGGTGGCCGACGCGCCCCCGCTCGGGATCAACGCGCCGAGATCGACGGTCTGGGCGCCGGCCGCCGAAACGGTCAAGAAAAGCGCGATCGCCGCGACCGTTGCGCGTTTCATTGCACCACCAGGGTTCGGATGATCAGCTCGCTGACCTTGCCGCCGGAGCGGATCACCGCGCGTTCGTTGAGATCCTGTCTAATGTTTTGCAATCCGATCGGGCCCTCGATTTGCGCCAAGGTGACGGTGTGCAAATAGGCGAGTTCGTCGCCGGCGATTTCTCCGACCATGACCTCGGGATGGGGAAGAGCCTTGGCGTCGAACACGATCGACGCTTCCAGGCGAATCCAGGTGTCCCGCGGCGCGCCGAGATTCGTGACGATCGGCGGCATCTCGAACAAGCCGGCGGTTGCGGGCACCCCCGCGCCGGGCGACGATTCGTTCTTTTGGCTCGACGCCTCCGGCGCCGGCGGGATTGCGAACAGGGCGCCCATCGCCGCGGCGATCACGGTGACGACGAGCGTTGCGGCGATCGTTTGCTTGGTCGAAGCCGGCGCCGGCGCGGGCGCGGGCGCCGGCGGCGTCGGCGGCGTCGACGCCGCGGCGTCGACTTGGTCGTTTACGGCAACGGGTGCGGTGGCCATCGAGAGAATCGTCCCCGACGTTTCAGAACGGCTTCACAAAATCGTAAATTTCCTGGCCCCACGAGGGCTGCTGGACTTCGCTCAATCGGCCTCGCCCGCCATACGAGATGCGCGCCTCGGCGATGTGATCGTAGGCGACCGTGTTGGCGCGGGAGATGTCCGAGGGCCGCACGATGCCGGCGACGGTGAGCTGGCGCAATTCGTAGTTCACCCGCACCTCCTGTGAGCCGCTGATGACGAGGTTGCCGTTGGGCAACACTTCGGTGACGACCGCCGCGACCGACACTTGGATTTGTTCCTGGCGATCGATGTTGCCCTGGCCTTGGGTCGTCGATGTCGAGTTGATGTTCGACGTCAAGTTCGGAGTCGTCGACGACGACGTCGACGAGTTGGAGCCGGGGGGGGGAGGAGGGGTGAAATTCCAACCGGCGGTGAACGACGTACTCGCCGACTTCGAACGATCCGTCTCGTTGTCGAACGTGGCCTTGTCGTTGATCGCGATGACGACGGTGACGATGTCGCCTACCTTGGCGATGCGTTGATCCGTATAGAAATTGATCGGCGTTCCGGCGAAGCGCTGGCCTCGCTTCGGATCGAGAGCGCTGGCGGTCGCGTCTTCGTTGGCGCGCTCGCTCGCCGCGGTCAGCCCGCTGCCGACCGGCGAAAGATTGGGCATGAGATCGGCGGGTCCCGCGGCGCAGCCGGCCAGATTCGACGCGAACAGCGCGACAAGAAGAACTCTTCGCCCGGGTCCACGCATCACGACTTCTTTTCGGCGGCGGCCCCGGACATGATGCCGGTCAGTTTCCCGGCTCTGCCCGCCTCCATTTCATTGAGGATCGCGCTCGCCGCGCGCGCGTTGAGCTTGCCGAGAATGGAGACGGCCGTCGCGTCGTCCATTGCCGCCAATTGCGCCGCGGCGGCTTCCGGCTCCATTTTTCCGTAGATCGCCACCACGTCGTCGCTCGCCGAATTCATCAGGGCTTCGCGTTTGCTCACCCATTCGCGCGCTTCCGCCTCCTTCTTTTCGAGCTCGGCGATGCGCTGTTTGACCTGCCCTTCCAATTCCGTCAGGCGTCTTGCCTGCCACGCGATGCGCGCCTCGGCCGCCACCGGGGCGACATTGGCGCAATAGCGCGCGACGCCGCTGTCGGCGCTCTTGTCCGCCGCGCCCGCGTTGGATTTTTGCTTCACGTCGTTCTGGGCGAGGGCGTGGCCTGCGAAAGCGGCGGCCAGGGTGAACGCGCCGATGGCGAAGAGGCGGTTGGCGGCTGTGGGCATGGCGGCGGCGCCGACGTGGAGGAACTCGATGCGCGCAACTTGCCGCGCGCGCCTTGCGCCGGGCTGACTCGGCTATTGCACGATGAGTTCGGCCTGCAATGCTCCCGCCGTCTTGATCGCCTGAAGAATGGCGATGATGCCGCTCGGCTTGACCCCGATTCGATTGAGACCGTTCACCAGCGTGCGCAGGCTCGCCCCTTCGACAATCGCCACCTGGCCGCCTTGCTGCTCGGCGTCGATCTGCGTGCGCGGCGTCACGACGGTCTGTCCTTGCGACCGCGGCGTCGGCTGAGAAACGGTGGGAGTCTCCGAGACCCGCACCGAAAGGGTTCCGTGCGTCACCGCGACCGTCGAGATTTGAACGTCCTGACCGATCACCACGGTGCCGGTTCTCGCGTCCAGAACGACGCGCGCCACGCTGTCCGGCTCGACGGCCAGTTCGCCAATCTCCGCCATAAAGCGCGTGACGCTGACGCCTGGCGGGTGAAACAATTCGACGGTCCGGCCATCCATCTCGAACGCCGAGCGGCGGCGGAACCGCTGCTGCGAATAAGCGTTGATCGCGTCGACGATCCGCACGGCGGTGTTGTAGTCGGGATTTTTCAATTCCAGGATCAGCCGCAGTTCGTCGGGCGGCGCCGGCACGGCTTTGTCGATGATCGCGCCGTTCGAAATCCGTCCGGCCGTCGGCACCCCCTGCGACAGGGTTTCGGCCTGGCCGGCGGCCTCGAAGCCCGTGACCGACACCGCGCCTTGCGCGCTCGCATAGGCCTCGCCGTCGGTCCCCGACAATTGCGTCAGCAACAAAGTGCCGCCCATCAGCGAGGGAGCGTCGCCTAGCGCCGATACGGTCACGTCGAGACGGGAACCCACATCCATCCCAGCCGGCAGATCCGCGGTCACGATCACCGCGGCCACGTTGCGATTTCGCAATGCGCTGCCGCGCACGTTGATGCCCATCCGATCGAGCATCGCCTGAATCGCCTGTTCGGTGAACGGAACGTTGCGCAGAGTGTCGCCGGTGCCTTGCAGGCCGACCACCAGACCGTAGCCGATGAGCTGATTGTCGCGCGCGCCGCGCAACGACGTGATGTCCTTGATGCGCGCCGCCGCCAGTCCCTGGCTCGCGAACGCGCAGAGAATCAGCGTGAGGATCAAGCGCTTCATCACCCGCCGCTCACGCGCACTGTGCCGTCCGGTTGGACCGCCCCCGACACCGTCACGCCACTGTCGCTGTTGCGCACCTTGATGACGTCGCCGGCGGCGCCGTCCTGCAAAGCCGCGCCGACGGTGACGATCGTCAGTCCGCCTTCCTCGTAAACGAGCTTGACTTCGGCGCCGTTGGCCACGAGGCGCGGATTATCGATCCCGGCGAGCGGAATCGCGGCGCCGGGCAAGAGGGTCCGGCGCGCCATCTTGCCGACCAACGCGGATCGCGTTTCGGCGAACGGGCCAACGCCCGTGGCCGTCTCGGCCGGCAGGTCCGCGAGCATGTCGTCGCGGATGATTTCGCCGGGGTAGATGACGATCCTGGGCGCCGGCAAGGCGGCGTCCTGCGCGAGCGCGCAGAGGTTGGGCGCAAGCCACAATCCCAATGAGGCCAGCAAAGCGGCGATCCGGTTCACGCGCACGAGGCCGTCTCCTCAGCTCCTCATATTCGATATCGTTCCTGACATTTGGTCCGCGGCCTGGATCACCTTCGAATTCATTTCATAGGCTCGCTGCGCGGCGATCAGGTTGGTGATTTCCGACACCGGGTCGACATTCGAGGCTTCCAGATATCCCTGCTGAAGGACGCCGAACGCCGTATCTCCGGGAACGCCGACAGTGGGCTGACCCGACGCCGCCGTTTGCTGAAAGAGATTGTCCCCCAGCGCCTGAAGTCCGGCCTCGTTGATGAAATTGGCGATCGTCAACTGCCCGAGCTGTTGGGGCGACGTCTGTCCGGGAATCGTCGCGGTCACTATCCCCGTCTGGCTCACGGTGATGCTCGTCGCGGTGGGCGGGATCAGAATCGGCGGGCTCACGATATAGCCGTCGGCGGTCACCAATTGTCCCGTCGCGTTGGTGTTGAACGCGCCGTCGCGCGTATACACGGTGTCGCCCGCCGTGGTCGTGACTTGGAACCAACCGCGCCCGTTGATCGCGAGATCGAGCGAGTTCCCGGTGTTGGTGAGCGCGCCTTGGATTTGCAAGCTGCGGATCGCCGCGGTGCGCACGCCGAGCCCGACTTGCGCGCCTTCGGGCACCGTGGCGTCGCGGCCGCGGGTGCTGACGCCCATCAAGCGTTCGGTCTGATAGATCAGATCGGTGAATTCCGCTCGCGAGCGCTTGAATCCGGTGGTGTTGAGGTTGGCGATGTTGTTGGCGATGACCTCGAGATTCTGCTCTTGGGCGTTCATGCCCGTGGCCGCTATCGCAAGCGCTCTCATGCTTCGATCTTTCGGTTGTGCGGACGCCTCAGATCGCCATCCGCGAGATTTCCTGATAGGAGGAAACGGCCTTGTCGCGGATCGCCAGCGTCGACTGCAGCGTGCGCTGCGCGCCCATGATCGCTTCGACGACCTTGAACGGCGGCAAGGATCCTTGCAGACCCTGAATGGCCGCGGCCTCGCCGGACTGCAGCGAGCCGATCGCGTCGCTGACGACCTGGCCCAACGCCTGCGTGAAACTCGCGCCGGAACTCGTTGTCGAGGCGGCGCCGGCCGTCCCGCTGGAAGCGCCGGGTTCGAGTTGCTTGCCGATCGCGCCGAGCGCGGATACGCCTTCAATCGCCATTTTGCTCCCGCGCGCCAACCCCGGCGTGGATGCCGAGGACCCGCGCGCCTCCCTTGCTCGAATGACGGACCACGTCGATTTCTTGCCGCGGCGCTCCGCCCGCCTTCGCGCTCCTGCGGGAGGCGCGGCGGCGATCGCCGTGTTGCGCGGCCAAGCCGTGTCGGGGACGATCGAGGAACGCCATGGAAACTCCCTTGAAGACATTCCGGACCGAGACTCCCGGCCGCTCGAATTTGTCGGGCCGGCCGATCGAGTCAAGCGTCCTTGAGCAAATTGACGGTCATGCCCAACAGATCCGCCGACTGCCTTGCAACCTGCAAATTCGCCTCATAAGTTCGATTCGCCTCGCGCATGTCGGCCAGTTCGGTCAGCACGTCGACATTCGGCATTTTGACAAATCCGTTTTCGTCGGCCGCCGGGTTGCCGGGATCGAGTTCGACCTTGAACGGGCTGTCGTCGAGACCGATGCTCTTGACGCGCACCAGGGACAGCCCCGCGGCCCGATCGAGTTCGTTGTCGAATGACACCGTCTGGCGCGTGTAAGGATCGGCGCCGGGCGCGCTCCCCGTCGATTGCGAATTCGCGATGTTTTCCGAGATGACGCGCAGTCGCACCGACTGTGCGTCGAGACCGGCGCCGGCGATGCGCAACGCCGATTGCAAGGGATCTGGCATCGTCATTCACTTCAGCGCCGACATCATCATCTGATGGATGGCGCGCTTGATATTCGTGCCCATGGAGTACGCGCGGTTCACGTCGCCGAGCTTGATCATCTCCTGTTCGAGGCTCACCGAGTTGCCGGACAACGTTTCGTGCGAAGAGTCGCTTTCCACGACGCGCGCCGAGGCGAGCTCATCTTGCGTCGGAGTCATGTGCGCCGGGTTTGTCGTAACCATCGAGACCTGCGTGCTGTCGAGCACCGCCGAAAAGGGTTGAAGGTCGACCGCCCGATAGCCCGGCGTGTTGGCGTTGGCGACGTTGCTCGCGATCAGCGATTGACGCGCCGACAGCCACTGCGTGCTTTGCGAGGCGAGCTGAAGAACGTAGGGTTGAGACACGCGTCAAATCCCATCCGATGGATCGTGTCTCGAAGTTACGCGTTCGGCCTTGCTCCAGGCTTGCGCCGCGGCTGCGCCTGGGCCGAGGCGACCTCGCCAAGGGCGCTCCCGCCCGACCCTCGAAGCGGCCGCAGCCGCGCGCCGGCGATCGCGGCGGAAAGGCGCTGGTCCTTTGCGGCTCCATCGAGATTGTCGTCGTCGAAGAGGACTTCGACGACGTCAACCGCGGCGCGCTTGCGGCCGATCATCAAACGAAAGAACGCGCAAACCGCGTCGTAGCGGAATTCCATATCCAACCGGATGATCGGCGTGGAATCCCACTGCACGTCGCACCCGGCGGACAGCGCATATCGCAGCGTGCCGCTCTTGAAAAACAGCTCGCTCGACGAATTGACCAGGTCGGCGATGTTGGCCGCTTGCTCGCCTCGAATCATCAGAATCAGTTCGGACGGATCGGCAAGCCGCAATTCGCTCACGACGTCGACCATTGCGTTGGCGATGATCTCTTCGTGGGCAAGACGCCGAGGTTCGGCATGTCGGTCGGTCATGACGTCATCGATTCCTTGTCAGGGGCCAGGAACTTTTCTTTTCCTGAATCAAATGCACGATCTCGGCCACAGCTCGATAGAATTCAGGAGGAATCGCGCTGTCGACCGCGACGGCGTCGTACAACGCGCGCGCGAGCGGCTTGTCCTCGACGATCGGGACGAAGTTTTGCTCCGCGATCTCGCGGATCTTGAGCGCGATGAGATCCACGCCTTTGGCGAGTACGATCGGCGCGCCGCCCTCCGCGCGAATATAACGCATCGCGACGGCGTAATGCGTGGGATTGACGACCACCATCGTCGCCTTCGGCACGGCCGAGAGCATTCGTTTGCGCGAACGATCGAGTCTAATCGAGCGCAGGCGCGCCTTCAGCAATCGATCGCCTTCGGTCTGCTTGAGCTCTTCCTTGAGTTCGTAACGGCTCATGCGTTGGTCGCGACGCCAATGAATGCGCGCCCAGGCGAGGTCGGCCGACGCGACGACAAGAGTGGCCGCCAGAACCGCCGCGACGACGTGGACGCAGAGTTGGAGAATGCGTTGGGGCAAGTCGGCGACATCGAGAAACATCGCCATCGCCAAAACATATTTTTGTCCTCCGAGAATGATCGCGACGACGACTCCGACGGCGACGATTTTCAGCGCGCTCTTGAAAAATTCGGTCCAACCTCGCGGACCGAACACGCGGGACAGGCCGGCGCCGGGCGAGATTCGCGACAGATCGGGCATGATCCGGTCGGGCACGATGCGCGGAGGATTTTGGGCGATCGACGCCACCACGCCAAAGACCATCAGCAGCACCACGGTCGGCGCGAGAAAATCGGCGGCGGCGATCAAGATGACTTCGCCGAGCGCGACCACGTCGCTTGCGCGCTCGAGCCTCCAACCCGCGGGATCGTCGAGGAAGTAAACCAGGGCTCCGACGAACCGCTCCGCGCGCGTCGGCAGGACAAACACCATGACGATCAAGATGGCGGCCAGCGAAGCAAGGATCGAGACTTCGCGAGAAACAGGCACGACGCCGCGCTCGACGGCGTCGTGAAGTTTCTTTTCCGTCGCTTCCTCGGTCTTGCTGTCGGGATCCTGATCGTCGCTCATGACCGCGTCCGACTGGGGTTACGCCGCTTCGGCGCCGTCGGCAGGGGAAAGTTCGATTTCGTTCCTTTGCGCCATCTTGAGCACGAGATCGACGATTTGCTTGCGCGCCTTGGCGATTTCGTGCGGCAGAGGCGTGAAGGGGGTCGCGAGTTCGCTCTCGACGAGACGGCGCGCGCGCGAGGCCATAGAGGAAAGCGCGGCGTCGCGGAATTCGGCGTCGGTGCCGCGCAGCGCAAGCACGACGACTTCGGTCGCGAGCTTGTCGAACAGGGTGGCGCGCGCGCGTTGCGAGAGGCGAGGCAGATCGTCGAACGAGAACAGCATCTTCATGACGATCCGCGCTTCCTTCGGCCGCGCCGCGACGAGCGATTGCATGACGTCGCGGGCTTCCAGGGGTTCGAGGTTGTTGATGATCTCGGCGATGCGGGTGTGATTGTCGAGTCCAGAGACGCGCGCCGTTAGGGTCGTCAGTTCCTTCCGCAAAGCGTCTTCGACGATGCGTCGCGCCTCCTCGGAAATTACCGGCCGTGAAATCATGGCGCACAAAACCTCGTTGCGCGTTTCACGCGGCAAATTCGAGACGATTTGCGCCGCCAGGGCCGGATTCAGTTTTGAAAGAATGAAGGTCGCCGTCAGCGGATGTTCGTTCGCCAAGTACGTCGAGAGCACGGCCTCGGGAATCTTGCCCAGGGCCGACCAGACATTACGCTCGGCGGCGGCGAGCACGTCGGACATGATGTCGGCGATCTGTTCGGGCGGCACTGCGTCGGTCAACATTTCCCGCGCTTGCCCGGCGTCGCCGAGAAGGTTGGCGCCGGCCGAGAACTCCGATGTGAATTCCTCGACCAGCGATTCGAGCGCGGCCATCGACACGGGGCCGAGTTGCGCCGCCGCGCGCGTGACCTCCCGCAACTCTCCCGGTTCGAGATGCTTCAGCAAGCGCGTCGCGGGCGGCTTGCCCATCGCGAGCAGGATCGCGGCGGCCTTCTGGGCGCCGGCGAATTTGCGCTCGTCGTCTGGCGAGTCGTCGGACGAATCCGCGTTCATCGCGCTTCGCCCTCCTCAAGCGGCGCGATCGTTGCGCGAAGCGGCGACGATCTCGATCAGAGAAACGCCATACCGAGCGCTGTCTTCATCGACGACCACCACTTCGCCGCGCGCGATCACCCTGCCGTTCACGACGACATTGACGGGATCGCCAACCTTCTGATCGAGCGAAATCACCGCCCCGCGCCCGAGCTTCATGAGGCTGGCGACAGGCATCGACGTCGCCCCGAGCACGACTTGCACGGTGACCGGAATCGATAGGATCGCGTCGTATTTCTGAGGGCTCGACGTCGACGCGCCGCTCGCGGCGTCCGGTTCTCGCGGCGCGCTCTGCGATTGAAGATTGTCATCCATGGTCCAAACTTTCTTTCCTCGGTTGCTCGTTGCGTTTGCGAACGCAAGCCGGTTAATGGACGGACGCTGCTTCGACGGGATCGCTTTCCTGCTCGATCGGCTCCTCGATTTTCAGGGAGTAACGGCCTTCGCCTTGACCGAGTTTGCACCAGAACATTTCGTGCCCGGCGCATTCGAGCCGAACGCGACCCATGCCGGCGCCGTGCAAGTTCAGCACCTGCCCGACGGCGAGATCGGCGATCTCGCCCAGCGTCATTTCCAACTCGTCCAGCACCGCCGTGACGGCGATCCGCGCCTTCGTCACGCCGACCTCCATTTGCCGCATCCAGCGCGGGTCGGACGCCAACGCTTCGCCGCTCGGATCGAACGAAAGATTCTTGCGCATCGGCGACAGCAACGTCTGCGGCAAGAGGACAATGAGGGCGGTGGGGCCTCCTGGCGTGTCGATCGTCAATCTAGCCGCGACAGCCTGCATGTCGCGGCGTCCGAGAACGTGGACGTCGATGAGCGTTTCCAGGCGTTCGAAAGTCAACTCGAGGCTTGCGACTTGGGCGAATGCTCGGTCGAGCGCCTTTCCCAAAGACCGGGCCAGCTCAGCGACGAGGCTCGTCTCGATGCCGGTGTGGGGACGATTCGGCCGCGCCTGCTTCGCCGCTTCGCGATCCGTTTCGACGTCGCCGCCGAAGACCGCGGTGACGAGCGTGTCGACGACGCGCTGATCGAAAATCAGCAGCAAGCGCGCGTCGAGTTGCGCGCAGTGCAGCACAGCCGCGGTCAGGCCTTCGCATTCGCCGACGAGTTCGAATAGGGTCGTCAGCTTCATCTCGTCGATCGTTGCCGGCGAATGCGCTTTGCAAAGGGGCGCCAGCGCCTCCGGGACGTTCAAAGCGAATTGTTCGAGGGCAAAGACGAGTCCGGGCATGCGCTCGATCGAAAGACCGGGATGATCGGGCTGCGGACTTTTCAGCCAGGGCGTTGTCGCCGCGCTCTCGTGTTCCTCGACCGCCATGGGTTAGGCCGCTTCCTTGATCGCCACGTCGGCGACGGGGGGCGGGGGGCCGGCGATGGTTTCGTTCTCGACGGTGTCGATCGTCGGGCGCTCTTTCGAGGGAATGGTCTTGCGCCCGAATTCCACCGCTACTTGCGGCATGGCGCCGTTCATGAACGCCAGCAGACTTTGCTTGACCAGAGTGAAGAGACGAAGCTGCTTCTGGCGAACCGCCTTGATTTTCAACGCGACCGGGCCGACGACGGCGTAGGAGAGAAAAATGCCGGAGAACGTGCCCACGAGCGCGGCGCCGATCAGCCCGCCGAGCGCTTCCGGCGCTTGGTCCAGAGCGCCCATCGCATGGATGATGCCGAGCACGGCCGCGACGATGCCCAGCGCGGGAAGGGCGTCCGCGACCGCCTGGAGCGCGTGAACCGGCTTGTACCGATCATAGGAGAGCGTCTCGATCTCCTCGTCCATCAGGGCTTCAATTTCGTGAGTCTTGGCGTTGCCGATGATGATGAGCCGGCCATAGTCGCAAATGAACGTGAGGAGATCGCCATTGGCGAGCAGCCGGGGAAATCCCTTGAAGACTTCCGATTCCATGGGATTGTCGAAATGCCCTTCGACCTCGCCGCGGGACTTGCCGCGCAATTCGCGCATGAGCGCGTGCAACGCGCTCAGGACGTCGAGGAAGTCGCGCGGCTTGGGCACCTTGTCGGTGACCGCCTCAAAGAAGGCCTTGCCGCAATCCTTGATTGTCGCGAACGGGTTGGCGACGATGAAAATGCCGAGCGCGGCGCCGGCGATGATGAGGAACTCGAACGGCTGCATCAGCACTTCGAGATGGCCGCCGAGCGCCCCGTATCCGCCGAGGATGCTGCCCACGGCGATGATCAATCCGATGATGAAATTCAACGCGTTCTCCCGTAGCCCGTCCGCAGCGACCGTGCAGCCGTAAACTTACGCCAGGCTGTTTTTCCGAGGTCAGCCTCATACAAGGCGCGGGGTTAATCTTCACCGGCGGGCCAGCCACGATGCGACGTGCGCCGGTTGCGGGTCTCGGTATGCAGAACGGTCTTTACGTCGCCTTGTCGGCGCAGGTTGCTTTGGAACGGCGATTGGAGACGATCGCCGGCAATGTCGCGAACATGAACACGGTCGGCTATCGCGCGGAAGGCGTGTCCTTCGAGACCGAAGTAGCCAGGGCCGGCGAAAACCGCATCGACTATGTTTCAAGCGGAACGTCGTTCATTTCCCGACAGACCGGCGCCTCCATCAAGACAGGAAATCCGCTCGACGTCGCCGTACAGGGCGCGGGCTGGATTGCGATCAGCACCGCCGATGGGATCGCTTATACGCGCGACGGCCGCATGCGCATTTCCGAGACCGGCGTCCTTCAGACTCTGAACGGCAACGGCGTTCTCGACGCAGGCGGGGCGCCGATCATGCTCAACCCGGCGGCCGGCGCGCCGACGATTTCGGGCGACGGCATGATCGCTCAAGACGGCAAGCAAGTCGGCGCGATCGGTCTCTTCGCGATCGACGACGACGCCAAGCTGACGCGCACCGAGAATTCCGGCGTCATTCCCGACACGCCGGCGACGCCGATCCTCGACTTCACTCAAAATGGCTTCGTTCAGGGGTTTGTCGAAGGCGCCAACGTCAATCCGATCCAGGAGATGACGAAACTGATCGCCGTGACGCGGACGTTTGACGGCGTCAGCTCGCAAATGTCGCAAACGGAATCGTCGCTGCAAGACGCCATCAAGACGCTTGGCGCTCCCAGCTAGGCCATGCGTGGAAAGATTGACATTGGGCTTAGCGCATGAGCGGGGATGACGAACCTTCCGGCCGGCGCCCCAACGCGCTCGATCGGCTCGAAAGCAAGTTGGCGTGGGGCGCCAAGGCCCTGCCGCGAACCCGCGTCAGCGGCGTCGTGACGGAAATCGCGATGTCGCACTATCGGGTGGCCGGCCTGTCGCGCTTTCTCAGACTCGGAGAATGCGTGAGCGTCGACGTGGGCGATCGCGTCCAACTCGGCGAGGTCGTCAGGATCGAAGACGCCGCCGTCACGCTGAAGCCATTCGATTCGCGCTGCGACGCCGCTATCGGCGCGCGCGCCTATCGGGCCGAGACCCTTTCGCTTACGCCGCATCCCGAATGGAAAGGTCGGGTGATCGACGCGCTCGGGCGCCCGATCGACGGCGCCGGAGAACTCAAGCCGGGCGAGCGCGCGGCGCCGCTCGACGGCGAGCCGCCGCCCGCCTTGCAGCGCTCGCGCGTCAGGAAGCCGATCAAGTCGGGAATTCGCGTGATCGACTTGTTCACGCCGCTTTGCGCCGGTCAGCGCATCGGCATTTTCGCCGGTTCGGGAGTCGGCAAATCGACGCTTCTCTCGATGCTCGCGCGCGCGCCGGATTTCGATACGGTGGTGATCGCGCTGGTGGGCGAGCGAGGTCGAGAAGTGCGCGAATTCCTCGACGACACGCTCGCGGCGAACCGCCAATCCGCGATCGCCGTCGTCTCCACAGGCGACGAGAGCCCGATGATGCGGCGCTTGGCGCCCAGGACGGCGATGGCCGTCGCCGAATATTTCCGCGATCGCGGCGACTCGGTGCTGCTGGTTCTCGATTCGGTGACGCGCTTCGCGCATGCGGCAAGAGACGTCGCATTGGCCGCCGGCGAGCCGGCGGTCGCGCGCGGCTACGCGCCGAGCGTGTTCAGCGATCTGCCGCGATTGCTCGAGCGCGCCGGCCCCGGCGTCGAGGGCTCCGGGTCCATCACCGGCGTGTTCTCGGTTCTGGTGGACGGCGACGACCACAATGACCCGGTTGCGGACAGCATTCGCGGCACGCTCGACGGCCACGTCGTGCTCGACCGCGCGATCGCCGATCAGGGGCGCTTTCCCGCGGTCAATATTCTCTCGTCGGTTTCCCGCCTCGCCAATCCCGCCTGGACGCCCGAGCAGCGCAGGCTGGTCTCGAAACTACGCTCGTTGATCGCCCGCTATGAGGAAACACGGGACCTTCGACTGATGGGCGGCTTCACTCCCGGCGTCGACCCGCTGCTCGATCAAGCGGTCAAGTCCGTGCCGCGCATTTACGAAGCGATGACCCAGACGCTGTCCTCGCCGCCCTGCCAGGACCCGTTCATCGAACTCGCCGCGGCCCTCCGAAACGACGCCAAGTCCGAAGAGCCCGCCAATCAGCTTGCCGGCTGAGGGCGGCCGGACGGACTTACGAAAGAGATCGCATGAAATTGTTCGATTTCGCCGCCTTTCGCCTCATCGTCTCGATCGCCTCCGGAGTCCCACGGCGCGTAACGTTGAAGTTGGCCGGCGATTTCGCGCTCGTCAGCGCCGGCGTGGCGACGGCGGTCGGCTCGATCGTCTTCGCCGGCGCCATGCTTCTCGAGGGCAACCACGAGCCGCGAGTCAATGGACTGCAATATCTCGCGATATTCGCCAAGCCGCGAGGATCGTCGCGGCCGGCCCTGGCCGAGTCGCCGACTGTCGCGGCGGCGAACCGCCGCGTCGCCGGCGATGCTCTCGACATGGCGCCGACCGGGTCGATCGCCCAAGGCGCTCCCGACAAGGCGCCGACCGGATCGATCGCCCAGGACGCTCCCGACAAGGCGCCGACCGGATCGATCGCCCAGGACGCTCCCGACAAGGCGCCGACCAGGTCGATCGCCCATGACGCTCCCGACATGGCGCCGATCGGATCGATCGGGCACGATGCGGCCAGCGGATCGAGCGCCGCCGAAGCCTATCGGATCATCGCGGTCGAGCCGGGTATGGCGTGGTTGAGTCACGGTTCGGAGATTCGGGTCGTCAAGCCCGGCGATGTCGCGCCCGGTCTTGGGCGCGTCGCATCGATCGTAAGACGCGACGGGCGCTGGGCGCTGATCGACGAATCGGGCGCGACGCTGTTGACGAGCGACAAGCCGGAGACGAAAGACCTCGGCAATGGGGATGAGCCGTTCGCGCGACGGATGATCTTCGGCGCCGGCAATTGACCTTGGCGATCGCCGCCGCCGCGCGATCATGCGGGCGATCGCTGCGGCGCGCTCCGGCGCTCCGTGAGCGCGCTTTGCGCGCGATCGAGGAGCATATTGGCGATCGCCACGCGGCGGTTGGCGAGTTCGCGCGGCACGTCGGGACGACGATCCGGGTGGTTGTTCCACATGAATCGACGGCGCGCCCGGTTGAGTTCGTCGTGCGTGAGCGCGCCCGTCAGGCCGAGTTCCGCGGCGATCGCTTCGGCGTCGTCGCTCGGCGCGCTCGCCATCTTGGGCGCGCCCGCGGCGTCTTGCGGCTCCGCGATCCAATCGAACGCTTGATCCCAACGCTCGGTCGGACCGTATTCCCTGCTCGCGTCGAGCTGTATCGGAGGGGCGAGGGTCGCGAATGGATGCCCGAGAGGCTTGCCGGCTCGTCCGAATCGTCGCTCCGAATCGTCGGAACGCGTCACCTCGTCCAAGACCTGGCTGAAGGTCGAGTCGTTCCGCCGCCCCATGGATTCCGGCCCGGCGAAGCCGCTTTTCAATATTCGACCTCAGTTTCGGTCTCGCCGGCGACGTCGACCAAGACCCGGTTCCTTCCACTCGATTTCGCTTCGTAGAGCTTAGCGTCGGCGCGCCCGATCAAGTCCTCCGCGGACTCGCTGGCGTTCAATCGCGCGACCCCGAACGAAGCGGTGACGGCGCCGATGGGCTCGCCGCTCGCGGCGACCACCCATTGTTTGCTCTCGAGCTGCTTGTGAATTTGGTTTACCGTCAGGCTCGCGTCGGCGAGCCGGGTGTCGGGAAAAAGGATCGCAAACTCCTCGCCGCCGAATCGCGCCGCCTTGTCCGGGTCCCTGATGTTCCTCATCAACAGTTCGGCGAACAATTTCAGCACCGTATCGCCGGCGACATGCCCGAATTTGTCGTTGATCTTCTTGAAATGATCGATATCCGCGATCGCGACGCACAACTCGCCGCCAAAATCGCGCGCTCTTTCGATTTCCTCCGCCAGAGCGTTGTCGAAGAAGCGGCGGTTGCCCAGCCCGGTCAGCCCATCGCGATTGCCGATTTCCTCGGCCTTGCTGAGGCTCGAGCGCAAGCGCAAGATTTGGAATCGCGAGTCCTCGAGTTTTTCCGATAAGGCGTTGATCTTGTTTTGCATCGCGCGATTGTCATTGATCAGCGTCAGGACGATCTCGTGGATCGTCTCGTAGGAATCGCTTCGCGAAAGTTTCCGATCCGCGCCCGCCAAAGAATCGTGGAACTTCGCGCCCTCCACAACCTGTTCGCGGATCAGCTCGAGAACATGCGCGAGCGTCGCATCGACGGTCTGTTCGAAATCTAGACGCTCCATCGCCGCTGCGGCCGCGCGCGCCTGGCTCTGATCGGATCTCGAGTTTCGCGCAGACGTCGCTTCGCCGACAACGAGGCCGATCGTGCTGACGCAAATCAAGCCGAGCACGTAAGCTTCAGCCAGGGGATTGCTTCGCGACTGCGCGGCGCTGAGCGCGCTAAGGACGATAAAGGCGAGCGCGCCGCCAAACTGAAGCGATCGCCTGGCGTTGAAGGCGAGGCTCATTTCGCGCTCGCAACGAAACGGCGCGGAGCGAGCGGCGGGACGCGAACCGAACGCGCGAATCTGCTGATGGCCAATGCCGGCATGCGAACGCGACCCTTCGCTGTTGGCGCTTGGTCGGCCGCCATGGCTGCGACGACGCATCGCGTCGCGATGGCGCCCTGGCGCGACTGAAAGCGTCCGATTCATTCGGACCGAACGAAACTGGCGCACATTGGTTACTTTTTTGTTATTCAACGTTTCGATAATATGCAATTCCCGATTGCGCCTCGCGCCTTCGAGCGCGCTCGCTCGCGCTTCCGATTGTTCGGACGAGGGAAGCGGCGCGGCTCGCCGCCCGCCGAGTCGCCGCCTCGGCGTCCGGCGCCGCGGCGACGAATCGGAATGTTTCGGCGCGATCGGGCATCGAAACGCGCGGGCCGAGCCGGACGCGGGCGCGTTCCTCATTTGCAGAATTCGCGCGCGTTCCGCGTCCACTGTCCCAATCCGCTCGCGACCATGTTTCCAATGACCGTGCAAACATAAGTCTTCTGAGCCCTGGGGTTGTCGGGGCCGGCGTTGTACCGCGCGACCGCGAGCGTCCAGTTGCCTTCCTGCTCCTCGAGCTCCTTCAAGTAATTCGCCGCGTAATCGACGTTGCGGACGGGATCGAACATTTCGCTGAGGGAATTGAAATGCGCGGCGTGCCAATGGTGGTTGATCTGCATGCAGCCGACATCGATGAGCTTGGCGCCGCGTGCGCGCTCGAACGCAAACCGCGCCAAGGCCTCGCTCAGGTTCGCCGAATGAACCGCGCGCCCGTCGACGTTCATGTCGTACGGATTCAACATCCCTTTCTGCCCGGTTTCGGTGAGGCCGACGGAATAGAGAATGTTCAGGGGTATGCCGTTCAGGCGAGCGGCTCGCGCCATCTCCTGTTCGCAGAGTTCCGTCGTCGCGCCCCAGGCGAGGGCGACGCTAGACAACCAGATCGCCAAAGCCGCGGCCAGAGGGCGACTGTCGCGCCGCAGCTTGACGATTCCACCGGCCCGCCGCGTCTTGACCGCGAGAGGGCTGTCGCTCATTGCCTTGAGAAGGTCGGTTCGGATCGCTTTGCCCATTATCCTGGCTTCCGGATTTCCGATCTTGCGCATTGTTGCTCTCGGCGCTGGTCTGGGTCGTTGTGGTCGGCCTGATGATCAGGGTGTCGAGCGACTGAGCGCTCAAGCCCAGCCGATCGGCGATGGCGCTGCGCTCGTTCTCTATGGCGTTCAGAGTGCTCGGCTTGGCCACTTCCATCACGACCGACAGTTGGCCCTGCGCCATACGCATCTTCACCGACACGGCGCCGAGATCGCTGGGTTCGAGGTCGATCTGGAGTTCCTTGACCGGTTGGGCGCTTGCGGCGGCGGTCGTGGGCGCCGAGCTGGAGGGCGCCGTCTGCGAAGTCAGCCCGCTCGCTTCTGCGGCGAGGCGGTCGGCCAGTTGACTCAACGCGACCGGACCGACGCCGGCGATGGCGGGATTGCCCCCGACGTTGAGGACGCCAGACGAAGCGGCGAGGCCGGTCGCGGCCGGCCCAGCGCCGGCGGACGGGTCGGCGAGCGAGGCGCTCGGCGATCCGTCGCGGCCCGAAGCCGACCGTTTCTCGGACGGCGTCTCGTCGCGCATCGACGTCGAGGCGGCGGTGTCGCCGCCGACGGTCGCCGCCGCGCCGGGCTCGGCCGCGACCACCCCGTCCGCGGCGGAGCGCGCCTGCGACCGCGAGATCGGATTCTTCGCTTCGCTTTGCGCGGCGCCGTCGAACCCGAGATAAGTGCGGGATCGTACGGCGCTGACGCCCAGAGAGGCGTCGCCGTTCGCCGCCATTTGAATCGTCACCGGCCCGTCGAACGCGCCCGCAAGCGCGAAGTTCGCCCCCGCTCCATTTTGCGTGGCCGGCGCAGGCGCCGCCGCGGCGGAACCGCCGGTCGCCTGATCGGCGCTCATGTCCGCGCCGCGTCCCGCTAAGGCGCGCAGCAGCGCGCCGGCGGGGGTCGTCGACCCGTTCGCGGCGGCTGCGTTCGATCCGGAGGCGCCTGGCTGCGCCGCGCTCTCCCCGCCCGCGCTTCGCGCGACGAATTGACCGAACGCCGTGGCCGCGGGCGAAGCGAGCGCGCCATAGAGGAGCCCCGCGAGCACGGAGTTCGCGTCCGCCCCATTTTGCGTGGCCGGCACCGACGACGAGACTGCGGCGGTCGAATCGTCGGCCGATTGACTGGAACTCGCGCTCGCGCCGCGTCCCCCTGAGGCGCGCGACGCCGCCCCGCCGAAAGCCGGCGAAACGACCGCGCCATAGACGAGCCTCGCAAGTCCCGAGTCGATCGAAGGCGATTCGTTCGCTTTCGACGTGCTTTCGCTCGACGAACCTTGATCTTGCGGGCTCGCGGCCGCTGGAGTCGCCGCGGCGTGCGCATCCGGTTGAGGGTCTTCGCCGGCGAGCGCGTTCACCATCTCGGTGAATTTCGAGCCGCCAGCCGACTGCCCGCCGAGATCGCGGGAATACTCGGCCGGCGGCGGCGCGCTAGCGAGCGAAGCGTTCAGCGCCGGAAGGCTCATGGGTTTCCTTTCTCGGCGACGCCCGCCAGGGCGGCGCTGCGGCTCATCACGGCCTCTGCGAGGGCGATCGTCGCCGCCGCTTCGTCGTCTCCGCCTGGCGGCGCCGGCGACGCTTGCTCGGGCGCCGGATCGACCTGGGCCGGCGGTTCGCGCAGATACGCGGCGACGCTGCGAACCGCCCCCAACAGAGCTTCGTCGGACTTGTCCAATTTCGACTGGACGACGCTTTGTAATTCCGCGGCGCCGCTGTCGTATTCGGGAGTGAGGATTCGCGCGGCCGCTTCGTAGAGCCTGCCGCGCGCCTCGTCCGCGCTGTCGCTCGGGGCTTCCCGCAGCGCTTCGCTCGAGGCGGCGCCGGCGACGGCGAATTTGCCGTTCAGCGCCTCGGCCCGCGCGATCGTCAGCAAGAAGCCGCGCCGGATATCGGGCGTCAGCGAAGAAAGAAAAACGTGAAATTTTTGCAAACTCGGGAGAGCTTCCGTCAGGCCCGCTTGCACGACGGCCGCCGCCAAGCCTTGCATGAAATTGTCCGCGTAGACGGAGCGCCCGAAGCGCGTCGCATATTGTCGGGAAAGCGAAGCGACGCGATCGATGTCGCGCTGGTCGTTGGCGAGCAATATCTCGCGTCTCAATGCGGCTTCCTCGACCAGGCAGCCGGGGGCCAACAGACGCGCAAGATCAAGGAGAGCCATCGCCTTCTTCTCATCCCGCGAAGTCTCGAGAACGGATTGCGCGAAGGCGACTTGGCCGGCGAGCCTGAGATCGAGCTTGCGAGGATCGACGCCGCCCAAAAGCGCCTTCGCGTCGGCTTCGTCGCCCAGGACATAGGCGATGGCGCCGCGCATGAGCGACATTTCGCTCTTGGGAACGTCGCCGCTCTGCAGCAGTTGCACGATATCGCGTGGCTGACCGCCGCTCAGCAGGTAAATGACCGCGGCGTCGGTCTCGCTCTTGGATTGCCAGACCTCCGGCTTCGCGACCGCGATCGCCGCGCCGATCGCGTTCAGGCGCTCTGATTGAGCCGCGAAGGCCGATTTGTCGCCCGACGCGATTTGGACCTGCAGGGTTTGCAGGTCGGCCGCCATCGCCGAAATCGATTGTGCGCTCGCCGGCGCCGATGCGCCGACCGCCAGCGTCAGAAGGGCGAGCGCGTTGACGAGGGGCCGGGTCTTCACGGTTTCGGTTCCCGCAGCAGGATTTCGATGCGTCGATTTTCGGCGGCGAAGGGATGGCTCGGATCCCTCAGGCGGTGGTCGGCGTAGCCTTCGATCCGCTCGAAGCGACTTTCCGGGAGGCCGGCTCGCGTGAGCATGTAATAGGCCACCTGGGCTCGCGCCGAAGAAAGTCGCCAGTTGTCATAGGTCGCCGACTTGTAGGGGTGAGCGTCGGTGTGTCCGCGCACGACGATCATGCCCGGGCGGCTTTTCAGGCTGCGGGCGATCGCGTCCATCGCCCGCAGCACTTGGAGCTGAGGCTCCGCCGAACCGATCGCAAACATGCTGAAGTTCAGACGGTCGGTCAGGCTGATGAGCAACCCCTCGTCGGTCGATTTCACGTCGATGGCGGGGCCGAGGCGCGACGCCCCGAGCGCGCCGACCTGCAGCTCCAACTCCTTCTGCAAGCGCGCGGCCGTCGCCGCGGGAGGCTGCGCCTCGGATGCGGTCGGGCCGCTCGAAGGCGGGGCGGCCATTGCTGATTTGGCGTTCTCGTCCGGCGGCGGCGAAGCGGCGCTCGGGGTCGGCGGCGATTTGCCTCCCCCCGCCTCGAGCGCGTCGGTCTCGACTTCGGGTCCGACCCGCCTGAACGGATCGCGAAAAGCGTCGGGGTCCGCCGGTCCCGTCTCGGTCGCGGTTTTCGTCATTTCGCTGTGCGCGATGGCGCGCATGTCCGGCGACGACGCCCCGGCGATGACGTCGAGACTGCGATAGGGGTCGCTGAACAGAACGCCCTCGGACATCGTGGGCTTTGGATTGGCCGGGTCCACCACCTCGGCCGCAGCGCTATTTCCGCGGCGCTCGACCTTGTCGGCGTCCGCGCTCTGCGACGCCTCGCTGCTCTTGGCCGCGGCCGGCTCGTCGTCCTTCGTCTTCGTGCTTTCCTGCGGCCCCGCGGCCCCTTGCGCCCCTTCGTTCTTGGCGTCCTCGACGTCGACCATGGACGAGACGTCGCCGGCGTGGATGCTCTTGGGCGTCCTCGCGGACTCCTCCAACTTCACCGGATTGAAATATCTGGCGATAATGGTTTTCGTGTCCTTGTCGGTCGCGTTGAGGATCCAAAGCACGAGGAAGAACGCCATCATCGCCGTCATGAAATCGGCGAACGCCATCTTCCAAGCGCCGCCGTGGTGCCCCTCATCGTGGCTCGCGCGGCGCCTGACGATGATGACTTCCGGAGCATGATCGTCCATGGCGCCGCCTCAGACGACGAGCGAAGCGACGAGATCGGCCCACGGCTGCAACTCCGACCTGATCGTCGTGCGCTCCGCCTCGATCGTCGCTTCGACGCCGTCTTCGACGACAAACTCGACATCGACGGAAAGGAGGGAAACGCGATCGCGCAACGCCCCGAGCAGACGTTCAGGGCCGCGGATTTTTATCAAACCGGGCGATCCGCCGGCGCGGAGACGCGCGATATTGTCGCACAATTCGTCGACGACCTGTTTGGACAGCTCACTCGTGAGAAAGGGCGCGAGAATGCGCGCCACGGTCGCGGCGATTCGCTGTTCGATCTCGCCGAGCGCTGTCGCGATCACGTCGGCGAGTTGGGCGTATTCGTTCAGCTGAAAGTCGAGCCGCTCCATCAACGCCCGTTCTTGTTGACTGGCCTGTTCTCGGGCCCACGATTCGGCGTCTTCGGCGCGCGCGGCGGCCGACCCATCGTGCAGGCCGCGATCATAGGCTTCGGCGATGCGCGCCTCGACGTCGGGAACGGGCGGCGTCTCGCGCGACCGCGACGGCGCGGCCTCGCGGCTCGATGATCGTCCGTTCGAAGCGGCGCGTTCTCGTCCCGCCTCGAGCGTGCGCGAGCGCGCGGCCATCGCCGCCTCTCGCAGCGCCCAGCTGAAGGCGAGCGCACTGTGCGGCTCCGGGTCCGGAACCACACGGACGGCGCGCAGTCTGAACGGCGAGGCGTCCCGGCGCGGCGATTGGGCGTCGGCTTGCGCCACCCGCCCAATATGATCCAGGTATTGCGCAATCGGCACCGGTTTCATGTGTTCGCTCCCTGGCGAATCCACTGTCTCAGAATCGCCGCCGCAACTTGTTCGTCAAACTCAACCAACTTCTGAAGATGACGCTGCGGACTCTTGTCTTTGCGCGCGAGCAAAGTCTCAAGAAGCTCGTCGCGCGTGTCTTTCGCGTCGATCAAGAAATTCTGATCGGACGGGGCCGCGCCGTCGAGCGCGGTCATCGGGGCCGGCAACTCGCCGAGCGGCACTAGGGCTTCTTGCGATTGCCCGGACGGCAGCGCGAGAAGCGCCTTGGTCGCCGGCCTGAGGCCGAACCAAAGCAACATCAGCGCAACCAGGACGATGGCGCCGGCGCTGACGAAGGAGCCGGACTGCCGAAGCGCGAGCTCCATGAAAGAGGGCGGCTCGACCGGCGCGAGGTCGCGGCCACCGTCGGCGAAATCGACAACGGCTATCTTGACCGTGTCGCCCCGGTCCTTGCGCAACCCCGCCGCCGTGGCGACGAGCTGTTCGATTTCCTTGATCTGCTTGTCCATGGCGTCGGGCGCCGCCTTGTCGCCGAGCGAAGCGGCGAGCGCCGAACGGTTGACGAGAACCGCCACCGAGAGCCCGTCGACGACGAAGCCGGCGCTCGTCGTGGTGACCGACTTCGAGGAAATCTCGTAGTTCGTGAGCTCCTCGCGCTTGTCGGTCTCGTCGTTCGACTGCTTTGTTTCGGTCGGCGCCGGTTTCGTCTTCGGCAGATTCGCGTCCACTCCGGCGGGCGGCTGGCCGGCGGCGTTCTGAGAATTCTGACGCTCCTTGACCACCCGCACCGAGCGCTCGGCGCGCGAATCGGGGTTGTAGATCGTCTCGTTCGTTTGCGTCTTGTCGGCGTTGAGCCGCGCCGCGACGCTGACCTGGAAGTTGTGCAGGCTCAAATACGGCGCCAGCGTCGAGGTGATTTTTTCGCGGATCTCCTGCGAGACGTCCTTTTCCAACGCGAGCAAATTATCGGGAGATTTCTCGACCGAATCGGGACCGGCGGCGAGCAACCGACCGTCGACGTTGAGCACCGTCACTTCGTCGCTCTTCATGTTGGGGATCGCGGCCGCCACGAGATGGCGGATCGCTTGACCGGCCATGCGATCGTCCGCGCCGTCGGTGCGAATGATCACCGAGGCGGACGGGGCCTGCCGCTCGCGACGGAACGAGCCTTCGTCGCTCATGACGATATGAACGCGCGCGGCCTTGACGCCGCGCATCATCTGGATCGTGCGGGCCAATTCGCCCTCGATCGCGCGCACGCGCGTGACCTCCTGCATGAACGAGGTGAGGCCGAGCGAGCCGAGCTTGTCGTAGAGCTCGTTGCCGACGCTGCCGCTGTGCGGCAGCCCTTTCTCCGCCAAGGTCATGCGCGCGAGCGCCGCCTGACCGACCGGGACCATGACGGCGGCGCCGTCGGCTGTCACGTCGAAGGCGATCCCCGCTTCTTTGAGCGTCGACCCGATGCCGACCACGTCGTCCCGATCCAGCCCGGAATAGAGCGTTTCCATGGTCGGGCGGCTGAGATAGTAACCGCTGAATCCGGTCGCCGCGAACACGGTCGCCCCGATCATGGCGAGCGTCGCCAGACGCTTTGCGCCCAACGCAAGAAGATTCGCCCAGAGTCGCGTGGCTTGCGCCAATGCGTTGTTCATTTCATCCGCGCCCGCGCTCCGCCAAGAGACTCGGAACGGGTCCCCGACTTGTTCGTTCGCGGGATCCGCCCTGATGCGTCGCGCCACTGTTAACGCCGGAGCTTGCGCGGACATTGCGTTCGCGCGCCGTTGATTTCGCCTGGGCGGATCCGGGCCTCGGCCGACGCCTTCGCGCGCCTTTTCGCGGCTGGGCGACGTAATTTTTTGCGAATTCCGTCAACCTTTACACAATCTTAATAGGTTTGAGGCAGGGTGCGCTGAGCTAGGTAGGCGCCGGCCGCGATTCGCGGCGGCCAGTCTTGGCGTCACACGACGATTAAGCTCGGCAAATCGGGCTTAAAGGCATAACGCCGCCTCGTCGTCTCGGTGCAAGTCCGAAATGTCACAAGGTTTCGTGATTTGACGGGCAGGAGCACCATCATGAGTTCAATTCTGACGAACCCCTCGGCGCTCAGCGCGCTGCAGGCGTTGCAAATGACGCAAAATGAGATGAACCAGACCCAGAACCAGGTTTCGACCGGTCTGGCGGTCGCCACCGCGGCCGACAATGCGTCCTATTGGTCGATCGCGACTCAGCTGAATTCCGACAGCGGCGTCGTCGCCGCCGCCAATAACGCGCTGGCGGAGAGCCAATCCGTCCTCGACACCGCCTCGTCGGCGATCAGTTCGGTCATCACCACCATCAACTCGATCCAGGCGGCGCTCACCCAAGCGACCAATCCTGGCGCCGACATCGGCAACATCAACACGACGCTCGCTTCGCTCGGCCAGCAACTGAGCGACGCCGTCAACGGCGCTTCGTTCAACGGCCTCAACCTCCTCGACGGCTCGCAGTTGGCGGCGTTGAATTTCGTCGCCGGGTTCAACGCCAGCGCCGCGGGCGGTTCGTTCAATAATATCAGCTTCACCGCGCAGGCGCTCACCGGCGCCGGCGGCGTGGCGTCGACCTCACAGGAAGCCAACATCACCGACGCGGCGACGATCGCGGCGCTCAATGCGCTGCCCGACAATCACACTGCGACGGTTGGCTACGGCCAGGACGTCGTCACCAACGCCGGCGGCGGCGCCACCACGATCACGGTCGAGTCTCAGTCGCTCACCGGCGTCGACACCACCACGACCTACACCGGCCTCGACGCCAATGGGAACACGGTGTCGGCGGCGACCGCCGTCGCGTTCGGCGTGTCGGTGACGACGACTCCGCCAGCCGGCCTGCTGACCCAGGGCGCCACCGACCTGACCAACATCCAGATCGGGGGAGCGACCACGGCGGCCACGGCGCTGAGCGCGGTCGAGACGGCGTTGAGCGCGGTGACCAATTACGCCGCGACCATCGGCGCCACCCAGGATCGCATGACCGCCGCCTCGACGTTCAACTCCTCGCTGACGACGAACTACGCCGAGGGCGTCAGCGCCCTCGTCGACGCGAACATGAATACGGCTTCCACGCGCTTGCAGGCCTTGCAGACGCAGGAACAGCTCGGCATTCAGTCGCTGTCGATCGCGAACCAAAATGCCCAGCTCCTCCTGAAGCTGTTCTCAAACGTCTGAGCGGGTTTCAGTGAGCTGACAAGCGAGCGGCGTCGTCGGCGAAAAGCCGGCGGCCCGGTCGCCGGCGGTTGCGCGGCGTTCGCGCGAGCGTTCCTCTCTCGAATCGGACGGCTTGGCCGAGATCGACGAACCCGGACGACCATCGATCCGTCGTCCTCGTTCGCACGGTCGGCCCGCGCTGAAGGCGCGCCTTGATCGCATCGCGCGCTTGCCTCGAAATGGACGATCCCGAACGCTCGCGGCTTTCCCTGCGACGGCGAGGCGACGAGCGCCCGGCGGCCGTGCTCCTCCGCTGGGTCTCGCGCCAACTGTGTTGAACGCCGCCCCTAGTCGGGAATCAGACAGTGAAGTTTGCCCTGTCGAACGAGTGTCCGAGGCCGGCGGCAAACCGCGCCGAAGCATCGGATCTCGCCGCCGGCCCGCCCCGATCCTGCCCGGGCGGCCGGCGGCGAGAACGACCGCGCTTCGGCTTGCAATCGCTTTCGACCGGCGAGGCGGGCGAACAATTGTCGCGGCCGGACTCGGCTCGAGCTCCCGAGGACGGATCACGGCGCGAGGATACGGGAAAGGTCGCCCACGGGTCCGGCCGGTCTTCATGGCGATCGCCGGTTTAGGCGCCGCCGCCTTCCTCAGCGAGATTGCGGGCTTTGGCAATAGCCAGATGCGACAAAAGCGCGCAGTTGTGAAGGCGGTCTCGATCGCGGGACAACGCGCCCGCGCCCGTCTGGCGGCGCGCCTCGCCACTTGTGAAAGGAGCGCGCCGCCTTCCAGACGCGTGAACGCCGTAGCCCCCTTTGCGGGGGAAAGGCAAAGCGCGCTTCCAAGAAGCGTATCTATCTGATTTGCAAAAGTAAATCTACTCGCGTGAATTCGGCTCGGCCGGCCGGGAGCCGATCAGCGCTTTTCGATGCAATAGCCGAGATATCGCTTCGAATCGATCGGATCGAAGCCGAGACGATATTTCAGCTTCTTGCGCAGTTTGCTGATGTGGCTTTCGACGACGTTCTCGTCGACGTTCTCGTCGAACAGGCCGTAGACCGCGTTGAAGATTTGCGTCTTCGTCACCCGCCGGCCGCGATTTCGCACAAGATATTCCAGAATGCGGCATTCGCGCCGCGGCAACGGCAGAGGCACGCCCTTCACCTCAGGCTCGCGCCCGTCGAGATAAACACAGAGATCGCCGATCGTCACGTGGCCCTTCTCTCCCAGAGCCCGCCGATGGATGGCGCCGACGCGGGCGAGAATTTCCCGAACGTGAACCGGCTTGCGAAGCACGTCGTCGACGCCCGCCGCAAACAGTTCCAAGGTCTCGTCGAGCGATTGGCGATCGTTGAGGCAGAGGACCGGCGCGCTGGAACGTTCTCGGATGAGTTTGGGAAACAGTTCGCGATTGCTGCAATCGCCGATGAGGAACGCTTCAACGGCGCGCATGTCGATGTCGCTCACTTTGCCGATCCATTCTCGGAATTCCGTAGGATCGATGCCCGCCGTGGAGACCCCTTCTCGACCAAGTCCGGACGCATAACCGCCCGCAACGATACTGCGCTCATCGACGATGATGTACATAATATGCCCCCGCTTTATATATAATTGTATCCGCGTTGGTTCGTTATACCTGTGTTATCTTACGCATACGCTGATACAAAATTAGAGAACGCCGCCTAAAGGCAGTAAATATAAGTAACGAAGAAACCTGATGGGGCTGGCGTCCTCGGCGAAAGCTCTTAGATTACGCGCTCACCGATTGCTTAGTGTGAATGGATTACCTCCGAATCATAGCTTTGAATCGCGGTTCCTGCTTCAAAAAGGTACACAGGCGATGGTTAACAGGCTGTTAACGTTCTCGGCAAAAAGTTAGTGCGATATTGACCATCATTGAGACGGCAATTGACGTAGAGTTAGCGCAACGGCGCGCGGCTTGTTTCGTTCCGCCGGGCGTGCGCAAGCGCGACGCGGCAACGGTTTGGCAACCCCCGTCGGCTAACGTTCCCACGGCGCGGCGCCGCCGGCCGGCCGGCGGCGCGCCTTGGGGCGGCGTCGCCAGAGCCATGACGCGACGAACGCATGCGAGAGACGTTTGACGGCTTCCGCGGGCAAGATCGGCGCGACGATCGCGAATACGCGCGCGCGCTCGCGCGGCGCGGCCAAGTCGGCTATTGCGTCGTCGAACCGAGGCGCGAGGAAAAACCGAGGGATGAAGGCCGTCGCGACCATCGCGCCGCCGGACGTCGGCGCACGCGGCTTCGTTCGGCCAAGATTCTCGACGCGGCCAACAAGTTCGTGTGCGAATGCCTCATTCATGACCGTTCGGCCAGCGGGCTGCGTCTGACGCTGGCGCGAAACTTAGGCTTGCCCGCCCATTTCCGCGTGCATGACGACGAGACGGGCGAAGTGGACGCCGTCGTGACGGTGTGGCGGCGCGGCGCCGTGCTCGGCGTGCGCTACAGCCGAGCCTTCGGACTGGCGCCGATCAAGCCGAGCGACAGATCGGCGCTTCGCGGGCTGTTCTATGCAATTCCCGATTGATCGCGCCCCGCCGCCTTCGATCAGGCGTAGCACTTCTCCTCGACGATCGCCGAGTTGAACAAGCGGTTGATGTCGCGCTTTATCCCCGCGCGCCGATCGTTGGCGCTGTAGACGGAGCGCGCGAGCGCGACGAACCATTCGCCGAATTCGTGGTTTTTTTCGCACCGGCGGATTTCGTCCTCGATGTCCCAAAGGCGCTCATTGACGGCGGCCAGGCCGGCTTTCAGGGCGCCGAGGCGAGGATGGTCGAGCCCGGCGCTCCTCAGGCTGTCTTCGAGCAACTCGAGCTCTCTGCCCACGTTGCGCAACTTGTCGTCGTCCGCAATGCGGCGCGATTTTATTTCCAGGATGGTGATCTTGTCGATGATCTCGCCGACGGCGCCGGGAAAGGCAATCAGCCGTTCCGAGCCTCGATTCCGGGCGGGCGAGGCGAGGCGCTCGGCCATCTCGGCGAATACGCCGCCCCAATCGCCGCGTTGTTTCTGACGAAAGAGCCGCATCGTCGGATACCAGGGCGAATCGTCGCGGTCGCGCAACCATCGCCATTCCGCGTCCTTTTTCAGGGCGACCCAGACCGGCCGGCCGAGCGCGCCCGCCAAATGGGCGATCGAGGTGTCGCAGGTGACGACGAGGTCGAGATGCGCGATCGCCGCCGCCGAGTCGATAAAGGCGTCCGGGCCGGCGTCGAAGCGTTCGCCCAGCGATTCGACCCGCATGCCCGGCGGGACGTCGGCGAGTTGCTCGACGCCGAAGCCTTTTTGCAAGGATATGAGACGCGCGTTGGGCGCCGCGGCGAGCGGCGCGAAGGCGGCGAGCGGCGCCGAGCGGGCCATATCGGCTTCGGGATCGGCGTTGCCTTGCCAAACGATCCCGATCTTGTAGCCGGCCGGGCCGATGCGCGCGGCCCATTTTTCCGCCAATTCCGGTTCGGCGCGCAAATAGGGCACGGGCGCCGGCACGCCGTCCAGGCGCGTCGCGAAAGCGCGCGGCAGGCTGCTGATGGCGATCTGCGCGTCGAACGATTCGCCTTCAGGCGTTTTTTCGATCAGTCTGCCGCCGCGCTGCGAAGAAAGCAGCCGATGCATCTTCGAGGGGCACAAAAGAGTCGGGACTGCGCCGGCGGCGATCATCATCGGCAGATAGCGGGCGAATTGAATCGTGTCGCCGAGGCCGTGATCGTTCATCACCAGCACCCGTTCGCCCGTTCGCCCTGGCCCGAGCCACTTGGGAAAGCGCACGCCGAGCGCCTCGTCGAGCGACTTTCCCGCGATCCAGCGCGATTCGTAACCCTCCCAGCCGCGTTCGAAATCGCCGAGCGTGAGATCGAGGCACCCCTTGCCGCTGATCGCCTCGACGTTGCCGAGCCGTTCGGCTCTTTCGAACGCCTCGCGCGCTTCCTCGAAGCGGTCCAGCGCGCGCAGCGCCAGCGCTTGGCCGCATAGCGCGGCGGAAAAATCGGGCTTGATCGAACCCGCCAGGCGATAGGCGTCGAGCGCTTCCGCGACTCGATCGAGTTTCAGCTGCGCATTGCCGAGATTGAGCGCCGCTTCGGCGAAATCCGGCCGCAGGCGCAGCGCTTCGCGGGCCGCCTCGGCCGATTCGTCCAGCCGGCCGAGTTGGCGAAGCGCCCCGGCGCGACTGTTCCAAAGGTCGGGGTCGCCGGGCTGGAGAGCGAGCGCCGCTTGGAAGCCGTCGAGCGCCTCGGCGTACCGTCCGAGTTCGAAAAGCAGCTTTCCGGCGTTCGACCAAGCGGCCGGCAAGTCGAGCTTGAGGCTGATGGCGCGCCGGTAGAATTGCAGAGCCGCAGCGCTCTTGCCCGATTCGCCGAGGATGTAGCCGCCCATGCACAGCGCCTCGGGAAAGTCCGGGTTCTCGCGCAAGGCCGCGTCCAACAGTCCGACCGCCTCCCGCCGGCGTCCCTCGCGCCACATCGCGACGCCGCGCGCGTAAAGCGCTCCGGCCGTCGCGCCGAGGGGCGCGCCGAGCCCATGGCCCTCGACATCCGGATCGCGCGGCGGGGCCGCGGCGGAACGCGCGAGAGAGAGGGAACCGGGTCCAGCCAGCGATTTTTGTTTCAAGGCGATGCGTCCGGGCGCGGCGGCCAGTTCCGCGGCGCGCACGGCCTCAACAAAGCGCGCGACGCTTGCCCGAGACTTGCCGTCCTACGCGCCATGCGCCGGTCGGGGTCGCGATCCTCGTCCGCCCTATCCGCCCAGAGTGAGATTTTGCAGGCTCGCCAGCAGCGTGCTGCTGAAATACGAGGCGGTGGAGTCGCCGCTGAAGCTGCTGTTGCCGCTGATGAGGCCGCTCAGAATCGTCGTCGCCGCCGAAGTGGGCGCGGACGAGTTTCCATCCGACGAAATGGTGAGGGGGGTCGACGCATCCGCTCCTCCCGCCCCGTAGTCCAAATCGTACATTGCAGTGAAGCGTTCGGTCAGCTGCTGCAATTCTTTCGGGTTTTGCAGTTCGGACATCGGCATCAGCTGGGTGATTTCCTGCGCCTCGGTGTCGATGTTGGCGCCGGCCGTCTCCGGCGGAAGGCCGAAGATGGTCTGGACGACGTCGAGCAGGTTCTCGTCGCCCATGATGCCAAGGCCGGTGGTCACCGAGGGCGCGACGCGCTGAAAATAGAGGGCGAGTTGAACGCCGGGATCTTGTTGGCCCTCGTCGGTTTCCAACTGCTGCTCGACATAATCGGTGGTCGTGGCGTTGACCGCGCTCGCCGTCGAAACCGAAGACGCGCCGTCGGCGGCGAAGTTGAACGCCGCGGCGAACTTGGCCCAGTTTGGGTTGCTCAAGGTGTTGGCGAGACTCTTCGGGTTGCTCACGCCCCCTTCCAACACTTGCGTGACCAGCGCCGTCGAATCGACCTCGTTGCCGAGCCCGTATGCGTCCAACGCGTAGGAGAGCAACCGGTAATTGCCGACGAAATCCTGGATCGAGGTCACTTTGTCGATATTGGCGGCGTAATATTCGCTCGCCGTCTTGACCGCCGGCTCGTCCGCGATCATCGTCTGGTATCGAGCCAGATTCTGCGAGATCGCCAAATAGGTTGAGGTTGTCGTCGTCACCAGAGAGCCCCGTCGCGCCTATTCGCTTCGCTGGATTCGCGTCGGCCGCCGACCGCGCGGCGCATTCCAAGACAGCCCGGCTGATGGATGGCTCGAATTGGTTAAAGATTTCTTAAGGCGCGGCCAGGGGCGTCGGGTGAAGGAGCAAACTTTCCGGACTGAAGCGCGCGGGGCGTCGGCATGGAACGTGCAGCGCGGCCTGACGGAGGCGAGGCTAGAACGCTGTGCGCTGCCGCATCGCCGCGGCGAGCGTGCCGTCGTCGAGATAATCGAGTTCGCCGCCGACCGGCACGCCGTGGGCCAGGCGCGTGATCCTGACGCCGTAAGGGCTGAGCAGCTCCGTCACGTAATGCGCGGTGGTTTGCCCGTCGACCGTCGCGTTGACCGCGAGAACGACTTCCCTGACGCCGCCTTCGCCGACCCGCGCGACCAGACTCGCGAGATTGAGGTCGTCGGGCCCGACGCCGTCGAGCGGCGACAAGGCGCCGCCCAGCACGTGATAGCGCGCGCGCGTCGCGTTGGCCCGCTCCAGCGCCCAGAGATCGCCGACCGATTCGACGACCACCAAGGTCGCGTCGTCGCGTCTCTCGTCGCCGCAGATCGTGCAGGGATCGCGCGTGTCGACGTTGCCGCAGACCGAACAGGTCACGATTCTATCGTAGGCGACGCGCATCGCCTCGGCGAGCGGCCCGAGCAACGGCTCGCGCTTGCGAATGAGATGCAGCGCGGCGCGCCGAGCCGAGCGCGGGCCGAGCCCGGGAAGGCGCGCCAGCAGCTGGATCAGCCGCTCGATTTCCGGCCCGGCGACATTCGACGACATGGCGCCTCAGAACGGCAGTTTCATGCCCGGCGGCAAGGCCAGGCCCGCGGTCAGGCTTTGCATTTTCTCGGCGCCCGCACGATCGGCCTTGGCCTTGGCGTCGGCGTAGGCGGCCAGAATCAAGTCCTCGGTCATGTCCTTGTCGGCGGGCGTCAACAGCGACGGGTCGAGATGAATCGCTTTCATCTCGCCTTTGCCCGTGAGCGTGATCCGGACCATGCCGCCGCCCGACTGTCCCTCGACGTCGAGGCGCGACAATTCTTCCTGCGCGTCGGCGAGCTTGGCCTGCATCGCCTGCGCCTGCTTCATCATTCCCATAATGTCGACCATAACGCGCTCCGCCGTTCAGAGATCGTCGTCGCCGAGCGAATCGGCGTAGGCGATGTCGTCGTCGGCCGGCGCCGGCGCGGCCGGGACGACCTCGGGCGCGCGCACGTCGACGATCCGCGCGCCGGGAAAGCGCTCCAGAACCTTGCGCACGATCGGGTGGTCGGCGACGCCGCTCAGGCGTTCGGACTGCCGCGCCGCCGCCTTTTCGCGCAACGTCGGGGCGCTCGCTCCCGCGGCGATCGCCACCATCCACCGCTCGCCCGTCCATTCGGCGAGACGGCGCGACAGAGCCTGGACGATCGCGGATGAGGCGCCCTCGACCAGCGAAAACTCGATGCGCCCCGGTTCGAAGCGGGCGAGCCGCACGTCGCCCTCGAGCGCCTGACATAGCTGAATGTCGCGTTTGACCCGCGCCAGCGCGACGACGTCCTCGAAGCGCGCGAGGCGCGGCGCGCCGGCCGGCGCGTTTCGCTCGGGCGCCGGCGGCGCGAAAGCGCGCAGCGCCGACGCTGCGCCGTTCGAGGACGAGGATCGCGTCGGGCCGGCGGGAGCGGCGTCGGCGGGCGCGAGCCGGGGCGAGGATTCGCCGGATTCGGCCAATTTGCGCAGCGCGTCTTCCGGCGTCGGCAGGTCGGCGGCGAAGGCGAGGCGAATCAGGGCCATTTCGGCCGACGCGAGCGGACGCGGCGAATCCTTCACGTCCTCGACGCCCTTGACGAGGATCTGCCAGGCGCGCGTCAGCGGCCCCAGTTTCAGCCTTTGCGCCAACTCGGCGCCGCGGCGGCGCTCGTTCTCGCTGATCGCGGCGTCGTCGACGCCGCTCGGCGCCAGTTTGGCGCGGGTGACGAAATGGCAGAATTCCGCCAGCTCGATGAGAAGCTCCGCCGGATCGGCGCCGTTGAGGTGCAGGCGCGCCATCGAATCGAGCGCAGGCGCGATCTCGCCCGACATGGCGTGAACGAACAGATCGATGACTTCGCTCTTGTCGGAAAGCCCGAGCATGGCGCGAATGTCGTCGGCCTCGACGCGCCCCGCCGCGCTCCGCGCGATCGCCTGGTCGAGCAGCGACAGCGCGTCGCGCACCGACCCTTCCGCGACGCGCGCGATCAGCGCCAGCGCGTCCGGCTCGGCGACCACGCCCTCGGCGGCGCAAATCTTCTCCAAATGGCGCAGCATCGGGCCCGTCGCGACGCGCTTGAGATCGAAGCGGATGCAGCGCGAGCGCACGGTGATCGGCACCTTCTCGATCTCGGTGGTCGCGAACAGGAATTTTACGTGCTCGGGCGGCTCTTCGAGCGTCTTCAACAGGCCGTTGAACGCCTGTTTGGAAAGCATGTGCACTTCGTCGACGATATAGACCTTGGTGCGCGCCGAAACCGGGCGATAGCGCGCGTTCTCGATGATCTCGCGCACGTCGTCGATGCCGGTGTGGGAGGCCGCGTCCATTTCGATGACGTCGACGTGGCGCGATTCCATGATCGCCTGGCAGTGCACGCCGAATTCCGGCATGTCGACGGTGGGCCGGTCGATCTTGCCGGGCACGCTGTAGTTGAACGCCCGCGCCAGAATGCGCGCGGTCGTCGTCTTGCCGACGCCGCGCACGCCGGTCAGGATGTAGGCTTGGTGGATGCGATCGGCGGCGAAGGAGTTGGCGATCGTGCGCACCATCGGCTCCTGGCCGATCAGATCCTCGAAGCGGGCGGGCCGATATTTGCGCGCGAGCACGCGATAGGGCGCGGCGCCCTTCGCGGGCGCTGCAGCCGGCTCCAGGCCGAGCGAGGGCTCGACGGCGGCGCTCGGTTCCGGCGCTTTCGATTCACTCATGCGCCAAAGGCTCAGGTTCGGCGGCCCGGCGCCGCTTCGGCCCCAAGCGCGGGACAGGGGCGGGGCGGCGGGTTGGGCGGCGGTGGGAGGTTGGACAAAGACCCGCCCTGGCTCGTTAGGGCTGCTTCCTTCCGGACCTGACCCGGTTGGCGAGCGGTACGTCCTTCGCCAACCTCCCGCGCCTTATCTGGACCAAGCGCGCGCTCCGCGCAAGGGCGGCTCAATGGCCGTCGAACGCGGGAAGATCGAGATGTTGCTCGACCCGGCGCATCCGCGCCTCGAGTTCGCTGATGAGAACGCCATGGCCGACGACGACCGAATGATACTCGACGACGGCGCGGCGCAGTCCGGCGATTTGATCGCCGAGTTGCTTGCGCGTCGCCTTGTGCTCGGCGTCGACTTTGGCCTGCATCGCCACGAGGTCCGCAGCGACGCCGGCGCGCAGCAATTGGATTTCCGCCTTCAGCTCGGCCTTGGTCGCCATCTCGGCGCGAATGCCGCGAAGCAACTGGAGAACGACGCCTTCGGGTTCGTCGGCCATGGCGGCCCCTTATAGCGCGCCCATCATAGCGCGCCCATCGGATCGAGGAACGACGCGCCGCGCCGACGCTTGGCGAGCAAGGTTTTCCAAGGTTTTCCAAGGATTTCCAAACTTTTCCAAGCTTTTTCCAAGCTTTTTCTAAGCTTTTTCCATCGATTTCCAAGCTTTTTCCTTGGCGGTTTTGAAGGAAATCAATGGCTTGCCGGCGAATGAGCCCGAATTTGCTTTTTTTCGTCGCTCGCCGCCCCGCCGCCGGGGCTTTCCCGCGCCGCGCCCCGAGCGAATTCACCGTTCGCCGGGGCGCAACACTCCCCGCCCATTGTTGATAGCACGGATTGTGGTTTTCAGAAAGAGAATATCGGCAGAAAGATGCAGGCTCGTCGTCGCGAGCCGTCTTCGCCGGACGGCGTCGCCGCGCCGCCCGCCACGGCGCTGGCGCCGCGAAGCGGCCGAAGCGAAGCTTAAGGAGCGGCGCAGCTGCGGACCAATGCTTCGCCTTGACTTGACGGCGGCGGGGTGGCGTCGCCGGTCGCAATTGGGGATTTACGGGCGCGTCACCGTATTCCCGCGAGCCCCCGGATTTCCCTAATTTTGCCGGCGCGATCCGCTCGCGCCGGCAACCGGGGGATCGTCGCTTGCTTGACCGCCGTCGAAAATGCGCCAATCGGCCGATCGGACGGGATGGCGTCGCAAAAGGCGATGTCCCTCGATGGCATGTCTCAGAGTCCGTCCGGAGACTTCATGAGGGATTACAGAGTTTTCTGAGCATGAGGCGGATGGAGGCAAGGCGGAGGAAGGCGAGGGCGTTGTGGTTGCGGTTTTCCCAGTCCTTGGCGAGGC
>JBEKAL010000002.1:0-42510 GCA_050015935.1 Roseiarcus sp.
CCTTCCGCTCGCTGCTCGGCATCGCGGGCGGGGTTGAGGCGCCGACTTATGCCGACCTTTATTCCGGCGCATGGACACACCCTACATGTAGCGGGTGTCTGCATTAACCGGATAGGCAGGGACGGTATTACCGTGACACCTCTCGCTCAAGTGTGAAACTTTTTTCCCCATCTTGCGAGAACGGTTTTACGGTGACAGGCGCTCATTTTCCTTTGTGTTTCGTTCGGTTCGGCGCGGTAGGTCGGCGGCAGCGGTCGCCAAGTCCGGAACCGGCGGTATCTCAGCGATAGGGCGCAGTCCACTTTACAGCGCAACGCCTTCCCGCCGGATGTTCTCCAACAGACGCGGGTTCGAATAAGTCTCCGGATGCGCCCACTCGTCTTCCCAAATCGGCAGGGGCGAGACGAGAATTTCGGTCTCCAGAAGCACGTCGAAAGCGACGCCCGCCATGTCGACGCCGGCGCTCATCGCGTCTCCGCGAGGCCCTTTGAGGAAGACCGCGAGATCGGCGTCGCTGTACTTGTCGCCATCGCCGCGCGCACGGCTCCCATAGAGCCGCGCGCCGGCGAGCGGATAGCGGCCGGCGATCCTCTCCAGGAAGACGCGGATCGCGCGTTCGGTCGTAGGGTCGATGGCGGTCATGCGGGCACTATACGCCCGACGCCTCGTCGCAGACAGCCGCTTCCTATCAACCCGCGTAAGGTCGTCATTGCGAGCCGAAGGCGAAGCAATCCAGCGCTTGCGGCCTGCACGACGGCTGGATGGCTTCGCTTCGCTCGCCATGACGGTCGAGCCGAGCCATTTCGGCCGCCCGCTACTGCCCCCGCTTCGCCCTCGTCGCGAACCGCACCGCCTCCTCGGCGGCGCGAAACAGCGCCTGCGCCTTGTTGACGCATTCCCGGAGCTCGTAGGCCGGATCGGAATCGTAGACGACGCCCGCGCCCGCCTGGACGTGCATCAAGCCGTCCTTGACCACCGACGCGCGCAGCACGATGCAGGTGTCCATTTCGCCGCCGGCGCCGAAATAGCCGATGCAGCCGGCGTAGATGCCGCGCTTTTCCTTCTCCAGTTCGTCGATGATCTCCATCGCCCGCACTTTTGGCGCGCCGGAGACGGTGCCGGCGGGGAAGCCGGCGGCGAGCGCGGCGACGTTGTCGAGTTCGGGGCGCAATTCCCCCTCGACGTTGGAGACGATGTGCATGACGTGGCTGTAACGTTCGATGAAGAAGCTGTCGGTCACCTTGACCGTGCCGATCTTGGCGACCCGGCCGACGTCGTTGCGGCCGAGATCGAGCAACATCAGATGTTCGGCGCGCTCCTTGGGATCGGCGAGCAGTTCGGCGGCGAGGGCGGCGTCCTCGGCCGGCGTCTCGCCGCGCCAGCGCGTGCCGGCGATCGGGCGGACGACCACCTTGCCGGCGCGCACGCGCACCAAAATTTCCGGGCTGGAGACGACGATCTGGAAGCCGCCGAAATCGAGAAAGCAGAGATAGGGCGACGGATTGACGCGCCTCAGCGCGCGATAGAGCGAAAAGGCGGAAAGATCGAAGCGGCTGGCGAATCGTTGCGACAAGACGATCTGGAACGCGTCGCCTGCGGCGATATAGTCCTTCGCCTTGGCGACCATCCCCAAAAATTCCGCCTCGCTGGTGTTGGAGACGGCCTCCCCCGCCAGCAGGGTCGGATCGACCGCTTGAGCCACATGATCGAGCGGCCCTTCGAGCGCCGCCAGCACCGCGTCCAGGCGCGCCTGCGCGCTCTCGAACGCCGCGCGCGCCGAAACGCCGGGGGCGGGGCGCACCGGCGTGACCACCGCCATTTCGTCGCGCACGCCGTCGAACACCACCATGACGGTCGGGCGGACGAGAATCGCCTCGGGCGCGCCGATCGGGTCCGGCTTGGCGGGCCCCAGACGCTCCATTTGGCGCACCATGTCGTAACCGAGATAGCCGAACACGCCCGCCGACATCGGCGGCAACCCTAACGGCAGATCGATCCGCGATTCCGCCAGCAACGCGCGCAGCGCCTCCAGCGGCTTGCCGGGGCAGGGAACGAAGGACTCGGGTTCGCTCGTCGCGCGCCGATTGATCTCGGACCCTTCGCCGCTGGAGCGCCAGACGACGTCGGGATCGAGCCCGATCATCGAGTAACGCCCGCGCTGCGCGCCGCCCTCGACCGACTCCAACAGGAACATGGCGCCCGAGCGCCCCGCCGCCAGCTTGAGATAGGCCGACACCGGCGTTTCCAGATCGGCGACCAGCGTCGTCTCTACGACGCTGGCGCGCCCGCCGGCGTAACGGCGCGCGAAGTCTTCAAAATCCGAGACGCTCGTCATCGTCGTCTTCAGCCGCCTTCGGCGGCCTGAAGGACGTTGTCGTGGATCCTCACCCCGAGTTCGCGTTCGAGCGCGGTGACGTATTGCACGATGACGCTAGACTCCAGAGCGTCGGCGAGCCGCGCCGCGCCCTGCTTGACGGCCGGGTCGTTGGCGTCGATCGGCGGCGTCGCGTCGGCGGTGATCTTGAACACGACGCGCCCCTCGGGGGTCGCCGCCGATCCGGCGCCCATCGGCGAGGTGGCGAACACCGCGCCGACGACGGTCTCGGCCAGCGCGCCGCCGCCGCGCCGACGGATGTCCGCCGCCGACTTGACCTTGAGGCCGGCGCTCTGAGCGAGGCTGGCGAGAGCAGAGCCGGCGTCGAGTTGCTTGACCATGTCCTGCGCCTTGGCGGCGAGCCTACGCGCGACTTCGTCGGCGCGCCATTGCTTCTCGACGGCGTCCTTGACTTCCTCGAACGTGCGATCGCGCGCCGGTTCGACCTTGGCGATTTCGAACCAGAGATAGCCGCGATCCGTGGTCTGCAGCGCCGCATTGTCGACGCCGACGTCGGAGGCGAACACCGAGCTGAGCAGCAACGCCTTTTCCGGCAGATCGACGGCGGCGCCGGTCGGATCGAGACCCTGCGCGTCCGCCGCCGCTATTGCGCGCGCCTCCAGGCCGACGCCCTTGGCCGCCTCGCTCAGCGATTTGCCGGCCACGCGCGCGTCCTCGATTTTGTCGTGCAGCGCCAGCACGTCGCCGCCGGCGCGGTCGGCCGCGATCTCCTTCTTGAGCGCGTCCTCGACCTCGGCGAAGGTCTTCACGCTCGCGGGGCTGATCGCGACGACGCGCACGACGACCGGTCCGAACCGACCCTTGACGACGTCGCTGACGCCGCCTTCGGGCAAGGCGAAGGCGGCCTCGGCGATCGTTTGATCGAACAGGGCCGCCCTGGTCGTCTCGCCGAGGTCGATGTCCCCAGGCTTGAGATTGCGCGCCTTGACGATTTCGTCGAAACTGGCGCCGCCCTTGATCTTGGCTTCGGCCTCGGCCGCTTCCGCGTCATTGGCGAAGACGATCTGCTGCAATTGGCGTTTTTCGGGGACGGTGAAACGCGCGTCGCGGACCTTGTCGTAAAGCGCCTTGGCGTCCTCGTCCGACACTTGCGCGGGCTTGGCGAGGTCCCCTGGCGAGACCAGGAGAATATCGAAGCCGCGATATTCGGGCGCCCGATAGTTCGCCTTGCGTTCCTCGAAATAGCTCTTCGACGCCTCCGGCGAGGGCGCGGGGATTTCGCCCGCCGCGGCCGGCGGCAAAACGACATAGTCGATCGCGCGCGTTTGCGCGTCGACCCGCGCGAGCGCGTCGACGAGGGACTTGGGCGCGCTCAGGCCGTCGACCAGGGCGAGTCCGATTTGCTGGCGCAGATAGGTCTTGCTTTGGCTGGCGAAGAAGCCGCTCTCGCCGAGGCCGGAATCGCGTAAGAGCTGATCGAAGCGGGGACGGCTGAATTGCCCCGAGGCGTCGTGCAGGTTCGGATCGGCGCGCACCGCGGCGACGATCGCGTCCTCGGAAATCGCCAAGCCGAGCGACGCGGCGCGCCGATCGAGCGCGGCTTCGGCGATCAGGCGCCGCAGCACTTCGTTGTCGAGGCCGAGCGCGTGGGCCTGCGCGTTGGTCAAGCCCGCCTTGGATCGGGCCTGATACTGATACATGAAAGTCTGCAGCGAGCGCTGAAACTGCTGGGCGGTGATCACCGAGCCGCCGACTTCGGCGAGTTTGTTGGAGGCCGTGCCGCGGAACATGTCGCCGATGCCCCAGACGGCGAAACTGATGATGAGGAAGCCGAGCATCACCGTCATGATGAAACGGCCGATGATGCCTTGCGTCGCTTTTCGTATCCCGTCGAGCATGGCTCAAGCTGATCCCTTCACTTCGGCGGACGCCGCCTTTGAGCGCCCTTCGGGCGCGAAGCTCGGCTTTATCTAACCCCGGCGGAAGGCTTTGCATAGGAGGACCGGGAATGATAATCCGCCGGCCTGCGCATCGCGATTCTTTCCCTCAAAGCGCGATTCATGATCCCTGGCGCGCCCCCGCTCGTGGCGGGAAGCCGGGAGATGAACGGCTTGCGCGCCTCGCTGAGCGAGATCGTCGCGCAGATGCACGGCGCGATCCGTGCGCTGCTCGGCGAAATCTACGGCGAGGCGGGCGCGCGTCTGCGCATTGTCTACGGCGGCTCGGTCAAGCCCGCCAACGCCCGGGTAGTGTCTCAGTTTGAAATTTCGGCGACCGTCTTTTCGTAGGGGCCGCGCTTCGGAGCCGGCGCGTCGGCGTCCATCGCTTCCACGATCTGCGCCCAATCCATAACCGTCTCGGACAGGCCAGCCGCCATCGCGGCCGTAACGCGAAGCGTAGTATGAATGCGCACGAAGTTATACCAGACGGCCCAAATCGCGACCATATGCGCGTGGTTCTCAAATTTCTTGGAGAACGCATTCGTCAAACGCGTGAAGCGGCGATTGTGCATCCGCATCGTCAGGTTCGCGCGCTCGGCGTAGGACGTGCTGACGTAGGCCATGTCGGGCTTGCCTTCGATGCGCTCTTTCTTCGCGCCGATGCACTCGGCGGGGCTGTAACGGCCCTTGACGCTGTCTGGCGAGGCCCCGTAAATCTTGTTCAACATCGCGTAGTCGATATCGGCTCCGAATGCCCCTTCAACGGCGTCGAGATAGGCTTTGTGACCGTCGCTCGTCAATTGGATGCGATTGGCGACGCGCGCCGCAACGTCGTCCATAAACCATTTGGCGCACTCGCCATCACGACCGCCGACGAAATGCGAAATGATCACCTTCGTGTCGGCTTCGATCGCGGTCCAGGTCCAAGTGTCACCGGCGCCATCAATCGGATTTTTCATCGTCGCAACATTCTTGGCCTTCGCCGCTGTGAAACTCCAAAGCTCGTCGACCTGAACGCGCTTGGCCTTCACATTTCGGACCTCGGCGTCATGGAAGCCGGCGCAGAAGCGGCCCGCGTCTTCCAAGAGCTTGGACACGGTGTTGATCGAAACGTCCGCGAGGCGCGAGACAGAGCGCATCGAAGCGCCTTCGCAGAGCATGGCGAGGATTTGGGCGCGCTTGGCAATATCGAGCTTGTTCATGCCCGACATTGTATGAACTTTCTTGCTTAGCGTAAAGAACTATTTTCATTCCGGCAATGGGAGTGGAATTGTGTCCCCGAATCGTGGATGAAGACGATCAAGTTTCCTTTCATAGTCCTTAGGGTCGTTCGAAAGCTTCATAACAATTTTTGCAGTCTTGATGAGGTCGATCAGCGCCTTATATCCTTCGTTTTCAGTCAAATGCTGAAACAATTTTTCGGACGGGCGTCCAGATGGCCCGCGTTTCACAAGACTCTGTAATTCTTCTCGCACTCCAGGAGCTAACCGATTATAGATGTCTTCGGTGCGTTTGGCGAATATCATTGGTCTTTTCACAGACCCTGGAGTATATGGATATCCATGCAATCTAAACATGCACTTATAAAATTCATCATCGAATGTCCTGACCCACGGGAATGCATCTTTAGATACATATTTCTCTAGTAACCGAATTAGCGCATCTTTTACTCGTATGTCTTGAAATCCCGTCGCTTCGTCAACCAATGAATTGATCGCGACGTTCGTAAGCCCCTTCAATAGCACCGCACACGCTTCTGCGACATGCAATTGGGAGGGCAGAAGCTTTCCCGCCATTTTTGCTTCTTGATATACCCAACAGACGGCCGGCAATAGCTCGGCCTTAAATCCTAGCGCATATTTGCCTCTCGCCCCGCCTAACTGATCGGTATCAAACAGAATGGAAGTCGACGAGGAGATTAAGTCATTGGAAATAAAAGGTTCTAGGTTCCTCGCCCGAAGAAAGGCGGGCAAGTTGGCGAGGTGATCCTGTCCTGGGCTCGGAGGCGTTCCGGCACGTCCGATCGCTCTCAAGAAGCCAGTCTGCGTCAGAACTCGCGTGTTGTCTTGATCGTCTAGGACTGCGCAAGGAATATCTCCCAATTGCAAAACACCTAGCGCGACGGCTTTGGGGATTTTCCCATCTGCGGGGAGCGCCGGCTGGAACCATCTTGCGCGGGCGCCCTGCTTCGCAATTTCGCGACGTTGTTCTGGAGTAAGGGCAGCTGCTCTATTCCTGCCGCCTTTGCTTTGAGGATTTTCTGACACAGGGAATCGCTCCATGCTTGCTGAGCGATCACTTTGCCATGCTTGGTCAACTTTAGCAAGCGTCGATGAGAACAAATACGAACGTGCTTGCTATTTCCCCCACCTTTTTGCCGCCGCTTTCTTCGCGATTGCGGCGCGCCGCTCTGGGCTCATGCTCTTAGCTCGGGCCTTTCCTCCGCGCTTGCCCAGCGCCACAGCGGCGGCGTTCTTGCCATCGTCAGTGAGCATTTCCGTTTCCTCGCCCGTTAGAATGCGCATGACCTTCACGGCATTGCCGATAACGTCGGCGGGGCGACGCTCGCCTTTGGGACCTCTAGGCATGCTTGCCGCCCACACCAATCGCCGAATTGGCGAGGCTTTGCAGCGCAATCTCGATTACGCGTTCATCGAACATCGCCAACTTCCGTTCTCTTGCGCTCTGATCCCCAGGCCAGCGATCCAGACCCTGTCGAACAGCACTTGCGCTCGGCTCGACGCCTTCGTGATGCACAAGCCAATCGACGGTGGCTAACAATTCCATGCCAAAGGGGGATTCCAGACCGTCAATCAATTCGGCCGTCGCCTCCAATGCCTGGCGGTATGTTTTGGCGTCAGGCGAGGTCAGATAGGCAGCGACTTTGTCTTTTTTTGCATCATCAAACCGAATCACGTCAAAGGGTCCGGCATCGGCGAGCCTCTTGTCGCAATGGAGATAACTGCCATCCAAGCCGTCCAATAAGTGCGCGAGCTTGTCTGAATAAGGCCCGAATTTGTTGGCTGCAAACACGAATTTTAGCCTATTTTCCAGATTTAACGCATCAACGCCTCTCTCAAGAAAATAACCCAGTTTCTGTATTTCCAGAAGCGTGCATTCAAATCCAATAATAGAATACCTACGAACAAGCTCCGCAATAAGTGCCCGCGCAGGCGTAAGCTTTTCCAAGCCACTCCTCTTCGCGACATTCTGATATTTCTCAGTCGGCTCGTACACTATTATCTGTACGCCGTCGAGTGACGCTAATTTCTTGTCGATTACCTCGCGAACTATCTGCCAATCAAGCCCACCATTGCCGCTTCCCAGCGGGGGAAGCGCAATAGAGTGAATTTTGTTTTCCACGATGAAACGCTTCAAGTCATCGAGCCCTCGCTCGATCCATTCAATCTTGGACGGATATCTCCAATGCCCCTTAGTGGGGAAATTTATGATCCACCGTGGGCCAATTAGGCTTGCCCTTTCCGTGACGAACATCGTTCCCAGACGAACTTGCTTCTTCTTGCAGGCGCGTTCATAAGCTTTAAAGTTCTCGGGGAACGCCTCTTTGAACATCAAGGCGACGCCTTTGCCCATTACACCAACGGTATTGACAGTGTTGACCAACGCCTCGGCATCGGCATCCAGGAGATTTCCCTTAGTGAATGTGAGCATCACAGATACCATGTGGGTTGAGCGATGACCTTAAGCGGCAGTCCCCTCGAATCGATATCCTTTTTCAAGGCCAACTTTGCCGCCTCATTGTAGCAAGCGGCCCCCAGCAACGCTTCCAGGGGAACGTGCTTATGAACAAGAGCTTCCGCTTGATATTTCTCGAATCGCTCTAAATCATCTCTCCGGAAATTTTTCTCTTGTAGCGTTTCCCAGATTATTCGGTCCAAGTGCGCCAAGTCTGACGAAAACATCGCTGTCTTCAAGAAGGCGTGCCGATCCGAGAAAACAAAAGGTATATCGTTTTCGCGAAGAAAACGCAGCGATGAAACCAGTATTACTATTTCGTCCAATGGACGTTTCTGTATTCCATTAAATCCAGTCTTAATATTATAAAGCATCGGCGAATACGGAGTAAAGTAAAACGGCACGTAATCGCTCAAGGTTCCGCCCGGCGGACATGGAACCACGCGACCCGTGCGCTTCACAATTAGCTCTTGGTTGCCTATTTCCACGTATCTTGCTCTGTCGGCTGTATTGCGGCAACGGCATCCATGCGATAAGATTTCCAGCATGTTGTCCCGATGAACGATCCGAAAAATCAACGCCTTTTCGGGATTCAGAAGGTCCTTGGACATTTGACGCCGACTCACTCACGATTGGGTCCAACGTAATGCTTAGCGCTAAGCGTGGCAAGCCCCCGCTGTGGATAAGTTGACGATTCGTGAATGGTAGAACGAAAGGAGAACAAACGTCAAGCCGCGCATGAATGCGGCGTCAACTACCTTTGTGGCCAATTGTTGCCTTCCATCGCTCGATAGGCGTTTGGTACGCCCATTGGCGCCGATTTGATCTCGCCAGTCGCAATCCGCCCGTTCATGACCGCGCGAGCGCGATGCGAGCGCTTGTCAAGCCCCTCAAATTTCAAACTGAGACACTACCAACGCCCGCGAATTGCTCGGCCTGCCCAACGTCGACGGCACCTTCGTCGGCCGCGCCAGCCTCGAGGCGGCCGATTTCATGGCGATCGCCGCGACCTACGCGTGAGCGGGGGGTCGCGGGTCGGTTTGCGAGGTCCAGGGCGGAAGCCGTAAGCGGGAAAGTCGCGTATGGATTTATGCGGGGGTCGCTCGACGACGAGCGTCGCCGTCGCGAGCGACTTGTCGCGCCAAATCGACGAGGGGCCTGCAACCCAGCCACGCCGATACTGTTCAGACAAAGCCGGCCAGTTCTCTCGTCTCGTCACGGTCTCTCCCGATCCTCGGCGAGTTTCGTCGCCGCCGGGCGGAAAGTCCACTTATCGGTCGGTCAAGGTTCGCCGGGCCGGCTCGGTTGAACGGCGGCGCCAAGCGAGCGAGGATGCGACCATGCGCAAACGATTGCGCGATGAGCTTCACCGCCGCGATACGCCGGGGTTTGGGCGTTGAGCTTTGTGCGGATCGGTTACGCGCGCTCTGAAGCCGGTTGCGAGCCCATCTCAACCGAACGCCCTTCGGGCGTGGTCACGGGATCGCCCGCCCCGTGAACATGGACGCGCCGGTTGCGTCGTGCTAGGAGCGCCGCCATTCACCAGCCTGCGCCGCCCGCGCTCGCGCGGCCCCCGAGGATCGTCTTCATGCAAACCGTGCTGATCGTCATTCACCTCCTGGTGGTGATCGCCCTTGTCGCCGTCGTGCTGCTGCAGCGCTCGGAGGGCGGCGTGCTCGGGACGGGGGGCGGGGGCGGTTTCATGACCGGGCGCGGGCAGGCCAATGCGCTTTCGCGCGCCACCGCGATCCTGGCGACGATGTTCTTCGTGACCTCGATCCTGATGTCGATTATCGCCGGCTGGAGCCGCGCGCCGCGTTCGATCCTCGACAGCGCCGCTCCGGCCTCTTCGAGCGCGCCCGACACGAAGAAGGCGCCGGCGCCGGGCAGCCTGCTCGACCAGCTCAAGCAGATGCAAAACCAACCCGGCGGCGGAACGCCCGCCGCTCCCGCGCCCGCCGCGCCGGCGCAGGAACCGGCGAAATAACATGGCGACCGGACGCCGCCGATCGACGTTGGGAGCGCCTTGATGTCGGCGCCGCTGTCGATCGCGGTCTTTTTCACGATCTGGTGGGTGGCGCTGTTCGCGGTGCTGCCGTTCAGCGCCCGCTCGCGCGAGGAGGCGGGGGTCGACCCAGCGCCGGCGGGCTCGGACCCCGGCGCGCCGGTCGCGCCGCGCCTCGCGCGCGCTGCGCTGTGGACGACGCTGGTCGCGGCGGCGATCTTCGCGGCGCTCGACGCCTGCGTCATCGGGATGGGTTGACCCCCCATGCCGTCGTTTCACAACGAGAGGCGCGTGCGCCATGACGCCAAAGCGATGTTCGATCTCGTCGCCGACGTCGAGCGTTATCCCGAATTCGTGCCGCTGTGCCAGGCGCTGCGCGTGCGCCGCCGGACCACGGACGACCAAGGCGTCGAGGTCCTCGTCGCCGACATGGAAGTCGGCTATCGCGCGATCCACGAGAAATTCACCAGCCGCGTCACGCTCGACCGGCCGCGGCTGAAAATTCTCGTCGAATATGTCGACGGGCCGTTCAGCCGCCTAAAGAACATCTGGAATTTCCGCGACGATCCGCGGCCTGGGTTCTCCACGGTGGAATTCTTCATCGCCTACGAGTTTCGCAGTCGCGCGCTCGGCGTGCTGATGGGATCGGTGTTCGACGCTGCTTTCCGTCGATTCTCCGCCGCCTTCGAGGCGCGCGCCGACTTGATCTACGGGCGCAAAGCCGGCTGATCGTCCGCGACCGCCGCCTCAATCAGTTCGAGCGCGGTCTCCACCGAGGCGAGGCGGATCGCCGATCGCGACAGCGCGCCGAAGCGCCGTTCAAGCGCAAATGTCGGACGGCCTCGTCGCCCGCAGGCGAAATGGACGAGCCCGACCGGCTTCTCGACCGTGCCGCCGTTCGGGCCGGCGATTCCGGTGACGCTCAGCGCGATCTCGGCGCCGGAATGGGCGAGGGCGCCGAGCGCCATCGCGCGCGCCGTCGCTTCGCTGACCGCGCCGTGGGCGGAGAGAACCTCGGGGGAAACGCCGAGCGTCTCCTGCTTGGCTTCGTTGGAATAGACGACGAAGCCGCGCTCGAAAACCGCCGACGAACCCGGTATTTCCGTCAGCAGGGCGCTGAGCAGCCCGCCGGTGCAGGATTCGGCGGTCGCGAGCTTGAGACCGAGGGCGCGGCAGCGCCCAATCAACGCGGCGGCGCGGTCGACGAGAAGGGACGGGAACACCGGCGAATCCTTTCGCGGGGCTCGGCGGCCGAGCGCGCGGCGGGGCGAAAAAAATACCACGATTCCGCTTTCGCCAAAGCGCTTTCCTGTCCGGCGCTTTCCCCGCCTCGCTTTTTCCGCTACGCACCGCGCGGTGTTCGGGTCGTCAGGATTTAGCAAAGAAGTGGAAGCCATGCATCGTTACCGCACCCACAATTGCGGCGCGCTCGGCCTCGCTGAAGAGGGCCAGGCGGTCCGTCTTTCCGGCTGGTGTCACCGCATCCGCGACCACGGCGGCGTTCTGTTCATCGACCTGCGCGACCATTACGGCCTGACGCAATGCGTCGTCGATCCGGATTCGCCGGCCTTCGCGCTGGCGGAGAAGCTGCGCTCGGAATTCGTCGTCCGCGTCGACGGCAAGGCGCGCAGGCGCCCGCCGGGCACGGAAAACCCGGACATGCCGACTGGCTACGTCGAAGTCTACGTGCGCGAGATCGAAGTGCTGGGCCCGGCCGGCGAGCTGCCGCTCCCGGTGTTCGGCGACCAGCCCTATCCCGAGGACATCAGGCTGAAATACCGCTTTCTCGATCTGAGGCGCGAGAAGCTGCACGCCAACATCATGCTGCGCGGGCGCATCGTCGATTCGTTGCGCGCGCGCATGAAGGGGCAGGGCTTCTTCGAGTTCCAGACCCCGATCCTGACCGCGTCGAGCCCGGAAGGCGCTCGCGACTTCCTGGTGCCTTCGCGCATCCATCCCGGCAAGTTCTACGCGCTGCCGCAGGCGCCCCAGCAGTTCAAGCAGCTCGTCATGGTCGCCGGCTTCGACCGCTACTTCCAGATCGCTCCGTGCTTTCGCGACGAAGACGCGCGCGCCGACCGCAGCCCCGGCGAGTTCTACCAGCTCGATATCGAAATGAGCTTCGTCACCCAGGAGGACGTGTTCGCGGCGGTCGAGCCGGTCTTACGCGGCGTGTTCGAGGAATTCGGCGGGGGAAAGCCGGTGACGCAGAAGTTTCCGCTGATCCCATATAAGCAGGCGATGCTGGAGTTCGGCGTCGACAAGCCGGACCTGCGCAATCCCATCCGCATCGCCGACGTGACCGACGTCTTCGCGCGCGACGACGCGACCTTCAACGCGTTCAAGGCGGTCATCAAGTCCGGCGGCGTCGTGCGCGCCATTCCGGCGCCGGGCGCGGCCAAGCAGCCGCGTTCGTTCTTCGACAAGCTCAGCGAGTGGGCGAAGGGCGAGGGCGCGCCGGGTCTGGGCTACATCATTTTCGAAGGGCAGGGCGAGGCCCTCGCCGGCAAGGGGCCGATCGCAAAATTCCTGCCCGCCGAAGCGCAGCGCGCGCTCGTCGCGGCCGCCGGCCTGAAATCGGGCGACGCGGTGTTCTTCGCCTGCGACAAGGAGGCCGAAGCCGCCAAGCTCGCGGGCGCGGCGCGCATCCGCATCGGCAATGATTTGGATATCTGCGAAAAAGACGTCTTCAAGTTCTGCTGGATCGTCGACTTCCCGATGTACGAATGGAACGAGGACGAGAAGCGAATCGACTTCTCCCACAATCCCTTTTCGATGCCGCAGGGCGGCCTCGCCGCGTTGAGCGAATTGGACCCGCTCGAAATCCTGGCCTTCCAGTACGACATCGTCTGCAACGGCGTCGAATTGTCGTCGGGCGCGATCCGCAACCATCGCCCCGACATCATGCGCAAGGCGTTCGAGATCGCCGGCTATGGCGAGGAGGCGCTGCTGGAGAAGTTCGGCGGCGTGTATCGCGCCTTCCAGTGCGGCGCGCCGCCGCACGGCGGCATCGCGCCGGGCGTCGACCGCATCGTCATGCTGCTGGCGGGCGAGGAAAATCTGCGCGAAATCGTGCTGTTCCCGATGAACCAGCGCGCCGAAGACCTTCTCATGGGCGCGCCTTCGAACGCGACGCCGAAGCAATTGCGGGAGCTGCACATCCGGCTGAACCTGCCGGAGAAATGAGGGCGGGCCGCGACAACCGCCGCCGAGGGAGGAAGGCGTAAACGGCGCCGAGCCCCTCGACGGAATCGCCCACGCGCCGAACCGGCAAAGCAAGGGTCTCTCGATGCATTTGGGCGCATTCGCGATCCCGCGCCGTCACGATGCACGGCGGCTTTCGCGCCGAACGGAAAATTTCTTCGGCGGTTCGACTCCGCTCAAAAGGCGTGCAGGGTCGGCCAGGGCGCAGCCGTTTCGTCGAGACGCCCGAACGCGATGTCGACGATGTATTTGGCGACCGCCTGCTCGTTGAACAGCGCGTGGTAGCGCGCGCGGCCGGCCGCCGCGACGCTCCGCCGGTGCGCCGGATCGCCGGCCAGCTTGCGCAGCTTTTCCAGAAGTTCGTCGATCGTCGAAAAATATACGAACTCGCCCTCCGCCAGGAGGCGCTCGTAGCCGGTCGCCCGGTCGACGAGCGTCGCCAGGCCGTTGCCTGCGAGCTGGGCGATGCGATCGGACGAGTAGAGGAGCACGTCGTTGCGCTTGCTCACGTTCAGGCCGATCGCCGCCGACTCCAGCGCCCGCTGATATTTTCCTCCCGCGAGCTGCGGATGGCCGCGCACGCCGGGAGACAGAATCCGCAGCTCGGGCAGGTTTTTCGCGATGTGCGCGATCAGCTCGGTCGACGTCCAATCGCGGCCGCAAACGAAGCGCGGATCGTTCTCGTTGCCGCAGGCGTAGAACAGATCGTAGGGCAGGTCGGAGCGCTCGTGATTGCGCCCGCATTCGATCGAAAAATCGACGGGATTGGGCATGAACGCGACAATTCTTCCCGGCTTGTAGAACGGCCGCAGCGCCTCGCCGGCGCTGCTGATGAGCGTCGCGTCGACGACGTCGATTTTCGACAGGATCGCGGCGATGTTCTCCGTTTCGAACAGCGGGTCGACGTTGTACTGGAGGATCCGCACGTGCGGAAGTTCGCTTCTGAGGTCCGACAGCGTGGCTGGACTGATGACGTCGGCGTGGCCGAGCACGATCAATTCGGGCGCGACGCTCCGGCAAAATTCGCGAAAGGCGCGGTTGGCCGCGCGGGCGCCGAAGGCGCGATGGCCCAGAAGCGTTCCGGCCCTGGCCACGTCGCGGTCGGAAAAGTTCGAGACCGCGTGGCCATTGCGAATCAGTCCGTTGGTGATCTTGTGCTCGACCGCGTGCTGAAAAGCGCCCTTGGCCTTGCGGCTGAAGTTTGAGGCGTGGACGATCCTCGCCATGAAGCCTCGCTTCCTGCTGGAACGTCGCGGGGTATACGATACCTCTCGACGAACGCAAACTCGCGAGGCGGATGAGGCGCGCGCTCTTGTTCCCCGGCGCCGCGCATGTTAGCCACGGCCCCGATATCGGGGTATAGCGCAGCCCGGTAGCGCGGAAGTTTTGGGTACTTCAGGTCGCAGGTTCGAATCCTGCTGCCCCGACCAGTCACGATCGAGTCGCTGAGAGGACAGGCGAACGCCACATGACCGCACGCATCTATCTGCCCGCCCGCAACGCGATGCAGTCGGGCCAGGCCAAGGACCAGTGGATTCTGGAATACGAGCCGGAATCGCCCCGCCGCATCGAGCCGCTGATGGGCTGGACGAGCTCCACCGACATGAAGGCGGAGGTGAGGCTGCGTTTCGACAGCAAGGACGAGGCGATCGCCTACGCCACGCGCAACGGCGTCGCCTATCGCGTCGAAGAGCCCAAGCTTCCTCAGCGCAAGACCGTATCCTACTCCGACAACTTTCGGTCCGACCGGGTCGTGCCGTGGTCGCATTGACGCAAGGGCAAACGAGGCGCGGGCTCCGTAGCTCAGCTGGATAGAGCGGCCGCCTTCTAAGCGGCAGGTCGCAGGTTCGAGCCCTGCCGGAGTCGCCAGCCCGACGTCGCGTCGCGGCCCCTTCTTTGGGGCCGAGTCGCGAGACCTCTCGAGGAGCCAAACCTGCAGACCGTCGCTTGCATCCGTTGGGGGACAGGGTTTCCCGTCGATTACGCCAACCGCCTCTATCGCGCCGTCATGCGCAATATTGCGCGGCCGACGCGCTTCATCGCCTTCACCGACGATTCGACCGGGCTCGACGCAGGGATCGAGGCGAGGCCGATTCCGCCGATCAAGTTGCCCGCCGCAGGCCTAGGCCTCAGTCCGTGGCGCAAGCTGGCGTTATGGTCGCGCGACATCGGCGTCGCCGGCGACATGCTGTTTCTCGATCTCGACGTCGTGGTCGTCGGGCCGCTCGACCCGTTCTTCGATCTCGATCCCGGCAAGCTCGCCATCATCCGCGATTGGGGATCGAAAGACAGCGGCAATTCCTCGGTCATGCGCTTTCCCGCCGGCGGCGCGCCGCATCTCGTCGACAATTTCGAACAGGCGCCTCTGGAGAAGCGTCGGCTCTATTCGAACGAGCAGGTCTATCTGACCCGCGAATCCGGCCTGCCGTTGGTTTTTTGGCCGAGCGAATGGTGTCCGAGCTTCAAAGCCACGATGATGCCGCGTTTTCCATTCAATCATTGGAAAAATGTGGAGATCCCCCCGGGCGCCCGCATCGTCGTTTTCACCGGCCATCCGCGGCCGCACGAAGCGGCGAAGGGCAAATGGCCGGCGCCCTGGTACAAGAAAGCCTATAAGAGCGTGCGTCCGGTGACTTGGCTGAGCGAGCATTGGCGTTGAGCGCTGTTGCGCGCGGGCGCATTTGTCTCGTGAAGGCGGCGCTGGCAAGATCGCGCGGATTGATTTCGCGCAATGACAGCGGACGCGTTAAGTTCTTGGAAACGAAGTCGGGACAAAGTGGCGACCGGCATGTATGCTGAACCTTGCTTCCGCCAAGGCAGTCTCTTCGGCGAGGGGCGGGCGCGTTGTCGTGGCGCAGCCGTGGCGAGTTTGGGTCGATGATTTTCGCCGCCCGAATGTTTGGCGTCGAGGCGAGCTTTGGACCCTGGCGCCGCGCGGGCGCCGTGGCGCTGGTCGCGGCGACGGTGGCGGGCTGCGCGCAACCGCCTTCCCCGCATGCCCGCCGCAACGGCAATGAATATTTTTCACAATCCAAATATGGTCCCGCGAGCCCCCGGATGGTCGCGGACGGCCAGCCGGTGCCGCGCGGCGGCGGGCAATATCTCGTCGGCCATCCATACATGATCGCCGGGCGCGCTTATTACCCCCGCGAGTATTCCGCTTACAGCGCCGTCGGCTTGGCCTCGTGGTACGGCGACGCGTTCCATGGCCGGCGCACCGCCAACGGCGAGATCTACGACATGCGCTCGTTCACCGCGGCGCATCCGACCATGCCTCTGCCCAGCTACGCGAGAGTCACCAATCTCGCCAACGGCTATTCGATCATCGTGCGCGTCAACGATCGGGGCCCCTTTCACGGCGGGCGCGTCATGGACGTGTCCTCGCGGGTCGCCGACGTGCTCGACTTCAAGGGCGTCGGCACCGCGAAGGTGAAAGTCGAATATGTCGGCCGCGCCCCGCTCGAAGGGTCCGACGATTCGATGCTGCTCGCGAGCTTGCGCACCAACGGCGCGCCGGCGACGATCGACGGCCTGCCGAGCGGCGCGCCGGCGATGGTCGCCTCGCAGACTCCGACTTCATTCCTGCCGAGCTTCGTCAAGCCTGCCGCGCCGCCGCCGGCTCCGGCGCCCGAGCCGGCCGCCGAACCAGCCCTCGCCGCCACTGCGCCCAATGCCAAATTGTTGAAAGCGCCGCCGCCGCCGTCGCGGCCGTTCGACTTGGGCGCAATCGCCCGCACGATCGGACCGGTCGCCTTGGCGCCGTCCCTTCCGCCGCGCCGGCCCGTCCGGCAGGCCCTCGCCGGCGATCGGGCGCTTTATTTCGCGCAGAGCGACGGCGCGGCGGCTCGCCTGCTGCGGCGCGACCCCTTCGCAAAGCTGATCGAGCAAGGCGAGGCGCCTCGATCCGCGGATTCCCTCGCGAACGATCGGTAAGCGCGGCGGCCAAACTCGGCGCGATCGTTGATTTGTCTTCAAATGCGATGCAAGAACGGAGCGAGCGCCGCATTTCTTTCGCCGCGCCGACGAGGATCGGCCTTGCTTGCTCACCGCTTCGCCCTGGCGTTGTCCGCGACGTTGCTGGGATTCGTCCTGACCGCTTCGCCTTTACGCGCGCAAAGCTTTCAGTCCTCCGCGCCCTTCGCGCTGCTCGTCGACTTCGAGAGCGGCGCGGTGCTGTTCGAGAAAAACGCCGACGAAGCGATGACGCCGTCTGCGACCGCCAAGCTGCTGACCGCGGAGATCGTGTTCCACGAACTCAAGGAAGGGCGCCTGCATCTCGACGACACGTTCGCGGTTTCGGAACACGCCTGGCGCACCGGCGGCGCGCACTCGCACGGGCCGGCGACGTTTCTCGACATCCATAGCGAAGTGCGCATCGAGGACCTGCTGCGAGGCCTCATCGTTCAGTCCGGCAACGACGCGGCGCTCACGCTCGCGGAGGGCATTTCCGGAACGGAGGACAATTTCGCCGATCTCATGAACAAGCGCACCGCCGAACTCGGCATGAATCATTCGACCTTCGCCAATGCGCGGGGGATAAGCGACCCCCGGCAACGCGTGAGCCCGCGCGACATGGCGCTCCTTGCCGCCCACATCATTCGCGATTACCCCGACGATTACCACTATTTCGGCGAGAAGGAGTTCACCTGGAACAAGATCCGCCAACTCAACCGCGATCCGCTGCTCAACATGGACATCGGCGCCGACGGCCTGATGATCGGGGATGCGCCCGAGAGCGGCTATGGTCTGGTCGGTTCGGCGGCGCAGAACGGCCAGCGGTTGATTCTTGTTCTCAACGGGCTCAAGACGGCGGCCGAGCGGGCTGAGGAGTCGCGCAAACTGTTCAACTGGGGCTTTCGTTCGTTCGACCCGCGCGTATTGTTCCAGCCGGGCGAAACGATCGGAACGGCGTCGGTCTACGGCGGCGAGCAGAGCGAAGTCCCCTTGGCTTGCGATCAACCGGTCAAGGTTTTTCTCGCGCGCGGCTCGCAAGACAAGCTGACCGCGAAGATCGTCTATGTCGGCCCGCTGACGGCGCCGGTCGCCGCCGGCGTCGAGGTCGCGCGGCTCAAGGTCTGGCGCGGACAGACTCTGGCGCTCGACGCGCCGCTGAAGACCCAGGCAGCCGTTCCCCTCGGCGGCTTGAGCAAGCGAGCTTTCGACGCCGGAATCGAGTTCGCCACTAACCTGATCCGCAGCGCCTTCGCGAGAAATTGATGCGCCGCGCGCCGGCGAAGGGCCGGTTCATAACGCTGGAAGGCGGGGAGGGCGCGGGCAAATCCGTACAGGCCCGTCGGCTCGCCGAGCGTCTGCAGGAACTCGGGCTCGCGGTTGTTCTTACGCGCGAGCCGGGCGGGTCGCCCGACGCCGAAGCTTTGCGCGAAGTCATTCTCTCCGGCGCCGCCGAGCGGTTCGGCGCCGTGGGCGAGGCGCTGCTGTTCAGCGCCGCGCGGATCGACCACATCGACAATACGATCAGGCCGGCGCTGCGGCGCGGCGACTGGGTGGTTTGCGACCGCTTCGCCGATTCGACGCGCGCTTACCAGGGGGCCGCCGGCCAACTGGACCCGGAATTGCTCGCCAGCCTGGAGCGCGTCGTGGTCGGCGCCTGCCGGCCGCATTTGACTTTGATTTTGGACCTGCCGGTCGTCGAGGGCCTCGCCCGCGCCGCGGCCCGACGCGGCCCTGGCGAACAGGCGGACCGGTTCGAAGGCGAAGGCCTCGCCTTTCACGAGACGCTGCGCCGGGCGTTCCTGTCGATTGCGCGCGCAGAACCGGGGCGCTGCGCGGTCATCGACGCCGGCGCCGGGGAGGACGAAGTCGCCGAGGCGATCTGGGCCGTCGTTCGCGAGCGTTTGGCCGGCGCGCTGAAGCGGATAGCGGAGGCGCGATGAGCAAAGCCCCGCTGGACGCGCCGCCCGAAAGCGACGCCTTCCCCGGCGCGCCGCATCCACGCCTGGCGACGCGGCTGATCGGTCACGCCGCCGCCGAGGCCGAAATGCTCGGCGCCTACCGCGAGGGGCGGCTCGCTCACGCCTGGCTGATCGGCGGGCGCGAGGGGATCGGCAAGGCGACGCTCGCCTGGCGCTTCGCTCGTTTTGTGCTCGCGAACCCCGATCCGAACGCGCCCGCCGTGCGCGCGGCGACGAATCTGGCGGTCGTCCCCAATCATCCCGTCGCCCGCCAGCTCGCGGCGATGGCTCACCCCGATTTCGCGTTGATGCGCCGGGAATGGAATCAAGACTTGAAAAGGTTCCGCGCGGAAATTCGCGTCGACGACATCCGCGCCGGCCTCGACATGTTCCACATGTCCGCGGCGTTCGGCGGCTGGCGCGTCGCCATCGTCGACTGCGCCGACGAACTCAATCCCAACGGCGCAAACGCCTTGCTGAAGGTGATCGAGGAGCCGCCGCAGCGGTCGCTGATCCTGATCGTCGCGCATCGGCCGGGGCAGGTGCTGGCGACGATCCGCTCGCGCTGCCGTCGCTTGCTGCTGGAGCGGCTTTCGCCCGTTGAGATCGGCGACGTCGTCGTAGGCCTCGGCCCGCCCTGGAACGCCACGGACCCTAAAGCGCGCGAAGCCGCCGCCAGGCGCGCCGACGGCTCGGTGCGCGAAGCCCTGCGCCGGCTCGATCCCGAAGCCGAGGGCGTCGGCGCCTTGATCGACGCCGCGATCGCGCGATTGCCGAACGCCGATCCGCGCGCGATCCACCAACTCGCGGAAGCGGTGAGCGGGCGCGCCGCCGGCGACGCGTTCGAGGCGCTGACCGCCGCGCTCTACGACTGGCTCGCGGCGCGGGCGCGCAGCGACGCTTCGCCCGCCGCGCGCGAAGCCCTGACGACGATTTGGGACAAAGTCCGCGCCTCGACGCGCGAGACCGAGGCGTTGAACCTCGACCGCAAGCTGCACGTGCTCGCGGTTTTCGAGGAAATCTCGGCCCGCGCGCGGTTCCTCTAGCAGCGAGCGAAGCGCGCGCGCGGCGCATTTTCAAGCCGCGAAAAATACTCTAGGACGGCTGGCATGAGCGCAAACCAACGTTTTTACATCACCACCGCCATCCCCTACGCCAACGGCGCGCCGCATATCGGCCACGCCTACGAGCGCATCGCCACCGACGCCATCCAGCGCTTCATGCGCCTCGACGGTCGCGAGACGCTGTTCGTCACCGGCATGGACGAATATGGCCTCAAAGTGCAGCAGACCGCTATGCGAGAAGGCGTGACGCCGCAGGCCTTCGTCGACGGGATCGCCGCGCAATTCGAGGCGATGGGCGAGGCGCTGAACGCGCGCGCCGACGACATCGTGCGCACGACGCAGCAGCGGCACAAGCGCGCCGTTCAGGCGATTTGGGAACGGATGAAGGCCAACGGCGACATCTATTTGTCCAAATACGCCGGCTGGTATTCCGTGCGCGACGAAGCCTATTTCGTCGAAGACGAACTGACGGATGGGCCGAACGGCGCCAAGCTCGCGCCGAGCGGCGCGCCGGCGCAATGGGTCGAAGAGGAGAGCTATTTCTTCAGGCTATCGGCCTATGCCGACAAGCTTCTCGCGCATTACGAGGCCAATCCCGAATTCATCACGCCGGAAGAATATCGCAACGAAATCGTCGCCTTCGTCAGGCGCGGGCTCGCCGACATCTCGATCAGCCGCACCACCTTCGACTGGGGCGTGCCGGTTCCCGGCGATCCCCGCCACGTCATGTACGTCTGGGTCGACGCGCTGACCAACTACATCACCGCGACCGGCTTTCCCGACGACGGGCCGCGGTGGAAGTTCTGGCCCGCCGACGCGCATGTGATCGGCAAAGACATCACGCGTTTCCATGCGATCTATTGGCCGGCGTTCTTGATGTCGGCGAAACTGCCGCTGCCGCGGCAGATCGTCGTCCACGGCTTCCTGTTCAACCGCGGCGAGAAAATGTCGAAGTCGACGGGCAACGTCGTCAGCCCGGCGAGCCTCATCGCGGACTACGGTCTCGACCAGTTGCGCTACTTCTTTCTGCGCGAGGTCCCGTTCGGCCAGGACGGCAATTATTCGCACGAGGCGATCGTGCAGCGCATCAACGCCAATCTCGCCAACGATCTCGGCAATCTCGCCCAACGCTCGCTGTCGATGATCGCCAGGAACTGCGGCGGCGCCGTGCCGGACTGGCGCGAGCCAATGGGCCCGATCGACAACGAGACAAATGAATTGCTGATCGTCGCCGATTCCCTCCTTGAGACCGTGCGCTTTCACATGGGCGACTTCGCCCTACATCAATACATCGCCGCCGTGTTCGAGACCATCGCGCGGACCAACCGATATTTCGCCAGCCGCGAGCCGTGGAAGCTGGCCAAGACCGACCCAGGCGAAATGCGAGTCGTGCTCTTTGCGACAATCGAGGTTTTGCGCATCGCCGCGATTTTGCTGCAGCCCGTCATGCCGGCGGCGATGAGCAAATTGCTCGACTTGCTTGCCGTGCCGCCGCAAGAACGCGATTTCCGGGCGGTCGAGATTAACGTCGATGGCGTCGACGTCAGCGATCCATTTTGGAGGATAAAGGCCCCTCATCGACTAAAGGTTCGCAGGAAATTGCCCCCCCCATCGCCAGTGTTTCCGCGCTATGTCGAGCCCGAGGCGGCGGCGATATGAGGAGCGTCATGAGACGAGGCGCGCGGCTCCCCTCTCCCCTTGCGGGAGAGGGGTGGGGGGTGAGGGGTCGGCGCGCCGGCGCCTCGTCTCCGCGCGCCTATCGGCGCGACCCGTCATCCATCGCGCCTGCGGCGCGGCGCCTTCCCCCGCAAGGGAGGAAGGGGGCATGCGTCGCATGAAGCTCATCGACAGCCATTGCCACCTCGACTTCCCCGATTTCGCCGGCGAAATCGAAGCCATCGTGGCGCGCGCTGAAGCCGCCGGCGTCGAGCGCATGGTGACGATCTCAACCCGCGTCGCGCAGGGTGCAAAACTCGCCGCGATCGCCGAGCGCTTCGCCCCCATCTATTTCACCATCGGCACCCATCCCCATCAGGCGGGCGAGGAGCCCGAGACCGACGCGGGCGCGATCCGCGCTCTTGCCGCCCACCCCAAGTGCGTCGGCATCGGCGAGGCGGGGCTCGATTATCACTATAATTTCGCGCCGGCCGATGTCGCCAAGAAGGTCTTTCGCGCCCAGATCGGCCTCGCGCGCGAACTCGACCTGCCGCTGGTCATCCACGCCCGCGAGGCGGACGACGACGTCGCGGCGATCCTGCGCGAGGAAATATCGCTCGGCGCCTTCTCGGCGGTTCTGCATTGTTTCACCTCCTCGCGCGCGCTCGCCGAGACCGGCCTGGCGCTCGGCCTTTTCCTTTCCTTTTCCGGCGTCCTCACGTTCAAGAACTCCGGCGAATTGCGCGCGCTGGCGCGCGACGTCCCGCTCGAGCGTCTGCTCATCGAAACCGACGCGCCGTTTCTCGCGCCCGTTCCCCATCGCGGCCGACGCAACGAGCCGGCTTTCGTCGTCGAAACCGCGCGGGTTCTCGCCGGCCTCAAGCAAGTCGACGAAGCCGAACTCGCCGCCGCGACGCGCGCCAACGCGCTGCGGCTGTTCGCCAAAATGGCGCCGAACCGGGAAAGCGGCGCTTGAGCCTGTCGCTGACCATATTGGGCTGCGGATCGTCCGCCGGCGTGCCGCGCGTCGCGCAAGGCTGGGGCGCTTGCGATCCGGCCAATCCGCGCAACTTTCGCCGGCGATGTTCGGCGCTGATCGCTCGCGAGGCGCCGGCGGGAAAGACGCTGGCGCTCATCGACACAGGGCCCGACCTGCGGCTGCAACTGATCGAGGCCGGCGTCGCGCGTCTCGACGGCGTGCTGATTTCCCATGAGCACGCCGACCACACTCACGGCATCGACGACTTGAGGCCGATCGCGTTGGCGATGGGCGGCCGCATCGACCTGCGCATGGACGAAACGACTTCGCGGGCGCTGCACAAGAAGTTTTCCTATATTTTCGAGACGCCGCCCGGAAGCTCCTATCCGCCGATCGTGCAGGAGAGGCGGCTGACGGCGGGCGAACCCAGCGTCATCGAAGGGCAGGGCGGCGCGATCGAGGCGACGCCCTTCGCTCTCGATCACGGCGACATCGCCGCGCTCGGATTTCGCATCGGCGCCCTCGCCTACACCTCGGACCTCAACGGGATTCCGCCGGCGAGCCGACGCTTTCTCGAAGGCCTCGAAGTGTGGATCGTCGACGCTCTGCGCTATCGGCCGCATCCCTCGCATTTCAACCTCGACGAGGCGCTGGCGTCGATCGAGACGATGCGTCCGCGCCGCGCGATCCTCACCAATCTGCACACCGATCTCGACTACGAGACGCTGCGCGCGCGCCTGCCGGCAGGCGTCGTCCCCGCCCATGACGGCATGCGCGTCGAAGGATTTTGAAAGTCCTCGACCGTCACCGCGCGGCTGAGATCCTTCGCTCGGCCCGCGCGATCGCGCCCTCGGCGTCGCTTTTATGGTTCCATAATATACATTATGCGACTCGCATCCCACGGCAGCCGTCTCGCCTCGCGCGCCGCCGTCGACGTCCAGCACGACGCCGGCGTCGAACGCTTCCCCCTCGCCGAACGATCCCAGCGATCGCACGGCGGCGGCGACTTTTCGCGGTCGCGTCCGACGACCACGACACGGGCGCGTCGGGCTGCAGACAGCTTCGCCCGCGTCCATGCGATTCCGGACGCGCCGCCGACGATGACGCTATGCGGTTCGGCGCCGCGCGCTCGATCGACAAGCGCAGGGTTTGGCCGACGCCACCGGCGGCAGGCCGACGCATTCGTTGCGGTCAGCGCCGCGACTGTCATATGGCCGACATCGAAGTCGACGCCGCTCGCCAACGGAGCGCGCTCACGCCGAAAGACGTTCGGCTCGGCGAAAATATGGATGTGACCTTCGGTCCGTCAGACGGTCGCCTTGCCGATCGTCGCGAAGATCGTGACGTCGTCGGCGGCGAGCGTGGCGAGCGATATGGAGAAGGTCATCGCCAACGGTCCCGAATAGGCCGAACCCCAGGGATTGTGGAGCGTCAGCATGTCGGTGGCCGCGCTGGTGCCGGCGGTGTAGCCGATGACCTCGTACATGTGGTCGGAGACGATATTGCCGCTGGCGATGTTCGACGTGCCGACGAGCATTTCCTCGCCCGAGCTCCAATCCGCGGCGAACAGCGAGTTGTCGGCGGAAAAGGTGGAAGCCGCCGTCTTCGAGGTGAACGAGTAGTCGTCGACGGCTTGGCCGGTGATTTCCGTCAGGGCGTAACCGCTGCCGGCGTCAATGCCGGCGTAGGAGTCGCTCGCCTGGTTGAGTTCTTCGCCGTGCGGCGCCGCTGTCTGGGCGTTGAGCTCCGCGTAGGCTTTTTCGACCAGCTCCGCCCATTCGGGGGAGCCGTTGGCGAATTCGAGCGTCGAACCGTTCGCCCAGGAATACCCCTTCTGCATCGTCGGCAGCTCGTCATTGACGGTGACGTAGTCGGGCCGCCCGTCGACGACGAATTCTACGCTGTAAGCGCCGTTGCCGTCGCTGGTGATCATATTCTCGATCACGCTCGGATCCTGCAGCGCGACGTCGGCGAGCGCGGACATGAAGTAGCAATCGCCGAGATAGCCTTGGTTGACGTCGGTGTAGACCGGCGCACCGCTCGTGCCGTAGAGCGGCTCCGTCGTCGCCTGATACGTGGGGTTGTAATTCGCTTCGCCGATCGACGAGACGCTCATGCTCGGCAGGTTGGTTCCCAGGAACCACATCCCGATCAACTCGGTCGCCTGGGTCTGCGTCGAAGTCGCGCTGAGGTTGCCGAGCTTGGTGGCGGTCGACGAGCCGCCGTTCCAGGTGGCGTTGGCGCTGTTGCCGTCGACGACGTCCTGGGTGATCTGCTGGACGTAGGCCGACGTGCTGATGCCGCCGGAGGCGTTGAGCAGCGAGGCGAGCGTCTGAAGCGTGCTGAACTTGCTGGCGGTCATGCCGCCGACGGCCGCGTCCTGAAGAATCGTCAGCATCGAACTGTAGCTGAGCGAATCGTTGACCATCAGCTTGGCGACGTCGGCTTCGATGCCGGCGTTGCTGAGCTTGGCGAGGATGGTCGAGGCTGGCGTCGAGGCGGACGTAGTTGGAGTCCCGCTCGAAACCGACGATCCCGAGGAGGGATTCGACCCCGAGGCGGAAGACCCCGCCCCCGGCGTCAGCTTGGCGCCGCCGAAGAACAGGGACGGTTGTTCCGAACCGTCCGAACCCGGCGTCGGATTCGGCGGGACGATCAACAGGCTGAGGTTGTAACTGTCTCCATCGGGGGCGCCGGGAATGTCGGACCCCGCTGCGTCGAACGAATCCGAACCGTCGATCGTCGGCGCCTGGGAATGGCGGAAATTCAACGTTCGGAATGTTTGCGAGAACGAATTCGATGCCGACATTGGTCGCTCCCTACCGCTATGCGCGCTATTGACGACCTAGGCTAAGCAACAGAACTAACGAAAGGGTTATGAAGTTGAGTTAAGATTGCGGCATTCCAGGTTTTCTCTCTCCTGTGTCGATCCTTGGGAGGAATCCTGGCGGGTCGCTGCAAAAAGCAACGGCTTATCGTCGTTTGCCGAGGAATCGCATCCGCAGGCGCCGCAATTTCGCAACAGGCTCCCTGGCCCCAACCTTCCCGCCGGCGAAAAAATCGCATGATCGCCGCCCAACGTTCCAGCTTCGCCCTGCCCGTTCGAGGCGCGACGCCAAGCCGGCGCCCTCTCGAAGCGCCCGCCTCTGCCGATGGGGCGAGCGCAACTCGCAGGCCGCGCCCGCGAGCCGGCCTCGTATCCCGAGCACATCCGCAAGGAGAAACGAGCCAAAAGTCTCTCGACTGTGTTTCTCCCAACTCATTGATATTATGTAGACAAATGGTCGGAGTGGCGGGATTCGAACCCACGACCCCTTGTCCCCCAGACAAGTGCGCTAACCGGGCTGCGCTACACTCCGACGATGCGCTTTATAGGCGCCCCGCGCCGCGCTGGCAATGCGGCGGCGCGATCGCGAAACGATCCTACGGCGCGCGCGCCTGGGCGAGAATTCTCTCCGCCTCGCGCAAATCGGCCTGGATCGCGCGCAACGCCGCCAAATCCGCGGCCGGCGCGGCTCGCGGATCGAGGGCCGGCGTCGAAAGCGCATCGGTCGCCTCGACCCCCGCTCGCCAATCCTCGGCCCCCGGGCGCGTCTTGTCGGCTTGAGGACCTCCTCGCGCGGCGCTTCTGACGAGCCCGGCGGCGCCCTGCTCGCGCAGCAGCTTCTGCACGCCTTTGATCGTGTAGCCTTCGCCGTAGAGAAACTCTTTGATCGCGCGCAACAGTTCGACGTCGTCGGGCCGATAGTAGCGCCGTCCGCCGCCGCGCTTGAGCGGCTTGATCTGCGGAAATCGCGTTTCCCAGAAGCGCAGCACGTGCTGCGGCAAGTCCATGTCTTCGGCGACTTCGCTGATGGTGCGGAAAGCTTCGGGGCTCTTGTCCATGGCGCTGTGATCGCGTCCCCCTCGTCCCCGTTCCTTCAGCCGGCGCTTTCGCGGCCGGCGGGCTCTGCGTTGATCCGCGACTTCAACACGTTGGACGGCTTGAAGACCATCACCCGGCGCGGCAGGATCGGCACTTCCACGCCGGTTTTCGGATTGCGCCCGATGCGTCGGCCTTTCGAGCGGACGACGAAGGAGCCGAACGAGGAGAGCTTCACCGTCTCTCCCCGCGCGGCCGCGTCGCAAATCTCGTCGAGAACGGCCTGAACCAGTTCCGCCGATTCGGTGCGCGAAAGCCCGACGCGGTGATAGACGACTTCCGACAAGTCGGCGCGGGTGACAGTCCGCCCGGACGGACGCTCGCTCTTGGCTACGGACATGACAGCCCCCGATATGCTCGTGATCCGCGAACGCCATGCGGGCCTCGCCCGCGAGGAAACAGCGCGAATGGCTCGAAAGAGAGAGTGAACGCCGCGATCCCGCCGCCGACGTTACACCAAAAGTCGCTCGAGAGGAAAGTCGTTTGCGGTCTTCTCGCGTTCGGCGCGACGCGCCGCCGCATTCACGTTCTCCCGCGAAAGTCCGATATCGGCGATGGCGCTGGGCCGCGGCGCCTGCTACGCGGCTCCGGCCCCGGCGCCTCCGGGCGGACCGCTTCGGGAAAACGGATGAGTCCCTTGCCGGAAACTTCAAATGGCCGCGTCGCCCTGGTGACCGGCGCCTCGCGCGGCATCGGCCGAGCCGTCGCGTTCGCCCTCGCCGCCTCCGGCGCCCATGTCGTCGCCCTGGCGCGAACCCAGGGCGCGCTCGAGGAACTCGACGACGCGATCCGCACGATGCGGCCGGAGGCGGAAAATCCCACCACCCTGGTTCCTTGCGATCTTCGCGATCATGCGGCGATCGACCGGCTGGGCGAGGCCTTGTTCCGGCGCTGGGGCCGTCTCGACGTCCTCGTCGGCGCCGCCGGAGCGCTCGGCCCCTTGTCGCCGCTGCATCACGTCGAACCCAAACAATGGGACGAAGTCTTCAGCCTCAACGTGGCCGCCAACTGGCGCTTGATCCGCGCGCTCGATCCGCTGCTGCGCCAATCGCCGGCCGGGCGGGTGGTCTTCGTCACCTCCGCGGCGGCAAGCCGCGCGGAGCTGCGCGCCTATTGGGGCCCCTACGCGATCTCCAAGGCGGCGCTTGACGCCCTCGCCCGCACCTACGCCGCCGAGACCGTCAACACCTCGCCGATCCGCGTCATGCTGTTCGATCCCGGCCCCTCGCGCACGCGCATGCGGGCCGCCGCGATGCCGGGCGAAGATCCCGCGACCCTGCGCACGCCCGAAGAGCTGGCGCCCAAGATCGCCGCGATCTGTTCGCCCGACTGGAGCGAAACCGGCAAACTCTACGATTTTCAGCAAGACAGGGTCACGAGTTTCGCGCCGCCCGCCTGAGCGCGAGCGCCAAAGCGAAGGATTTTCCTTGCGCTTCGCCCGCGCTCGTCTATAAGCGCGCGACCGAAGCGTCCCGCTGGGGGCTGAACGGAAGGCCGAGACCGAGCTTTATTGAGTTCTGGCGCGGCAGGGCGAAACGCCCGGCTTCCCGTGTTCCCGCCTTCGAACGATCCGCATCGAGCCTTTCAAACGGGCTCGAAGGGCTCAGCGTGGGACGCCCGAAACGCTTAGGGAAAGGCTCACGATGGCTCTCTACGAGCATGTCTATCTGGCGCGTCAGGACGTGACCGCGCCGCAAGTCGAAGCGCTGACCGAACAACTCAAGGCCACCATCGCCGCCAACGGCGGCTCGGTCTCCAAGGTCGAGGCGTGGGGTCTGAAATCGCTGGCGTTCCGCATCAAGAAGAACCGCAAGGCCTATTTCACCCTGCTCAATATCGACGCGCCGGCCGCGGCGATCATCGAATTGGAGCGTCAGCTCGGCCTCAACGAAGACGTGATCCGCTATCTCACCCTGCGCGTCGATGAGCACGAAGCCGGCCCGTCCGCGATGCTGCGCAAGCGCGACGACGGCGAGCGCGAGGAGCGCGGCGGACGCGCGCGCGGCGACCGCCCCGATCGCGGCGACCGTAGCGAGCGCGGCGAGCGTCCGGAGCGTCCTCGTCGTCCGCGTGACGACGCCCAAGCTGGAGCGCCCTGATGGCGACTGCGCCCCGCCGCCCGTTCTTCCGCCGCCGCAAGTCCTGCCCGTTCACGGGGCCCAACGCCCCCAAGATCGACTACAAGGACACGCGTCTGTTGTCGCGCTACATCTCCGAGCGCGGCAAGATCGTGCCCTCGCGAATCACCGCGGTGTGCGCGGCCAAGCAGCGCAAACTCGCCCAGGCGATCAAGCGCGCGCGTTTCCTGGGTCTGCTGCCGTACCTCATTCGTTGACGAATGCGGGCGCGCCCGTCGCGCGCCAATGACAACAGTCCCGCGCGGGCGATTCTCAGCGCGGGACGAGTTGGGAAAGGCGACCGATCCGGCCTTTCCCTAACCGCCTGGAATCCGCGGGACAGCGTGAAAGTCATGATGAACCGAATTGGCGTGCCCGTCGGCGCCGGCCTCGCCTCCGCTCTGTTGTTCGTCGTCACCGTGAAGGGGACGGCGCTGGCGATCGCGGTGGCCTATCTTGCGCCGTTGCCGATCATGATCGCCGCGCTCGGCTGGGGCGCCCTCGGCGGCGCGCTCGCGTGCGTTGTCGCCTGCGCCTGCGCGGCGCTCGTCGTCGACCCCCAATCGGGCTTGCTGTTTGCGCTGACCGTCGCCGTGCCCGGTTGGGCGCTCGCTTCCTTCGCGATTCTGCCGGGCGCTCGCCTGCCCTGGGGCAAGGGCGCCGCAGCGCCGTCGGAATGGATGTCGGTCGGCGCGATCGTCACGCTCGGCGCCGCGCTCGGCGCTCTCATCAGCCTGGTCGCGCTCGCGGCGCTGATCATGGTCTACGGCGGCTATGACAAGGGCTTGCAGTCCCTCGCCGACGCGCTCGAACCCGTGATCGAGGAGGCGACCGGGGGCGGCGCGATTCTGCCCGAGGGCGAAACCGCGAATGAATTCGCGCTGAACATCGTGCGCCTTTCGCCCGCCGCGATCGCTGGCTCGACGCTGCTGATGTTGTGCGTCAATCTTTACGCGGCCGCGCGCTCGGCGGCGATGTCGCGCCGTCTGCGCCGGCCGTGGCCCGACCTGCCCAGCGCGCTCGTCCTGCCGCCGCCGATGGCCGCCCTGGTCCTGGCCGCGCTGGCGCTGGCCTTCGCCCTGCCGGCGCCAGCCAACCAATTCGCCTGGATTGTCGCCGGCGCCCTCGGCGCCGCCTTCGTCCTGCAGGGACTGGCCGTGCTGCACGCGCTGTCGCGCGGTCTGCCGATGCGCCCCTGGCTGCTCGCGGCGCTCTATTTTTGCTGTCTCATACGCTCGAATTGGACCCTGCCGGCCATCGCGATCATCGGCCTGATCGAGAGCTTCGCGTCGCTGCGCGCCCGCGCGGCGGCGAGCAAGTCGAAAGTCTGAATCTCACTGACAAGTCGATCAAAGGAGAATGTCATGGACGTGATTTTGTTGGAGCGCGTCGCCAGGCTCGGCCACATGGGCGACACCGTGCGCGTCAAGGACGGCTTCGCCCGGAATTTCCTGTTGCCGCGCGGCAAGGCCCTGCGCGCGACCGCCGCGAACAAGAAGAAGTTCGAGAGCCAGCGCGCCTTCCTCGAGGCGCGCAACGACGAACTCAAGAGCGACGCCGCGGACAAGTCGGTCAAGCTCGACGGACAGAGCTTCATCATCATCCGCCAGGCCGGCGAAACGGGGCAGCTCTACGGGTCGGTGTCGGCTCGCGACATCGCGGAGGCCGTTTCGGCCGCGGGCTTCCCCATCCATCGCAACCACATATCCCTATTGCACCCCATCAAGACGCTCGGCTTGCACAAGACGCCGGTTCATTTGCATCCGGAGGTCGAGGCGTATGTGACGATCAACGTCGCGCGTTCGCCCGAACAGGCGGAACGTCAGGCCAAGGGCGAGGACCTCACGGTGCGCGAGGAAACCTCCATGGACGATCTCGGCCTCGAGGTCGGCAAGGCCTTGGCCGAAGCCGGCCCGGGAGAGAGCCTGGCGCGCGAATAAGGGCGCGATGCTCGGGCGAAGCGAAATTCGCTGACATGGCGGCATTCGCCTCGGGTCGCAGGAGGCGAGGGATGAAATGGCGTCGATCGGGCGAATCCGGGGATGCCTGCCCTTTCACCCGAGACGAGCGCGCACGGCCGCGAAGACGGCGTGAAACATCGGCGGCGTCAGCACGCCCGTGTTGGTATTGTAACGCGAACAGTGATAACTATCGAACAGGGCGACGTCCGCGCCCTCGAGGGCGTGGCGCGCGCCGTGACCGAACGGAAATCGCGACAGGCGCAAGCCGAACGCGCGCAATATGCTGTCGTGGGCGATCCGCCCCAGCGCGACGATCGCCTTGAGGCGCGGCAGGCTACGGATCGCGCCGGCGAGATATGGCCGGCACGCGGCGATTTCCGCGGGCGTCGGCTTATTCTCTGGGGGAACGCAACGCACCGCGTTGACGATTGCGCAGTCGCAGAGCGCGAGTCCGTCGTCGGGCCGCCGGTCGTAGACGCCCCGCGCGAAATCGAAATCGAGCAGCGTCGAATACAAGAGATCGCCCGCGTAATCGCCGGTGAACGGCCGTCCGGTGCGATTGGCGCCGCGTAAGCCCGGCGCCAGACCGACGACGAGCAGGCGCGCGTCGCGATCGCCGAACGATTCGACCGGCGCGTTGCGCCACTGCGGATATGCGGCGCGATTGGCCTGACGAAATCGCGCCAGCCGCGCGCAGGCCTGACAATCGGCGGGGGGACTGGCGTCGAACGCCACGACGCGCTCCGCCCCTCAATCGCGCCCGACTTCGTCGACCGGCTGCTGGCCCGGCGCGAACGCGTTCTGACCGCGCCGGGGATCGGCGAGGCGCGCCGCCCGCTCCGCCGGATCGCGGCCGATGCGCGCCATCAGTTGCGTGAGGTCGACGAATTCGTCGGCCTGTCGGCGCAGTTCGTCGGCCACCATCGGCGGTTGGGTCGCCACCGTCGAGACCACGGAAACGCGCACGCCCTGACGCTGCATCGCCTCGACCAGCGAACGGAAATCGCCGTCGCCGGAGAACAGCACCATATGGTCGATATGCGCCGCCATTTCCATCGCAGTGACCGCGAGCTCGATATCCATGTTGCCTTTGACTTTTCGGCGTCCCGCAGAGTCGACAAATTCTTTCGTCGGTTTGGTGACGACGGAATATCCATTGTAGTCGAGCCAATCGACCAGCGGCCGTATTGACGAATATTCCTGATCGTCGACCAAAGCTGTATAGTAGAAAGCGCGAATGAGTCGCCCTTTACCTTGGAATTCTTTTAGAAGACGTTTGTAATCGATATCGAAACCGAGCGATTTGGCGCTGGCGTAGAGGTTCGCGCCGTCGATGAAAAGTGCGATGCGTTCCTGATCCGACATGGTCTTGGTCATTTCGTGGCTGGAAAAAACTTGAAACTCGACAAAAGCATAGATAGACGGCGGCGCGCGCCGCGCAACCTCGCGGCGAAAAAAGCGCCGCTGGAGCGCCCGCCGGGCGCCCGATGCGGCGCCGCAGGGAAACACGCCTCTCCTCAATTTTCGACTATCGGCATCTTATGCCGGGTAGGCCGACTTTGCCAAGTATATCCGACGCGCTTGCCTGGACCGCCGTCTCCGCGGGCGGCGCACGGCAGCGGCCCGCTACGCCGATCCGACCGGCTTCGTTGTGCAACGTTTCGGCCTGCGCTATGGCTTGGCCGGAATCGCCGAGCGACCGCTTCGTTGCGCGGCGGAGACGACGGGTCGCGCGTCGCCGAGCGCCCGGCGCAGCGTACGGGGCCTCGACAACGGCGACGCCAAGGGGGACGACGATGAAGCTTGTTCGTTATGGAAAGCCGGGCAAGGAAAGGCCGGGCCTTATCGACGCCGCCGGCAAGCTTCGCGATCTGAGCGAAATCATCGACGACATCCATGGGGAGACGCTTTCGCCGCGCGTTCTCGGGCGGCTCGCCAAGATCAGGGCGGAGGCGTTGCCGGCGGTGCGCGGCAAGCCGCGCCTGGGGCCCTGCGTCGGCAAGGTCGGCAATTTTGTCGCCGTCGGCCTGAATTACGCCGACCATGCGGCCGAGACGGGCATGCCGATCCCAAAAGAGCCGATCCTGTTCAACAAGGCGCCCTCCTGCATCGTCGGTCCCAACGACGACATCATGATTCCCAAGGGGTCGGAAAAGACCGATTGGGAAGTCGAACTGGCGATCGTCATCGGCTCTCGCGCCAGCTATGTCGGCGAACGCGACGCCCTCGATTACGTCGCCGGCTATTGCTCTTGCAATGACGTCTCCGAACGCGCCTACCAACTCGAGCGTGGCGGCCAATGGATGAAAGGCAAGGGTTGCCCGACCTTCGGGCCGCTCGGACCGTGGCTGACGACCCGGGACGAGATCGCCGACCCGCAGAAGCTTTCGATGTGGCTCGACGTCAATGGCGAGCGCATGCAAAGCGGCTCGACGGCGACGATGATTTTCGACGTCCGGACGCTCGTCTCGTACATTTCCCACTTCATGATCCTCGAACCGGGCGACGTCGTCACCACCGGCACGCCGCCGGGCGTCGGCTCCGGCAAGAAGCCGCCCCGCTTTCTCAAGCCGGGAGATACGATCTCGCTCGGCGTCGAGGGTCTCGGCCGGCAGGCGCAGCGCGTGGTCGCCTGGACCCGGGGCGCCTGAGGCCCGGGTCCGGCCCCGCCCGCGAAACCAACGACGGGAGCGCCGCGATGAAGGCGATGAAGTCGGCGACCGGCGCGATTTTCGCCGCGCTTTACGCAGCCGCCTTCGGCGCGGCCTATGTCGACTTTCTCGGCAAGACGGGGCAATGGTTCGCCGACATCTGGCTGGCGCTCGTCGCCCTGCCCTTCACGCTGGCGATGCGTTGGCTCGCCGGCGGCTCCTACGATTTTTCCGGCGACGCGACGGCGCGGGTGATCGCCGCCGCGGCGTTCTGTTGCGCCTTGGCCTATCTCGCGGGCGCGCTCCTCGAAGCCGTCATTCGCGTAGTTTTCCGTTTCTTGACAATGCCTTGGCGTAAAGTCTAGAGACCCAGCATCAACACGAGATTCTGCACCGCCGCGCCGGACGCGCCTTTGCCGAGATTGTCCAGCGTGGCCACCAGCACGGCCTGACGGCGCGCCTCGTTGGCGTAGACGTGGATCAACATATCGTTGGTTCCGTTGAGCGATTCGGGCTCCAGGCGAAGCGCGTTGGCCGATTCGTCCGCGCTCGCCACGCTCACGTGCCGGCAGCCGCGATAATGCTCGCTCAAGGCCGCACGAAGGTCGGCGCCCCTCGGCTTGCCGGCTAGAGCGTCGAGTTGCAGGGGGATGCCGACGAGCATCCCCTGACGGAAATTGCCGACCGAGGGAACGAACAACGGGCGCGAGTCGAGGCCGGAATAGAGCTGGATTTCCGGCAGGTGCTTGTGCTCGAGGCCGAGCCCATAGAGCTCGAAGGACGGCGCGCGGCCGCTCTCGAAGGCCTCGATCATCGACCTGCCGCCGCCGGAATAGCCGCTGACCGAACCGATCGCTATCGCCGCGTCCTTGGCGATCAGTCCTGCGGCGGTCAGTGGGCGCAAGAGCGCGATCGCGCCCGTAGCGTGGCACCCCGGATTGGTCACCTTGCGCGCCCGGGCGATCGCCGCGTCCTGCCCGGCGATCAGTTCGGGAAAGCCGTAGGTCCAGCCCGGCGCGACGCGATGCGCGGAGGACGCGTCGATGACGCGCGGCGCATGATCGCCCATCGCGTCGATCAGCGCGGCGGTTTCCTTGGCCGCCTCGTCGGGCAGGCAGAGGATCACTACGTCGACCTCGGCGAAGAGGCGCCGCTTGGCCGCGCCGTCCTTGCGCTGATCGGGCGGCAGGCTGCGCAGCGCGACGCCGGAGAGATCGGCGAGCTTGTCGCGGATTTGCAAGCCGGTCGTTCCGGCTTCGCCGTCAATGAAAATCGTGGCTGTCATGATCGTCTCGGAGATAAGTCAACGCGGCGCCGCTCGGCCCGAAGGCCTTGCGCGAGGGGTTTGCGGTCAACGTCGGCGAAGTCGAAGCGCGATCATGGGCTCCCCATGCTCCCTTGGCGGCGCGCCGTCAAGCCGGCGCCGGCGACCCAGGGCTTCGAACTCGGGTCAACGGCGAAAGCAAGATGCGCCGACCCGCATCCATTTCGACGGCGACGAAGCTCGCAGAGCGCCTCGCATACGCGCTGTCGAGACCGCTGAATTGCGCCTCCCGCGAGGCTCCTGAGCGCGACGCGCAACTTACAAGAGTCATCCCGCCTCGATCAGCGCGCTTTTGTTCACTTGGATTTATTGCCTGCGAGCGTTTCCCGCTCTCTTTGCGGCGCGGCGAATTCGAGCTAAATCCTGAGCCGGCGGCGAGCTTGGAAAGGATTCGGCGATGGCGGGGCGGGCCGAAGGGAGAATGGCCGAAGAACTCGCGCCGCCGATCGCCGTCGAACTCATCGCCGTGCTGGTCGCCGTCGCCGACGGGCGGCCGAAGGTGATGACGATCAGCGACGGCATGGCGCTGCCTTCGGGGCCGTTCGAGGTCGGGCATCGCTCGTTGCAGTCGGGCCTGCGCGCTTGGGTGGAGCGGCAGACGCATCACCCGATCGGCTATGTCGAGCAGCTTTACACCTTCGCCGATCGCGACCGGCGCGGCGGCGCGGACGGCGCGAGGGCGATCTCGATCAGCTATCTCGGGTTGACGCGCGCCGAGGACGCCGCGGCGCCGCACGCCGGCTGGGGCGATTGGTACGATTATTTCCCTTGGGAGGATCATCGGGCCGGCGCGCCGGGCCTGATCGGCGAAACGCTCGGGCCGAGTTTGCGCGCATGGGCGGACAGCGCGCCCGAAGCGGCGACGCGCCGGACGCGCTGGCGCCGCGCCGCCATCGCGTTCGGCCTAGAGGGCGGTCGTTGGAACGAAGAACTCGTGCTGCAGCGCTACGAACTGCTGTTCGAGGCGAGCCTCGTCCCGGAGTCGCATCGCGAGCCATGGGATTGCGCACGCGAGGCGGCGGGGCGCGCGATGAACGGCGATCATCGTCGCATTCTCGCCACCGGCATTGCGCGGCTGCGCGCCAAAATCAAATACAACCCGGTGGTGTTCGAGCTGATGCCGGCGACCTTCACGCTGTCGCAGTTGCAGCGCTGCGTCGAGGCGCTGGCCGGGCTTCTCGTCCACAAGCCGAATTTTCGCCGGCTCATCGAGCAGCAAGACTTGGTCGAGGAGACCGGCGGGAGCGCGGCGGATACCGGCGGGCGCCCCGCCAAGCTCTACCGATTCCGCCCGGCGGTGCGCGAGGAGCGCGCCCTCGCCGGCACGAAGCTGCCGCTCGCGCGCTCTTGACATCTGTTATACTCATGATAAGTATATGTCGGATATGCTCAACATGAGTATAAAAATGACCATGTACGTGCAAACGCCCGCCGGGGTCAGCCAGCTTTATGAGCGCGTCGCGCGCGTGATTCCGCCGATGGAGTGGCCGGCGTTCGCAGCGGACATCGAGGCTATCCTAGAGCTGAAGAAGCGCCGCGACGCGGTGATCCTCGCGCACAATTATCAGACGCCGGAAATCTTCCATTGCGTCGCCGATTTCGTCGGCGACAGCCTCGCCCTGGCGCGGGAAGCGGCGAAAGTCGACGCGCGCGCGATCGTGATGGCCGGGGTGCATTTCATGGCCGAGACGGCCAAGCTCCTCAATCCCGAGAAGACCGTGCTGATCCCCGACCTTCGCGCCGGCTGTTCCCTCGCCGAGTCGATCGCGGCCGAGGACGTGCGCGCGCTGCGTCGGCGCTTTCCCGGCGTCCCCGTCGTCATTTACGTCAACACCTCGGCGGCGGTGAAGGCGGAATCGGATATCTGCTGCACCTCCGGCAACGCGCGCCGGGTCGTCGAATCGCTCGGCGCGCCGCGCGTCATCATGCTGCCCGACAAATACCTGGCGGCGAACGTCGCCAAGCAAACGAGCGTCGAGATCATCCCGTGGGAGGGGCGCTGCGAAGTGCACGAACGCTTCACCCGCGCCGACGTGCGCCAGTTGCGCGAGGACCATCCGGGCGTCGTCGTGCTCGCCCATCCCGAATGCCCGCCGGAGGTCGTCGACGAAGCGGACTTCGCCGGGTCGACCGCCCAAATGTCGGCCTATGTCGACAAGCGCAAGCCGCCGCAAGTCGTCCTGCTCACGGAATGCTCGATGAGCGACAATGTCGCGGTTCGTCACCCGGAAGTCGACTTCGTCCGCCCGTGCAACCTCTGCCCGCACATGAAGCGGATCACGCTCGCCAATATCCGCAGCGCGCTGGAGGAGAACCGCTACGAAGTGACCATCGATCCCGCGATCGCTAGCCAAGCGCGCCGCGCGGTCGAAAGGATGATCGCGCTGTGAGCGCCGGCCTGCACACGCTCGACGGCCGCGTCGCGATCGTCGGCGCCGGCGTCGCCGGCTTGATGACGGCGTTGCGCCTCGCGCCGCGCCCGGTCGTCGTCGTTTCCAAGGCGGCGGCGGGCGCCGAAGCCTCGACCCTTTGGGCGCAAGGCGGCCTCGCCGCCGCGCTCGGGCCCGACGACAGCCCGGAGCTGCACGCCGCCGACACCCTGGCCGCGGGCGACGGGCTCTGCGCGCCCCGAATCGTCGAACGCTTCACCCGCGCCGCACCGCAAGCGATCGACGAACTCGCGCGTCTCGGCGTCGCGTTCGATCGCGTCGGCGCCGGCGGCTTCGCGCTGGGGTTGGAGGCGGCGCACCGGCGCCGCCGCATCGTCCACGCCGGCGGCGACGGCACGGGGCGCGAGCTGATGCGCGCGCTCGTCGCCGCCGCGCGCCGCACCCCCTCGATTCGTCTGCTCGAAGGATTTGAAGCGCGCCGGCTCGTGGTCGAGGACGAAGCGGTGCGCGGGCTTCTCGTCGTCGGGCCGGCGGGGTCGCTCGTGCTGGCCGCGGACAAAATCGTCATTGCAGCCGGCGGCATCGGCGGGCTCTATGAGGACAGCACCAATCCGCGCGGCAGTTTAGGCCAGGGCCTCGCGCTGGCCGGGCGCGCCGGCGCCGAACTCGCCGATCTCGAATTCGTGCAGTTCCACCCGACCGCGTTCGACGGACCGGCGCGCCCGATGCCGCTCGTCAGCGAAGCCGTGCGCGGCGAAGGCGCCGTTCTCGTCGACGAAACCGGCGAGCGCTTCATGGCCGACATTCCCGGCGCGGAGCTGGCGCCGCGCGACGTCGTCGCGCGCGCGATTTGGCGCCGGCGCGCCGCGGGCCATCGCGTGTTCCTCGATGCGAGCCGGGCGCTCGGCGAACGGTTCGCGATGCGCTTTCCCGTCATCGCCGCGTTCTGCCGCGAGGCGGGAATCGATCCCGCGCGGCAGCCGATCCCGGTGCGCCCGGCCGCGCATTATCACATGGGCGGAATCGCCGTGGACGAGGAAGGGCGCAGCTCGTTGCGGGGCCTCTGGGCATGTGGGGAAGCCGCCGCGACCGGCTTGCACGGCGCCAATCGCCTCGCCAGCAATTCCTTGATCGAGGCCGTGGTCTTCGCGGGCCTGGTCGCCGAAAGCGTCGCCGGGGCGTCGTTCGCGCGGGGGGCGCCGCCGCGTCCGGTAAAATCGCCGCCAGCCGCCGATCCCGGCGCCGTGCGGCCGATCCTCTCCGCCGCCGCGGGGGTGATGCGCGAGGGCGAAGGTCTGGCGCGAGCCGTCGCCTCGCTGGCGCCGCTGGCGCTCGGGGCCGGGCCGGCCGCCGATCCGGCGGCCGTGGCGCTGATGATCGCCGTCGCCGCGCAGCGGCGCGAGGAGAGCCGCGGCGCGCATTGCCGAACCGATTTTCCCGACAAGGCCAGCGAGGCGCGTCGCGCGACGCTACGGCTCGATTCCGCGCTCGCCCTCGCCGGCGATTGCGCGCCGACGACGCCTGAGCGCAGGGCCTCGGCGTGAACCCGGCGCGACTTCCCACGATTCTGATCGAGCCCATGGTGCGCGCGGCGTTGCTCGAAGACCTCGGCCGCGCCGGCGACGTCACCACCGACGCGATCGCGTCGGGCGATCTCGTGATCGCGACCGCGATGGACTCGCGCCAAGACGGCGTCGTCGCCGGGCTCGATCTGGCGGCGCTGGCTTTCCGCCTGATCGATCCCGCGATCGCGTTCGCGGAGCGGCGTTCCGACGGCGCGCGCGTCGCGCCGGGCGAGACGATCGCGCTCGTCGAGGGCCCGGCGCGCGGCATTCTGACGGCCGAACGCGTCGCGCTGAATTTCCTCAGCCGTCTCAGCGGCATCGCGTCGGCGACGGCTTCGCTCGTCGCCGCGGTCGCGGGCGCGCGCGCGCGCATCGTCTGCACGCGCAAGACGACGCCGCTGTTGCGCGGGATCGAGAAATACGCGGTGCGCGTCGGCGGCGGCGCCAACCATCGCTTCGGTCTCGACGACGCCGCGTTGATCAAGGACAATCACATCGCGATCGCCGGCGGCGTCGCCGAGGCGATCGGTCGCGTGCGCGCGCAAGTCGGTCATCTCGTCAAGATCGAAATCGAGGTCGACACGCTCGACCAACTCGAAGAGGCGCTTCGCGTCGGCGTCGACGCCGTGCTGCTCGACAATATGTCGCTCGAAGACCTCAGCCGCGCGGTGGCGATGATCGCCGGCCGCGCGATCTCGGAAGCCTCGGGCCGCGTGACGAAGGAGACCGCGCCCGCGATCGCCGCCACCGGCGTCGATCTCATTTCCGTGGGTTGGCTGACGCACAGCGCGCCGATCTTCGATATCGGGCTGGATTATCGGGGGCAAGGCGGGGCCGGCGTCTGACAAAAGCAATGGGCCCCGGCGCATTCGAGCGGCGCGGGGCCCTGTTTCGCTTCTGCGAAACGATCTGGGATGTTCCAGATGACATTGCGGCGGCTAAGACGCTTGGCCTTCGCATCCGCGACCGCACGATGAACGTCAGATTTTCGGAGACGCCGTTCCGCCTTGGCGTATCGGGCGGCGTCGGCGTCGCGACCTCGACGGCATCGAGGTCAGGAATCCTGGCCCGGCGGAGTCATGGCTACCCCGTGCTTTCTGCCGACCCTCGCCGTGAGGGCGGCGCTCCACTCGCCGCCGCGGTCGCTCGCGCGACTCGCGACGACGCCTAGAGGCTCCGCTTCGATCGCTGGGCTGTCAAATCAAATTTTTCGCTTCGTCCGGGAGGTCGATTCTGCTCCCGCCGCCTCCGTCGCCGCGATCGCGGCGATCCAGCGCGTCTTCGGTGTGCAAATCTGGTTCGGATGAACTTGTCGAGGCTGCGCCAATTCGTTCGCCGTCGCCTGTTCGCGCAGCGCTTCAAGAGCGATCTTCTCCTTCAGCGCCGCATCGATCCACCCTCTCGTCTTCCTCATGCCCGCTCCGTCCAAAACCATTTGCAGCAAACTTCCTCCAACCGAGCCAGGGGTCCCAAATTCGGGGACTGCTTCACTCAACTGCGCAATCGCCCCGCAACTCACAACGAAAGTGCCCGCTCAATGCGAATTGATCCTTAACCAATCGTCACCGCGAACGCCCGATTCGACGCCGGCGGCGTTATTTCGACACCGGGCGAAAGAACGCGCTCTTTCATTGACTTTGGCGGGATTTCTTCTATATCGAAAGCCAGCCGAGGGCAGGATCAACGCTCCGGCTTTGCGCGGCGCGGCGAGAATGTCCTCGTGCAGGGGCAACCCAACGAGCCGCGCCGTCCGCGAGGGGCGCTGCACGCGCCAAAAGCCTTCATTCCTGTGAGACCCAATGAAATTTGATGAACTCGGCCTGAGCGAGAAAGTGCTCAACGCCGTCCAAGCGTCCGGCTACGACACGCCGACCCCCATTCAAGAGCAAGCCATTCCCTATGCGCTGCAAGGGCGCGACATCTTGGGCATCGCCCAGACCGGCACCGGCAAGACCGCGGCGTTCACGCTGCCGATGTTGTGCCTGTTGGAAAAGGGGCGCGCCCGCGCGCTCATGCCGCGCACGCTGATCCTCGAGCCGACGCGCGAACTCGCCGCGCAGGTCGAGGAAGCCTTCGGCAGGTACGGCGTCAACCATAAGCTCAATCTCGCGCTGTTGATCGGCGGCGTTTCGTTCGCCGACCAGGAGGCCAAGATCGCCAGGGGCGCCGACGTGCTGATCGCGACGCCCGGCCGCCTGCTCGATTTCGCCGACCGCGGCAAGATCCTGCTGACCGGCATCGAGATTCTGGTCATCGACGAAGCCGACCGCATGCTCGACATGGGTTTCATTCCCGACATCGAGCGCATCTGCAAGCTGGTGCCGTTCACCCGCCAGACGCTGTTCTTCTCGGCCACCATGCCGCCGGAGATCACCCGGCTCTCCGAGGCCTTCCTGCACAATCCGGTGCGCATCGAAGTCACGCGCGCGGCCTCGACCGTGGAGGGCACTACGCAGACGCTGGTGCGCTCGGGCGCCTCGCCGGAGGAGAAGCGGACGACGTTGCGCCGCATTATCCGCAACGCCAAGAATTTCAAGAACGCGCTCATCTTCTGCAACCGCAAGCGCGACGTGCAGGTGGTCTATCGCTCGCTGGAGAAGCATGGATTTTCGGTCGGCGCGTTGCACGGCGACCTCGACCAACGCTCGAGGACGGCCGCGCTCGACGCGTTCCGCAACGATTCGGTGCAATTGCTCGTCTGCTCGGACGTGGCGGCGCGCGGGCTCGACATTCCCGACGTCAGCCACATCATCAATTACGACGCTCCCCATCACCCCGAGGATTACGTCCACCGCATCGGCCGAACGGGGCGCGCGGGAAAGCCCGGCGCCGCCCTGACGATCGTCACACGCGCGGACACGCGGGCGATTGAAGAGATCGAGAAACTCATCGTCCGCAAGATCGATTGGCAGGCCGGCGAAGAGACTCCCCTCGAAGACGAGGCGGAAAGCGCCCACGTCGGTCGCGAGCATCGCGGCGCGCGAGGGCGCGGACGTGGGAGCGAAGCCAAATCCTCCGCCGATCGCAGGCCCGGCGGCGGCGCCCGCGCGGCGTCGCCCACGCAGGACGCCGTGCGCGAGCCGCGTTCGTCCGAACGTCACTCCCGGGAGCCGCGCCGCACCTCGGAGCGCGCCGAGCGGGTATCTCCGACGCCGAGGCGCGCGGCTCAAGGCGGCCCCGCGCCGTCGCGCCGGCCGCGCCGCGACAAAGAGGCTGATGCGCCGGTCATCGGGCTCGGCGATCACGTTCCGAGCTTCCTGTTGCGGCCGGTGCGGCTGCCGCCCGCCAAGGCGCTTCCCGCCGAAACCGACGACTGACCTTCGGCCCGGACGGTAAGTCCGCGTCAAGCTTTGCTCCGGATACCGTCGCCGAGCGGCGATCGATCGCGGACGGCGCATCCCGCCATTGCAGGGCGCCGGGCCGGTCGCGTGGACGCCCTCGCGCGGCCGCCGACCCGGCCAAGGGCGCCGTCGCCATGAGAATCGAGCGGGACGTCAGCCTGGACGCGATGCGTGGAACGGCTGCGGTCGCCCGGCGTCGCTCGAAAGTCTGGCGAAGATAATTCGATTCGGCCGTGATGCGGCCGTCTTGATTCTTGACGGATCACGGCAGGCGAGATTTCGCCTTAAATCCAAACTCCCGTGGTCCCACGAATGGGGTCTAGTTATGTAATACGGTTTCCGGGCGATTGACTCGACGAGGGGGGATTCCGGAGGGGGGATCAGGATGATAGATGGAAGAGCCATGATTCGCGGGAGGCGGACATGGCTCGGGTCGTCGACCATCTGA
>JBEKAL010000003.1:0-50525 GCA_050015935.1 Roseiarcus sp.
GACCGGACGCGGAAATCTTCACCAAGAGCCAGCCGATGTCCGCCGTCGGCGCGGGGAGCGACGCCGGCTTCCACGCCGCGTCGGCCTGGAACAATCCGGAGCCGGAAATCGTGCTCGCGATCAGCTCCAAGGGCGCGATCGTCGGCGCGACGCTCGGCAACGACGTCAATTTGCGCGACTTCGAAGGACGATCGGCGCTGCTGCTGGGCAAGGCCAAGGATCAGAACGCGAGTTGCGCCGTCGGGCCGTTCCTGCGCTTCTTCGACGCGACGTTCGACCTCGACGACGTGCGCGCGGCCGAGGTGAATTTGCGCGTCGAAGGCGAGGACGGCTATTTGCTCGAGGGCGGCTCGTCGATGGCGCGGATCAGTCGCGATCCCGCCGACCTCGCCCAACAGTTGATGGGGGCCTCGCATCAATATCCGGACGGCGCGGCGTTGTTCCTGGGCACGATGTTCGCGCCGATCGCCGATCGCGACGCGCCGGGCAAAGGCTTCACCCACAAGCAAGGCGACGTCGTCGCCGTCAGCGCCGACAAGTTCGGGCGTCTGACCAATCGGATGCGGCATTGCCAGGATTGCCCGCCGTGGGACTTCGGCGTCGGTCGTCTCATGCGCAATCTGGCTCGTCGAGGCTTGATTTGAGACGGCGAACGGGACAGCATTCGCAATACTTCCGAGGGCGGCATGGACGAGATCCATAAGAACTACATCGCGGGCGAGTGGCTCGAGGGCGAGAGCGCGACGCGCAACGTCAATCCCTCCGACTCCAACGACGTCGTCGGCCTCTACGCGCAAGCGAACGCCGCTCAGCTCGACGCCGCGGTCGCCGCGGCCCGGGCGGCTTTCCCGGCATGGTCGCGCACGACCCCGCAGGAGCGCCACGACATTCTCTCACGCGCAGCGAGCGAGATCGCGGCGCGGCGCGAGGAACTCGGCCGGCTGCTGGCGCGCGAAGAAGGCAAGACGCTTGCCGAGGCGATCGGCGAAGCCGGCCGCGCCGCGCAGATTTTCGACTTCTTCGCTGGCGAGGCGCTTCGCATTCCCGGCGAAAAATTCGCCAGCGTGCGGGCGAACGTCGATATCGAAGTGACGCGCGAGGCGGTCGGCGTCGTCGGAATCGTCACGCCATGGAATTATCCCATCGCCATTCCCGCCTGGAAGATCGCGCCGGCTCTCTGCTATGGAAACTGCGTGGTCTTCAAGCCCGCCGATCTCGCGCCCGGCTCGGCGCACGCGCTCGCCGAAATCATCGTTCGCGCCGGCGTTCCCAAAGGCGCGTTCAATCTCGTCATGGGTCGCGGTTCGCTGGTCGGCCAGGCGATGCTCGATCACCCTGGCGTCGACGCCGTCACCTTCACCGGGTCGGTCGCGACGGGGCGCAAGGTGGCGAGCGCCTGCGCGAGCGCGATGCGCAAGTTCCAGCTCGAAATGGGCGGAAAGAATCCGCTCGTCGTGCTCGACGACGCCGATCTCGGGACGGCGGTCGAATGCGCGGTCAACGGCGCGTATTTCTCGACTGGCCAGCGCTGCACCGCGTCCTCGCGGCTGATCGTCACGCCTGGGATCTACGCGCGCTTCGCCGAGGCGTTGGCCGAGCGGATGCGCGCTCTCGTCGTCGACGATGCGCTCAGGCCGGGCGTCCAAATCGGTCCCGTCGTCGACCAGAACCAGCTCGACCAGGACCTGGCCTACGTCCGCATCGGCCAGGACGAGGGCGCGAAGCTTGCACTGGGGGGCGAGCGGCTCAACCGCGCGGCGCCGGGGTTCTATATGGCGCCGGCGCTGTTCGTCGACGCCGACAATGGCATGCGCATCGCCCGCGAGGAGATTTTCGGCCCCGTCGCGGCGATGATCCCGGCGCGCGATTACGACCACGCGCTGGCGCTCGCCAACGACACCGAATTCGGCCTCTGCGCCGGCATTTGCACGACGAGCCTCAAACACGCGTCGCATTTCAAGCGCAATGTCGAGGCCGGCATGGCGATGGTCAACCTGCCGACGGCGGGGGTCGATTATCACGCGCCTTTCGGCGGCCGCAAAGGCTCGAGTCTCGGCGCGCGCGAGCAGGGCCGCTACGCGGCCGAATTCTACACCACGGTCAAGACCGCCTATACGATGGCGTAAGGCGAGGCGAAAACAGAGCCGACGACCGCATGATCCTCATCTCCGGCGAGGCGTTGATCGACCTCATTCCCGATCCCGACAAGGACGGCCGCTACGACGCCGTGCGCGGCGGCTCGCCCTATAATGTCGCGATCGGGCTCGCGCGGCTCGGCGCGCCGACGGCGTTCGTGTCGCGAATTTCGGCCGACGCCAACGGCGAAGGCCTCGCCGCGGCGCTCGCAAGGGACGGCGTCGATCTCTCCCTGATCGCGCGCGACCCCAGGCCGACGCCGCTCGCCTTCGTCATGCGCGGGACCGCGCAATCGGGATCGCGCTATTCCTTCTATCTCGACGCCACCGCGTTCGACGGCCGCTGGCCGTTTCCGCTCGTCTGGCCCAAGGGCGCCCGACATCTGCATGTCGGCTCGATCTCCGCCGTCGATCCGCGCCACGGCGAGAGCGTGGTCGCGGCGCTGCGCCTGGCGCGCGAGCGGGCGACGACGAGCTTCGATCCGAACATCCGCCCGCTGGTGACGCCGGATCGCGAAAGCGTGGCCGCGCTCGTCGAGCGGCAGGTTTCGCTCGCCAGCCTCGTCAAGGCGAGCGAGGAGGACCTGGAATGGCTCTATCCCGGACGGCCGATCGAGGACACGCTCGGCCGATGGGCGCGGCTCGGGCCGAGCTTTTGCGTGGCGACGCTAGGGTCTCGCGGCGCCGTGGCTTTTCTCCGCGGCCGGCGAACGAGCGTGGCGGCGCCGAAAATCGACGTCGTCGACACCGTCGGCGCCGGCGACAGCTTCATGTCCTCGCTGCTCGCCGCGATGGATCGCGACGGCGCGCTCGGAGCGGGCGCCCCGACGCCGAGCCTCGATCGACTCGAAGCCTGGCTCGCCTTCGCCGCGGCGGCGGCGGCGATCACCTGCACGCGAAAAGGCTCCGATCCGCCGACGCGCGCGGAGGTTGCGGAATACAAGGCGGTTTGAATCCCTCACTGAACCAAGGGCGAAGACGACGCTCATTGCGGACGGGCGACGACGAAGCTAAAAAGCGCTTGGCGAACTGCAACGGGACAAGCAACGATGGCCTCGATCGAACCGACGGCGACTCCTCCGCCCGCCCGCCCCCTGTCGCCTCACCTCGGCGTCTATCGCTTCACCCTGACGATGGCGATGTCGATCGCCCATCGCATCACCGGCGCGGGGCTCTACGTTGGCGTGCTGTTGCTCGCGTGGTTTCTCATCGCGGCGTCGATGGACGGGTCCGCTTTTTCCTATTTTTCCGCCTTCATCCAGTCGTTTGTCGGCCGGTTCGTGCTGTTCGGCTTCACCTGGGCCCTGTTTCATCACCTGCTCGGCGGCGTTCGCCATTTGATCTGGAACGCCGGTTACGGCCTCGACCATCCCGAGCGCGAGCAATTGGCGCAGGCGACGTTGATCGGCGGCTTCGCGCTGACGCTCGTCGTCTGGGGCGTCGGCTACGCCGTTCGATAAGAGAGCGCTTGCAATGACGAAAATCGGCAAAACCCTGCGAACGCCGCTGAGCCGCGTTCGCTATCTCGGTTCGGCGCGCCTGGGGGCCGACGAGAATTGGCTCGTGCAGGTGACCTCCGTGGCGCTCATCCCGCTCGCGATCGCGTTCGTCTGGCTGGTGTTGAGCCTACTGCACAAGGATTACAACGGGGTTCGCGCCGATCTGGGCCAACCGCTGCCGGCGATCGTTCTCCTGCTCTTCGTGATCGTCGGCGTCCGTCACATGCACATCGGCATGCGCTCGATCATCCTCGATTACGTCGATGGCCACGCCCGCGAATGGGCGCTGATGGCCAATGCCTTCTTCGCCGCGGCGTTGGGGCTGGCCTGCGTTTACGCCGTGCTGCGCATCGGCTTCGTCTGAAATCCGCAAGAGGCCTCGACACGAATGGCGACCAACGGCTCCAACGGCGCCAGCGCCCCTGCGCTCGGGCAAACCGCTTATCCGATCATCGATCACACCTTCGACGTCGTCGTGGTCGGCGCGGGCGGCGCGGGCTTGCGAGCGAGCGTCGGCTGCGCGCAGGCGGGGCTGCGGGTCGCTTGCATCTCCAAAGTGTTCCCGACCCGCTCGCACACCGTAGCGGCGCAGGGCGGCATTTCCGCCGCGCTCGGCAATATGGGTCCGGACGATTGGCGCTGGCACATGTACGACACCGTCAAGGGCTCGGACTGGCTCGGCGATCAGGACGCGATCGAGTATCTCTGCCGCAACGCGCCCGCCGCCGTCTACGAACTCGATCATTGGGGCGTGCCGTTCTCGCGCACCGAGACGGGCGCGATCTATCAGCGCCCGTTCGGCGGCATGACGACGGAATACGGCAAGGGCGTCGCGCAACGCACCTGCGCCGCCGCCGACCGCACCGGCCACGCGATGCTGCATACGCTCTACGGCCAGGCGCTGAAGGCCGAATGCGAATTCTTCATCGAATATTTCGCCATCGATCTGATCCGCGACGTCGAGGGAAGGGTGCGCGGCCTCGTCTGCCTGAAGATGGACGACGGCGCGATCCACCGTTTTCGCGCCCAGATAACGGTTCTGGCCACCGGCGGCTATGGCCGCATCTACTTCTCCGCGACGTCGGCGCACACCTGCACCGGCGACGGCAACGCGATGGCGCTGCGCGCGGGAATCGCGCTGCAGGACATGGAGTTCGTGCAGTTCCACCCGACCGGCATTTACGGCGCGGGTTGCCTCATCACCGAGGGCGCGCGCGGCGAAGGCGGCTATCTCGTCAATTCCGAGGGCGAACGTTTCATGGAACGCTACGCGCCCTCGGCGAAGGACCTCGCCTCGCGCGACGTCGTCAGCCGCGCGATGACGATCGAAATTCGCGAAGGTCGCGGCGTCGGCAAGCTCAAGGACCATATCTATCTGCGCCTCGACCATATCGATCCCAAGGTGCTGCACGAGCGGCTGCCCGGCATTTCCGACAGCGCGCGCATCTTCGCCGGCGTCGACGTGACCAAGGAGCCGATCCCGGTGGCGCCGACTGTGCATTACAACATGGGCGGCATCCCGACGAACTATCACGGCGAAGTCCTGATCAAGGTCGGCGCCGACCCCGATTCCATCGTGCCGGGACTGATGGCGCTCGGCGAGGCGGCGTGCGTCTCGGTGCACGGCGCCAACCGGCTCGGCTCCAACTCGCTCATCGACCTGGTCGTGTTCGGGCGCGCCGCCGGCGAGCGCGCGGCGGAGATCGTCAAGCCGGGCGAGCGGCAGGCCGATCTGCCCAAGGACAGCGCCGACGCCGCGCTCACGCGCCTCGACCGTTTCCGCCACGCCGGCGGGGCCACGCCGACGGCGGCGCTTCGCCTGAACATGCAGCGCGTGATGCAGAGTCATTGCGCCGTGTTCCGCACCGGCGAAACGCTGGAGGAAGGCAAGACCCTGATCCACGAAGCCTGGCGCGCCGGCGCCGACGCGCACGTCAGCGACCGCTCGCTGATCTGGAACTCCGATCTCGTCGAGACGCTCGAATACGACAACCTCATCGTTCAAGCCGTCGTCACCATGGAGAGCGCCGCCAATCGCCGGGAAAGCCGCGGCGCGCACGCGCGCGAGGATTATCCCGAGCGCGACGACTTGAACTGGATGAAGCACACGCTCGCCTGGATCGACGCCGACAAATACGCCGTCGCGCTCGATTACCGGCCGGTGCACGCCTATACGATGAGCAACGAAATCGCCTACATCGAGCCGACGGCGCGGGTGTACTGAGGCGCGTCGCGGAACGCATGGGTAGGGAACAATGGTCCAATTCAATCTCCCGCGAAATTCCCGTCCGACGCCGGGCAAGGCCTGGCCGAAGCCGGCGAACGCCAAGCGTCTGACGGAATTCCGCATCTACCGCTGGAACCCGGACAGCGGCGTCAATCCGCGCATCGACGCCTACACCGTCGACCGCGACGATTGCGGCCCGATGGTGCTCGACGCGCTGATCTGGATCAAGTCCAAGGTCGATCCGACGCTGACCTTCCGCCGCTCCTGCCGCGAGGGCGTGTGCGGCTCCTGCGCGATGAACATCGACGGCCTCAACACGCTCGCCTGCACCAAGGGCATGGACGAAATCGACGGCGTGGTGAAAATCTATCCGCTGCCGCACCTGGAGGTGGTCAAGGATCTCGTTCCCGACCTCACCCATTTCTACGCCCAGCACGCTTCGATCGAGCCGTGGCTGAAGACTTCGACGCCGACGCCGGAGAAGGAATGGCTTCAGACGCCCGAGGACCGCGCCGATCTCGACGGGCTCTATGAGTGCATACTGTGCGCCTCGTGTTCGACCTCGTGCCCGAGCTATTGGTGGAACGGCGACCGTTATTTGGGCCCGGCGATCCTGCTTCAGGCCTATCGCTGGCTGATCGATTCGCGCGACGAAGCGACGGGCGAACGGCTCGCCAATCTCGAAGATCCGTTTCGTCTCTACCGCTGCCACACGATCATGAACTGCGCGAAGACCTGCCCCAAGGATCTCAACCCCGCCAAGGCGATCGCGAAGATCAAGACGATGTTGAGCGAGCGGCGAACGTAAGCGCCGCCGGCGCCCGGTTCACGGGCTCTTCGCCAATCCCTGTTCGATCGCGCGCAGTCGCGCGTCGAACAGCGAACTCGTGAAGTCCATGACGTCGCGCGAAGCCTCGCGCAGCATCGAGAAGGCGGTCGGGCGGCGCGCCGTGAGGCGGCCGGTCATTTGGCTTTCCTCGAACGAGAACTGCGTCTTGAACTTGGCGGCCAGACGCAACATGCCGATATTGTCCGGCATGCAGACGATGTCGATCGTCTCGACGCCGTGATTGCTCGCGGCGCGCTCGACGCGCCGGAACAATCGCGCCCCGACGCCGCGCCGACGGTACGGTTCTTCGACGCTGAAGGCCGCCTCGGCGTGGACATGGCGCTGGAACGGCGCCCGCTCGGTCCAGATCGCCTCGCTGGAGCGCAATTCGCCCACCCCGCGCATCCGGCCGCGGACAAAGGCGCCGAACACGAGGTCGCCCTGACCGAAGCAGCTCTCGGCGTAGTGAGCGATGAAGTCGTCCGACATGGCGCCGCCGAACCGCTCGTGGCGGCTGAGCGCGTCCAAACGCAACAAATGATCGCGGAACGACGGTATGTCGGCGGGCCACAGGCGCCGAATTTCCACCGCGAGGTTCGTAGAACTCGCCATGATCTCACCTGAGAATCAGCAAATCCGGCGTGTCGACCCAGCCCGCGTATTGTGCATTGCAGCAAAAAAAGCGCAAGCCCTGCGGCTGCGCCAACTTGCCGCGCCCTGCCGAGAGAGGGCCTCGCGTCGCCTCGAGGGCGCGAAACGCGCCGAGCGCTTGCCGATGCGCCTAAAGCATGCAAATGGCGTGAAAAACGGCCGCGCGCGAGCGGTTGGGCCGCCTCGACGCCCGGGCGGCGCCAAGGCCTTCGCGCGTCGGAGCTTTCGCCGACGGCCTCGAATTTTACTCATTTTTCATTAACCCTTGGCAGGGTGACGACGTCAGGCGTTGGATGGCGAGCCGGCGGATCGGATTTTCGCCGGGATCGAGGTCCAAGGACCGATTAGAGAAAAGAAACGCCGGCGCCTGTTCTGTCGCGATCGTCGAAGGAAATCATCCCATGCTGCTCGCCGCGCCCCATGCCGTTCGCATTCTCGCTGCCGCGCTCGGCGCCTGCCTCGCGCTCGCCGCTTTCGATGCCGCCGCGACGACGACGAAACCTTCCGACAAGGACGCTACGCCGCCCGCCGCCAAGCCGGCGCTGGTGGCGACCTATGGCGACTGGAGCGTCTTCCAGAGCCAGGCCGGCAAGGGCCGCATCTGCTATGCGCTCGCCCAGCCCAAGGAGCGGGCCCCCGCCGATCTCAAACGCGATCCGGCCTACGCCTTCATTTCCGAGCGGCCGGGGGAAGGCGTGCGCAACGAAGTCTCCTTCATCATGGGCTTCGAGGTGGCGAGCCCGGCCGACGCCTCCGACGCCAAAGACAAGAGCGCGCCCGACGCCAAAGACAAGAACGCCGCCGACGCCAAAGACAAGAAGAAGAACAAAGCGATCGATGTCGCGCCGACGGCGGCGATCGGCGACGCCACCTTCGATCTTCTGCCCAAGGACGCCAATCTCTGGGTCAAGAACGCCGCCAAGGAGAGCGAGCTGATCGCGGAAATGCGCAAGGGCGCCAAGCTGCTGATCAAGGCCGCCTCGAAGAGGGGCCACGTCACCACCGACACCTACTCGCTCAGCGGCTTCGCTCAGGCGATCGACCGCGCGCTGAAGGATTGCCCGGCGAGCTGACGAGCCCAAGGGGCGCGAGGGGAAACGCCGCTCGGCGCTTGCGCCTTTCCGCTCCTGCCAACGACAGCGCTCTCCGCCGCAGGGCCGATCCCGCTCACCCACGGACGGCGCGCGCATTGCCGCCTTCCTCGCCGGCGCTATGCTCGCGCGCGCCTCGAATCGGATCGTCCGCCCCATGACCATCGGAACGCTGTTCACGGCGGAGTTTCTCGACCGAGGCCTGCCGGCCTCGCCGGCGTGGAACGGTGAGCGGGCGCCCGACTCGGCGGCGATCGAGGCGCAATTCCGCCTGATCCTCGACGCCGTCAAAGACCGCGACGCCTTGAACGAAGCGCAGACCGAGGAGCGCATCTTCCGGCCGATGCTGCGCGCGCTGGGCTGGGACAGGCTGTTCACGGTTCAGGAAAACATCGAGGCGCGCGGGCGCGCCAACGTGCCGGACTACGCCTATTTCCCCGACACGGAGGCGTTCGCCTTGGCCGACGCCGCGAGGACGCCCGAGGGCAAGTTTCCGCACGCCATCGCCATCGGTGACGCCAAGGCCTGGAGCGTCGACTTCGAGGCGCCGAACAGCGGATCGAGGCCGGGCGAAACAGCGGTCGGCCAGACGATCCGCTATCTCGAACGCGCGAAAATCCAATCGAATCGCAAGGCGCCTTGGGCGATCCTCGCCAACGGACGGGTTTGGCGGCTCTACTACGCGGACGCGAAATCCGCGCTCGACGGCTATTTCGAGGCCGATCTGGCGGAAATACTGGCGCTGCCGGGAACGCAGGCCAAGCTCGCGCCGCTCGCCGGCGAGGGCGACGAAGATCGCCGCGCCCGCCTGTTCAAGGCCTTCGTCCTCGCATTTCGGCCCGAGGCGTTTCGGCCCGACCCCGAACTGGACGGCCGCTCGTTTCTTGAATTCGCTCTTGCAGAGGGCGCGCGGTGGGAAACCAAGGTTCGCACGGACCTCAGCGAAGTCGTGTTCAGGGACGTCTTTCCCGGCCTCATTCGCGGCCTCGCCGCCGCCGACAAAAAGGCGCCGGCGCCGTTCACGCCCGCCTATCTCGAAGACCTGCGCGACGCCGCGCTCACCGTGCTTTATCGCCTGCTGTCCGCGCTTTACGCCGAGGATCGCGATCTGCTGCCGGCGCACGATCGCAAGTACGACGCCTATTCGCTCTCCGCCGTCCGCGACGACATCGCCGCGCGCCTCGACGCGGGAACCGAGCCCAGCCAAAGACGAACCAACTGGTGGGATCGCTGCGTCGGTCTTTTTCGCACCATCGACGAGGGCGACGAGGACGCCGGCGTTCCGCCTTACAACGGCGGGCTCTTCGCGCGGGACCGCGCGCCGATCGTCGAAAGAGCCGAACTGTCAGACAATACGTTCGGCCCCTTGCTCGACAAATTGTCGCGGACGAAAAAGGACGGCCGGCTCGTTCGCATCAATTTTCGCGATCTCTCGGTGCGCGAACTCGGCGCGATCTATGAACGCCTGCTCGAATTCGAGCCCGTCGTCGAGGCGAACGCCCCCGGCGGGCTCGATGTCCGGCCCAATCCTTTCAGCCGCAAGAGCTCAGGCTCCTACTACACGCCCGACGAACTCGTCAGCCTGATCATCGCGCGCACCGTCGGACCGCTAGTCGACGAGCGCATCGAGGCGTTCCGCAAGGCCGCCGAGCGCCCGGCGCGCGACAAGCGAACCGAGGTGGAACGCTTGCGCGAACTCGCCGAGACCGATCCGGCCAGCAGAATTCTCGATTTGAAAATCTGCGACCCGGCGATGGGCTCGGGGCATTTTCTCGTCAGCCTGATCGACTATCTCGCGGTGCGCGTGGTGACGGCGATCGGCGAGGCCTCCGCGATCGCGGGCGGCGATTACGCCTCGCCGCTGCCGCCGCGCTTGGCCGGCATCCGCGACCGCATCCGCGCCGAGGCGATGAAAAACAAATGGACGATCCGCGAGGCGCAGCTCACCGACCAGAATCTGATCAAGCGCATGGCGCTAAAGCGCTGCGTCTACGGCGTCGACAAGAATCCGATGGCGGTCGAACTCGCCAAGGTCGCGCTGTGGCTGCACACCTTCGCCGCCGGCGCGCCGCTGTCGTTCCTCGACCACCATCTGCGCTGCGGCGACAGTTTGTTCGGTGAGCGGGTGCGCGCCGCGATCGATGAATTGAGAGCGGAAAGCCCGCTGCTGCTGAACAAGGAATTGCAGCGCGCGGAGGGCGCGATCAAGAGCATGGAGTTCGTCGAGCGTCTCACGGACTCCGACATATCCGAAGTCAAAGCCAGCGCCGACCGCTTTGCCGAAGTGGAGGGCTCGACGGCGCCGCTCAACAAGTTCCTGTCGTTTCGTCAAGCGATCAAGTGGCTGCAACCGCTTCACCCGGCGACCCGCGAGGAAAAGGCTGCGTGCTCGCTCGAACACGACGAGGCCGGCGCCTATTCGGGCCTGATGGCGGGCAGTTTCGGCGATCCGATTGCGATCGTCGCGGGTCAAACGGCGCCGAGCATTCCCGAGGGACAACTGAACGCCGAGCAACGTGCGACGATGGGACGACGCACGGTCGCCCTGCACGGTCTGATTGAGCGCGCAGACGCGCTCATTGCACAAGAACGCTTCCTGCATTGGGAGGTTGCGTTTCCCGGCGTGTGGCACAACTGGCAGAGCGACGCGCCCGAAGGCGGCTTCGACGCGGTCATCAGCAATCCGCCGTGGGACCGCATGAAGATGCAGGAGGTGGAATGGTTCGCCGCGCGCGCGCCGCAAGTCGCCAAACAGGCGCGCGCCGCCGACCGCAAGCGGATGATCGCGGCGCTGAAAGAGCAAGGCGACCCGCTCGCGGCGGCCTATGATCTCGCCAGCGCGCGCGCCGAACAGGCGATGGAGCGGGCGCGCAAGTCCGGCGACTATCCCCTGCTGTCGCGCGGCGACATCAATCTCTATTCGCTGTTCGTCGAGCGCGCGCAGGCGCTGGTCAAACCGAGCGGCGCCGCCGGGTTGCTGACGCCGTCGGGCATCGCCTCGGACCTGACGGCGAGCGCGTTCTTCAAGGGCGTCGCTTCGGCCGGGCGCGTGCTGAGTCTGTTCGATTTCGAGAACCGCCGGGGCGAAGGACGCGAGGCGTTCTTTCCCGACGTCGACAGCCGCTTCAAGTTCTGCGCCTTTGTCGTCGGCGGCGCCGAGCGCGCGAGCCAGGCGGCCGATTGCGCTTTCTTCCTGCGCGACCCCCCGGAACGCGCCGGCCCCGACAAGCTGTTCCTCATGACGGCGGCGGATTTCGCGTTGGTCAATCCGAACACCGGCGCGGCGCCGATTTTCCGAACCCGCCGCGATGCAGAACTCACCACCGCCATCTATCGCCGCCTGCCAGTGCTGGTCGATCGATCGTCAGGCGCCGAGGTGAAGGCCTGGCCGGTAAAATATCTCACGATGTTGCACATGACCAACGACAGCCATTTGTTCTGGACCCGCGAGCGGCTGGAACAGCACGGCGCCTATCCCGTCGAACTCGGGCGGTGGAAGAAGGGCGCGGAGGAATGGGTTCCGCTTTACCAAGGCAAGATGATTCAGGCCTTCGACCATCGCGCCGCGGATGTCGTCGTCAACGCGCGGAATCTGCATCGGCCGGCTCAGAGGGAGCCAATCGACGAAAACGGTCACGCGAACGTCCATCGCTTTGCAACGCCGCAGTATTGGGTCGATGCAGAGACCGTTTCCGAATTCGGCGTCGCGAATTGGGTTCTCGGCTTCAAGGAAATCGCCTCGGCGACCAACGAGCGGACGATGATCGCGGCGTTGCTGCCCGCCGTCGGATTCGGCAACAAGACGCCGATCCTCATTCCCGAAGCGACCGGCCGACGAATGGAATGGATGCTCGCCGCAGACCTGAACTCTTTCGTCCACGATTTCGTCGCTCGTCAAAAACTGCACGGCCAGACGTTGAACCGGTTCATCGTCGAACAGCTCCCCGTCGTCCCGCCCGCGGCTTACGCCCGCGCCTTCGGCCCCAAGACCGCCGAGACGATCGTGCGCGACCATGTCTTGCGCCTCACTTACACCGCCTGGGACATGCAGCCCTTCGCGCGCGAAATGGGCTACGACGGCGCGCCGTTCGTTTGGCGCCAGGACGAGCGGCGGCATTGGCGCGCGCGGCTCGACGCGCTCTATTTCCATCTCTACGGGATCGCCGACGAGGACGAAATCCGATACATCCTTTCCACCTTCCCGATCGTCGAGCGCAAGGACCGCGCCGCGCACGACGGCGTGTACCTGACCGCCGAACTCATCCGCTGGTATTCCAAAGCGCTCGGCGCCGGCGATCCCGAGACGCAGGCGCCCGAAGCCGCGATCCTACGCAACGCCGGCCGCGCGACGTGACGAGTAATCTGCGTCAAGAGAATTGAAGGGCGCGCGCCCCTTCCCCCGCAAGGGGGGAAGGGAAAAGCCTCCTACCCCTTCCTCCCCGCCATAAAATAATTCACCGCCAAATCCTCCGACAGCCGCCACTTCCTGCACAGGGGGTCGTAGCTCACGCCGCGCCGCTGCGTCTCCTTCAGCCCCGCCGCGCGCAAGGCCGCCGTCAGTTCGTCGGGCGTGACGAATTGCTCCCAATGGTGCGTGCCGGGGGGAAGCCAACGCAGGACATATTCGGCGCCGACAATCGCCAGCGCGAAGCTTTTCAGGGTCCGGTTGAGCGTCGAGAGGGCGATGAGGCCGCCGGGCTCGATCAGCGAGGCGGCCAAGGCGACGAAAGCGGGGACGTCGGCGACGTGCTCAATGACCTCCATCGCCAGCACGACGTCGAAACGAGCGCCCTCGTCGGCGAGGTCTTCCGCGGCGCCCGCGCGATAGGTCAGCCGCGCGCCGGTCTCCTCGGCGTGCCGGCGCGCGACCTCGATCGCGGCGGGCGCGGGATCGAGGCCGACGACCTCGGCGCCCAGGCGCGAAAGCGGTTCGGCGACGAGGCCGGCGCCGCAGCCGATGTCGAGCAGCCTCAAGCCGGCGAGCGGGGGCCCGCCGCCGCGGGAAAGGCGAAAATGCGCGGCAATCGCATCGCGCAGCCATTCGATGCGGGTCGGGTTGAGCCGGTGCAGCGGCGCCATCGGGCCGTCAGGGTCCCACCAGTCGCCGCCCAGCGCGTCGAAGCGCGCGACTTCCCCAGGGATCACGCTCGGCGCGGCTTTTGCGGCGGCCATGGCGAATGCCCTTTCAACGCGTCGACCCCCGCTCTCCCGCAAAGGGGGAAGGGGTTGGCGCCCTTCGGGGCGTTGACCGCCCCCGGAAGCGCCTTTATACGCGCGCCTCAACGGCGGCGCGAGCCGTCCCATCCTGCCGCAATCGGAATTTTCATGGCGCGACTGGTGATGAAGTTTGGCGGCACGTCGGTCGCCGACGTCGGACGCATCCGCAACGTCGCGCGCCACGTCCGACGCGAGGTCGAGGCGGGAAACGAGGTCGCGGTGGTCGTCTCCGCCATGTCGGGCAAGACCAACGAGCTGGTCGCGTGGTGCCGCGAGGCGGCGCCGGTCTACGACGCCGCCGAATACGACGCGGTCGTCGCCTCGGGCGAACTCGTCACCGCCGGCCTGCTGGCGATCGTGCTCAAGGACATGGGGCTCGACGCGCGCTCGTGGCAGGGTTGGCAGATCCCGCTTCTGACCGACGACGCGCACGGGGCGGCGCGCATCGACGGCATCGACGGCAAGGCGATCATCGACGGCTTCGCCAACAACGAGATCGCGGTCGTCGCGGGCTTTCAAGGGATTCATGCGCCGAGCGGCCGGGTGACGACGCTCGGGCGCGGCGGCTCCGACACCTCGGCGGTCGCGCTCGCCGCGGCGCTCCGCGCCGACCGCTGCGACATCTACACCGACGTCGACGGCGTCTACACCACCGACCCGCGCGTCGCGCACAAGGCGCGCCGCCTCGACAAGGTGTCGTTCGAGGAAATGCTGGAAATGGCCTCGCTCGGCGCCAAGGTTTTGCAGGTGCGCTCGGTCGAGGTCGCGATGGTGCACAAGGTGAAGCTCTACGTGCGCTCGTCCTTCGACGATCCCGCCGATCCGAGACTGGGCACGTTGATTTGCGACGAGGAGGATATCGTGGAACAGCAGGTGGTGACCGGCATCGCCTTTTCGCGCGACGAAGCGCAGATCACCCTGCGCAACGTGGAGGACAAGCCCGGCGTCGCGGCGGCGATTTTTCTTCCCCTCGCCGAGGCCAGCGTCAACGTCGACATGATCATCCAGGTCGTCTCCGGCGACACGACGACCACCGACATCACCTTCACCGTGCCGAGCGCCGAATTCGACCGCGCCAAGGCGCTGCTCGAGCAGGCCCGCGAGACGATCGGCTACGCCGCGCTGCAAGGCGCGCCAAACGTCGCCAAGATTTCCGCGATCGGCATCGGCATGCGCAGCCATTCCGGCGTCGCCGCGCGCGCCTTCAAGGCGCTCGCCGACAAGGGAATCAACATCCGCGCGATCACCACTTCGGAGATCAAGTTCTCCATGCTGATCGACGAGGCCTACACCGAACTCGCGGTGCGCACGCTGCACACCCTCTACGGGCTCGACGCCAAGGCGTGAGGGGGCGCGTTCCTTCCCCCCTTGCGGGCGGCGGGCGAACCTTCGGTTCGCTGAGAGGTGGGCGCGCCGCATTTGAGATGTCTGCGTTGATGCACGTCAACGTCGAGTCTCCCAAGGCGCGGTAGCCGTCTTTCTCGCTCATCGGGCGGCGGGGCCGGCCAAGACCGGCGAAGCCGGGCAACGGCTCGCGGCGGCCCGCCAAGTCGATCGAGAGGGGAGGGTTTCATGGATCCGGCGATCGAGAAGGAAATGGCCGCGGTGCGCGAGGAAATCGAATCGCTTCGGGCCGAAACGCGAGCCGGCCAAACGGCCGGCGCGCCGCCGCCCGCCGCCGAGGGCGCTTCAGGCGATCAGGGCGACGAGCCGAAGGCGTGGGCCGATGATCTCAAGGAATTGATCGCGGCGATGCAAGGCGCCGTCGAGGCCACGGGAAAGAGCGTCGCCGTCCACCCCGTCGCGGGCGTCGCGGCGGCTTTCGCCGTAGGCGTGCTGATCGGGCGATTGACGAAAATCGGCTGACGAAGGGGGCGCAGTCTCGCCATGGAAAAACTGAGCCGCATTCTGCGCGCGCTGGGGCGCGCGGACACGCTGATCGCCACGATTTGGCTGACCGTCGCGGCCAAGCGAGGCGGCCTCATCGGACTGGCGGCGCTGATCGCCACGCTCGGTCTCGGCATGCTCGACGCCGCCGGTTATTTCGCGCTGGAGCCGCACGTCGGATCGCTGTGGGCGGCGATTCTGGTCGCCGTCGTGGACTTCCTGATCGCCGCGATTCTGCTGGTCGGGGCCTTGTATGTGCGTCCGGGGCGCGATCTCGATCTTGCGCTCGAACTGCGCGACAACGCCATCGAGCAGCTCGCCGCGATCGCCGTCAATCCAGCGGATCTGGCGGGGCGGGCCCTGCTCGCGCCGCTGACCGGCGTCGTAACGAGATATTTGCGCTCGGCGGTCGGAGGCACGCCCAAGGAGCCGAAGGCGCCCGCGGAGAAATGACGCGCAATCCCGCGCGGCGCTCGCCTCGCTCCGCTCGCGCGCCACGGCGAACCAGCCGCGCTCGCCGGGTTTGAGCCCAGGCGACATCGTGCTATTCGAGCGGCGCACGCTGTTCGAGCAGACCCGACGTTCATGACCAAGGCCTCCAACCCCGGCGAAATCGCCCAAGACGTAAGCGCTCCAGACGTCCGCGCCGCGATGCGCGCGATCGGCGCCGAGGCGCGCGCGGCGGCGCGCACGCTCGCCAACGCGCCGGCCGAGGCCAAGACGCGCGCGATTATCGCGGCCGCGCGGGTCTTGCGCGAGAGCGAAGGCGAAATCCTCGCGGCCAATGCGCGCGATCTGTCGGAAGCGCGCGCCAAGGGCGTCGCCGCGGCCTTTCTCGACCGGCTCGCGCTCGATCCCAAGCGCATCGAGGGAATCGCGCGCGGGCTCGAGGACGTGGCCGCGCTGCCCGATCCGGTCGGGCGCGTCATCGCCTCCTTCGAGCGGCCGAACGGCCTGAGGATCGAGCGCGTGGCGACGCCGCTCGGCGTCGTCGGCGTCATTTACGAGAGCCGGCCGAACGTCACCGCCGACGCCGGCGCGCTGTGCCTGAAGAGCGGCAACGCCGTGGTGCTGCGCGGCGGCTCCGACAGCTTCCACTCCTCGGCGGCGATCCACGCCTGCCTCGTCGCCGGCCTCGCCGAAGCCGGCCTGCCCGAGGCGGCGATTTCGCGTGCGCCTTTCGCCTCGCGCGAGGCGGTCGGGGAAATGCTCGAAGGGCTGGGGGGCGCGCTCGACGTGATCGTGCCGCGCGGCGGCAAGAACCTGGTCGAGCGCGTGCAACGCGAGGCGCGGGTGCCGGTCTTCGCCCATCTCGAAGGAATCGTGCACGTCTATGTCGACCGCGCCGCCGACCTCGACAAGGCGATCCGAATCCTCGTCAATTCCAAGATGCGCCGCACCGGCGTCTGCGGCGCCGCCGAGACGCTGCTCGTCGACAGCGCCGCCGCGCCGAAAATGCTCGCGCCGCTGGTCAGGGCGCTGATCGCGGCGGGCTGCGCGGTGCGCGGCGACGAGGCGACGCAAGCGGTCGAGGCCGCGGTGAGCGCCGCGCAAGAGGCGGATTGGCGCGCCGAATACCTCGACGCGATCATCGCGGTCAAAGTCGTCGACGGGGTCGAGGCGGCGATCGACCATATCGAGACCTACGGTTCGCACCACACCGATTGCATCGTCACCGAGGACGGAGGAGCCGCCGAGCGCTTCCTCAGGCAGGTCGACTCGGCGATCGTGCTGCACAACGCCTCGACGCAATTCGCCGACGGCGGCGAATTCGGCTTCGGCGCGGAGATCGGCATCGCCACCGGCCGCATGCACGCGCGCGGCCCCGTCGGCGCGCCTGACGAATGCGCCTGCCCCGCTTGCGGGGAGAGGCAGGGCGAGGGGCGGGGTGGTTCGCCGTCCCGTCGCCGAGTTAATCCAGCGCCAGCGCGACGAACCGGACGTCGCCGGCGCCGTTGGCGACCAGCAACAGCGCCGATTTCTTGCCCGCCTTCTTCAGCGAGTCGATGGACTTGCCGACGTCGCCGGGCTTTTCGACCGCCTGCTGATTGATCTCCTCGATCACGTCGCCGACGTGCAGACCCTTCTCGGCGGCCGGAGAATTCGGCTCGATGGCGGAAACGATGACGCCCTTCACGCTGTCCTTGATCTTGAAGGTCTTGCGGGCTGCGTCGCTGATCGGCGACAGTTCCATGCCGAGCGTCTTGACGGCGGCTTGGTCGTCCTCGGCGCCGTTCGCCTCCGCGTTGGCCTGCGCCATCGCCTTCTCGCCGTCCTCGAGGCGGCCGAGCGTCACGGTCTTGGTGATCTCCTGACCCTTGCGGACGACGACGACCTCGACCTCCTTGCCGACCGGCAGCGCCGCGACCAGACGCGGCAGATCGCGCGCCTCCTTGATGTCCTTGCCGTCGAACTTGACGATCACGTCGCCCGCCATCAAGCCCGCCGGCTTGCCCGGGCCATGCTCGTCGACGCCGGCGACCAGCGCGCCGCGCGCCGCGCCGATCCCCAGGCTCTCCGCGATCGCGTCGTCGACCGGCTGAATGCGCACGCCGAGCCAGCCGCGGCGCGTCTCGCCGTATTTCTCGAGCTGGTCGATCACCGGCGTCACGCTCGCCGAGGGGGTGGCGAAGCCGATGCCGATCGAGCCGCCCGAGGGCGAAAGGATCGCGGTGTTGATGCCGATCACTTCGCCCTGCATGTTGAACAACGGGCCGCCCGAATTGCCCTTGTTGATCGAGGCGTCGGTCTGCAGGAAATCGTCGTAAGGGCCGCTGTCGATGTTGCGGTTGCGCGCCGAAATAATGCCCGCGGTCACCGTTTCGCCGAGGCCGAAGGGATTGCCGACCGCCATCACGCCGTCGCCGACGCGCATCTTGTCGCTGTCGCCGAACTTCACCGTCCTCAGCGGCTTGTCGCTCTCGACCTTGAGCACGGCGACGTCGACCTTGGGATCCTTGCCGATGATCTTGGCCTTCAATTTCCGCCCGTCGGTGAAAATCACCACGATGTCGTTGGCGTCGCCGACGACGTGATTGTTGGTGATGACGATGCCGCTCGGATCGATGACGAAGCCCGAACCGAGCGAAGACATCTTGTGCGGACGCGGCGCGCCGTCGTTGAAGCCGTGGTTCTTGAAGAACTGTTCGAACATGTCGTCGAAGGGCGTGCCCTTGGGCAGGTCGGGCATCGCCTCGGCGCCTTTTTCGTCGAGCGTCTGCGTCGCCGAAATGTTGACCACCGCCTCGGCGACGCTGTCGACGAGATCGGCCAGATTGGTCGGGCGCGCCTGCGCGAAAGCGGGCGCGGCGGGCATGAGCGGCGCCGGCGCGCCGAACGCCATCGCCGCGATGCTCAACGCCAGCGCGGCGCGCTTGAAGCGGCGGGAAGGGTTCGTCGTTCCGACGTGGTCACAACGCATGGCGTCCTCGCTCCTGATTGTTCGGCCCGGCGCCGCGATACTTGTCATCTTGACCGCCGATCATGTCCGTTACGCGGCGAAGCCACGCTCCCGCGAAGCGTCAAAGCAGCGTTCGCGCGACCCAGACGATGGCCACCCCGAGAACCGCCGCGCCGAGGCCGACGCCGCGCAGGCGACCGGGGTTTTGCCGCCCGACCTCGGCCATGCGCCTGCGCATCGCCTCGGTGAACCCCGCAAGAAGCAGGCCCTCGATCGCGAAAACGAGGCCGATCGCCGCGCCGAAATCGCGCATTTCACGGCGCCGCCGGCGCGCTCGCCGGCGCCGCGCCCGCCATCGGCGCCGGCGTTGGCGTCGGCGTCGGCGTCGAGAAATAGCGGAAGAAGTCCGACTTCGGGCTCAGAATTGCGCGCGTATCGCCCTTGAATCCGGTCTCGTAAGCCAGCATCGAGCGGTAGAAGGCGAAGAACTCCGGATCCTTGCCGTAGGACTCGGCGAAAATGCGATTGCGCTCGCCGTCGCCCTCGCCGCGGATCTGGTCGGACTGCTGCTGGGCCTGGGCGATCGTCACCGTCACCTTGGCGTCGGCGTCGGCTTTGATCTGCTGGCTCTGCTGCGAGCCTTGCGCGCGAAACGTCGCGGCGAGACGTTGGCGTTCGGCCTGCATGCGACGGAACACGGCCTCGGAATTCTCCGGGGGCAGGTCGGCGCGCTTGATGCGCACGTCGACGACGTCGACGCCGAAGCGCTCGGCGCCCGCCTTCACCTGGTCGCGAATTGCGGCCATCAGCGCGTCGCGCTTGTCGCGCACGATGTCGACGATCGAGGCTTCCGACAGCGTGCGGCGCAAGGCCGAATTCAGCATGCCGCCGAGTTGCGCGTCGGCGCCCTTGATGTCGAACACCGACTGATAGAACCGCAGCGGATCGGAGATCCGATAGCGCACGAAGGCGTCAACCTCGAGCCGCTGGTTTTCGGCGACCAGCACTTCCTGGCGCTCGTTGTCGAGCGCGAGGATTCGCTTGTCGATATAGACGACCGTATCGATGAACGGGACCTTGGCGTAGAGGCCCGGCGCGCCGATGAGATCGCGCACCGGCTGACCAAAGCGCAGCACCAGCGCCTGTTCCGTCGGATCGACGACGAAGAACGTGAAGCTCGTCACGACGATCGCGACAATGACGATCGCCAGGAGCGCGAAGCCGCCGAACGGATTTCTCATTTGGCCGCTCCCTCGGGCTTCTGTTGCAGCGGTTCGAGCGCGAGATAAGGCACCGGCGCGCTGGCGCCGCTGGCGTCGAGGATCGTCTTGTTCATCGAGCCGAGCACCCGCTCCATCGTCTCCAGGTACATGCGCTCGCGCGTGACGCCCGGCGCGTTCTTGTACTGCGCGTAAATCTGGTTGTAGCGCGCCGTCTGGCCCTTGGCCTGGAGGATCGTCTGCTCGCGATAGGCCTTGGCCTCGGCGAGGATGCGCGCGGCCCCCCCTTCGGCCTCCGGAACGACGCGGTTGGCGTAGGTTTCGGCGTCGTTGACGGCGCGCTGCTGATCCTGCTGGGCCGCGGTCACGTCGCGATAGGCGGGGATCACCTCGGTCGGCGCGTCGACCGACTGCAACTGCACCTGCTTGACCAGGACGCCGGCGTTGTAGGCTTCGAGCACTTTCTCTATGCGATCGCGCGCGTCGGGCTCGATCGACTTGCGGTCGCTGGTCAGCACGCCGTCGATCGTCTTCAGGCCGACGACTTCGCGCATGATGCTCTCGGCGACCGCTTTGACTGTCTCTCTGGGATTGAGGATGTTGAAGACGAAATACTCGGGATGCGCCGGATCGATCTGCCAAATCACGCGAAAGCGCACGTTGACGATGTTCTGGTCGCCCGTCAGCATCTGGCTTTCCGCGAGAATGTCCGTGCCCTCGGCCCCAGTGCGATAGCCCACGTCGGTGATCTGCTGGTCCCAGACGGGAACCTTGATCACCGAGCCCACCGGCCAAGGCCAGTTGGTGTTGAGGCCGGCCGCCGTCTTGCCGGTATAGCGGCCGAAGACCAGGTTGATGCCGACCTCGTTGGGCTGCACGGAATAGAAGGAGCCGAGCGCGAACCAGATCAGCAGCGCGACGAGCGCGAGCAACACCAGACCGCGCATGCCAAAACCGCCCAAACCGCCGCCGCCGCCCTGAGCGAGGCCGCGCAGGCCCTCCTGCAGCCGGCGCAGCAACTCCTCGAGATCGCTCGGCGGGGGCGAACCGGCCGGACCCTGGCCCCACGGCCCCTGTCCCGGAGAGCGCCAGGGGCCGCCGCCTTGATTGTTCCAGGACATGAAACCTCGCCTCGGCGCGCCACGCGCCACGCGCGCTTATATAGGCGAGGCTCGCGGCGGCGGCAACGGAGACGGCTCGCCCTCGCTCAAGGCTCGCGCGCGCCCGCGGGTTTGGCGGCGCTCGCCTCGCGCGGCGCCAAGGGGGCGATGCGCATCGCCGCGATGCGGTTGCGCTGCTTGCGCAGCACTTCGAAGCGCAGCCCGTGGAAGCTGAACGTCTGTTTAGGCTCCGGGATCGCGCGCGCCTCGTGGATGACCAGGCCGGCGATGGTCGCCGCTTCCTCGTCCGGCAAGTGCCAGTCCATGGCGCGGTTGAGGTCGCGGATGGTGACCGAACCGTCGACGATGATCGAGCCGTCGAGTTGCTGGCGCACGCCTGGCGCGCCAACGTCGTGCTCGTCCTTGATGTCGCCGACGATCTCCTCGATGATGTCCTCGAGCGTCAGCAGGCCGAGCACCACCCCGTATTCGTCGACCACCAGCGCGGAGTGGGTCTTGCGGCGCAGGAACGCCTGCAATTGATCTTGCAGCGTCGTGGCCTCGGGAACGAACCAAGCTTCCAGCGCGATGTCGGCCGCCTTGATCCGGCTCGCGTCGCCGCCCGCCGCCGCGAAGGCGCGAAACAGATCCTTGGCGTGCAGCATGCCGATGATGTTGTCGGGGTCGCCGCGCCACAGCGGCATGCGGGTGTAGGGCGAGGCGAGCACTTCGCGCACCAGTTCGTCGGGCGGCGAATCGGCGTCGATCGTGAGCATTTTCGTGCGGTGGACCATGACGTCGGAGACGGGGATCTCCGACAATTCGAGCAGACCGCCGACCATGTCGCGTTCGTCGCGCGCGACGCCGCCCTCGCGATGCAGGATGTCGACCGCGCCGAGCAATTCGTCGTGACCGGAAACGCTCGGTTCCCGCGCCTCCAGACTGACGCCGCACAGGCGCAGCATGCCGCGCACCAGCGCCTCGACGGCGCTGACGACCGGACCGAAAACCGTGACGAAGAACGCGACCGTCGGCGCGATCAGCAGCGACACCCGGTCGGGATAGGCGATGGCGATCGTCTTGGGCAGAACCTCGCCGAAGATCACGATCAGCGCCGTCATGATGCCGGTAGCGTAGACGACGCCTCGATCGCCGACCGCCGCGACGAGCACGCTGGTGGCCAAAGCCGAGGCGGCGACGGTGACGACTTGTCCCCCGAGCAGCATCGAACTGATGAGGCGCGCGCGCATCGCGATGAGCTTGTTGGCGAGCGCCGCGCGCTTGTCCCCGCCGGTCTCCAACGCTTGCAACCGCGCCCGCGAAGCGGCGGTCAGCGCGGTCTCCGCTCCAGCGAAGAACGCCGCGGCGACGAGGCTGACGACGATCAGGAGGGCGGCCAGGGATATCGACACAACAACATTTTAGCACAGGCGGCTGGAAAGGAAGCAGCGAGACGCCGCCGCGCGGCGCGCCGACCCCGTACATTTCACAAAAGTGCGGCGTCGTTCACGCCTTTCGCCGATCGACCCTTGGATCGGCCGTCCTTCTCCAAGGCCCGACGGACGTCGGCGGCGGAGTCCTGGAGCAGCCGGGCCATGCACGCCTGCGCTTCTTCCGGCCGCTGGGCGGCGATGGCCTCGAGAACGGCGCGGTGCTGATGGAGCCGCTCGTCCTTGATCGCCCCGTCCCGCCAGCCCATCTTGAACGTGCCGACGAGCGCCGTTTCGATCAGGCCGCCGAGCGCGGCGATCAACCGGTTGCCGGTCGCATCGAGAATCTCCTTGTGAAAGCGCACGTCGGCGCTGATCAGGTCGCCGCGCCCGGTCCTTCTCCGCTCCATGTCCGCATAGGCCGCGCCGATGCGCTTCAGCGCGGCCGAGTCGCCGGAACGCGCGGCGAGGAAAGAGGCGTGCGGCTCGAATATCTGTCTGAGCTGGAAGACGTCGTTGATGAAATCCAGCGTCGGCGCGGCGTGCATGTGCCAGGCGAGGAAATCGGGATCGAGCATGTTCCAGTCCGATTTGGCGCGGACCAGAGTGCCGACTTTTTGCCGAGAGACGATCATTCCCTTGGCGTCGAGCGCGCGGAGGGCTTCCCTCAAGGTGGGACGCGAGACGCTGAAACGCTCCAGCAGGCGCGCTTCGGTCGGCAGCCGCGATCCCAGAGGATGAAGCCCGACGATGATCTCGCGGCCCAGCATGGCCGCCAGAGAATCGTTGACGTCGCGCTTGTGCGCGAGCATGCCGTGGGCAGGATCGGTCTTTTCGCCGCGGGCGACCGTCTTGGCTGCTCGCGTCGTCGCCGAACGGTGCCTGTCGAGTGTCGACTCAACCAAAATTTCGCTCCAAATCAACAGATGCTCAGAAGAAGTCTCCCCGTTTTCGTCGATTTCAAAATCGCTCTTTGCGCGACGATGGAAACAAACAATTGGGCGCCGACGACTGTTTTGGCCCGCCAATTCGTCAGGCGGCCGTCGAACGCGATCAAGGTCTGAATCGCCCCTCGAATCTAGCCTTCGAACAGAGCGCCGGCGACGAAACCGACGCCGGCGGGCGCCAACGGATCGTCCGAACCGGTGTAGAACGCGTAGAGGACTCCCGCAACGGCGCCGTAGAAACCGCCGAGCCCATAGACCGGCGCGATCGTGCGGCGAATCGGCGCGCCCATCGCGCGAGCCGATCGGCCGTCGCCGCCGGTCGCCGGGAATTCGCCGCGGCGCGCCTGCGTTTTCGCGCCGGCGAAGGTCGAGCCGCTCGCGACGGGACCGGCGGGCGAACTTCGAGACGGCCCCTACCCGCGCGCGATCTCGCGTTCCAGAAAGCCCAGCGCCTGGGCCTCGGAAACATCCTTGGCGATGAAGCTCTCGCCGATGCCTTTGGCGAGAATGAACGTCGGCCGTCCGCGCTCGACCTTCTTGTCCTGGCGCATCGCGGCGAGGATCGCCGGCGCGTCGGCTTCGAGGCCGGGGATTTCGGCGATGCGGGTCGGCAGGCCGATCGCCTTGAGATGATTTTCCACGCGCACGGCGTCCTGCCCCGAACACAGGCCGAGTTCGCGCGAAAAGCGGAACGCGCAGGCCATGCCGATCGCCACCCCCTCGCCATGGACGAGGCGCGCGCCGTCGTATTGCGTTAGCCGCTCGAAGGCGTGGCCGAACGTGTGGCCGAGATTGAGCAGCGCGCGTTCGCCCCGCTCGGTCTCGTCGGCGGCGACAACGCGCGCCTTGGCGGCGCAACTCGCGGCGATCGCGTCGAGACGCGCCGGCCCGCCGGAAAAGACCTCGCGCCAGCGCGTCTCCAGCCAGTCGAAGAAATCGCGGTCGCCGATCAAGCCGTATTTGACGGTTTCGGCGTAGCCGGCGCGAAATTCGCGCGGGCTCAGCGTGTCGAGCACTCCCGTGTCGGCGAGCACGAGAGAAGGCTGATGAAACGCCCCGATCAGGTTCTTGCCCGCGGGCGAATTGATCGCGGTCTTGCCGCCGACGCTGGAATCGACCTGCGCGAGCAACGTCGTCGGAACCTGCACGAAGCGCACGCCGCGCCTCAAGCACGCCGCGCAAAAGCCCGCGAGATCGCCGATGACGCCGCCGCCGAACGCGACGACGATGTCGCGCCGCTCGATATGGGCGCTGAGCAGCGCGTCGCTGACGCGCGCGAATTCGGCATAGGATTTCGTCGCTTCGCCCGGCGGACGGACGATGACGCTCGTCTTCAGTCCCGCGCGCTCCAGGCTCTGGGTCAATCTCTCGAGGTGCAGCGCCGCCACGTTCTCGTCGGTGACGACGGCGCATTGCGCTCCAGGCGCGAGGCGCGCGATGTGCGCCCCCGCGGTTTCGACGAGCCCGTCGCCGATCAGGATCTTGTAAGCGCGGACGCCGAGCGCGACGTCGACTTCGCGCAGCGCCGGGCCGTCCGGCGCCGCCGGTTCGTCGGACGGCGAGGCGGCGCGCCGGCGCAGGCGCGCCAAGATCGCATCGACGACTGCGTCGTGCGGCCCGTCGTGCGATTCGATCGTCATGTCGGCGAGCGCGTAAATCGCGCTGCGCTCATCGAGAAGGCGGCGTAGCGTCTGCTCGGGATCGGCGGTGCGCAGCAGCGGCCGATTCGACCGCTTGCGCACCCGGCGCAGCAACTCGTCGAAGTCGGGCTTCAGCCATACGGAGACGCCGGATTGGCCGATGCGCCGGCGCGTCGCTTCGTTGAGGAAGGCGCCGCCGCCGGTCGCCACGACCTTGGGCCCGTCGGCGAGCAGCCGGGCGATCACCCTGCGCTCGCCGTCGCGAAAATAGGCTTCGCCGAAGCGCTCGAAAATCTCCGGGATCGTCATTTGCGCGCCCGCCTCGATTTCGGCGTCGGCGTCGACGAAGGGCAGGCCGAGGCGCTGGGCCAGCCGCCTGCCGACGGAGGTCTTTCCCGCGCCCATCATGCCCACGAGCACGATCGAACGCCCGCCGAGAGCGGCGGCGAGCCCTGCGGCGTCAACGGTCGCGGTTGCGTTCATGCCGTCCTTTCCAACGCCCGAAGGGCGCCGGCCGCCCTGCGGCCCGTTTCGAGCCGCCGTGCATATCGCAACCGGCCGCCGATGGCCACAGGCGCTCCTCCCCCAGGCCAAAGGAGCGCTTGCGCGGCGCACGCGCGGCGCCCTAAGACTTGCAAGCGAACATCAAAGGGTTGGCGTCGGACGCGGGCGTGGGCGATTCCGCGCGCCGTGACGAGGGCGATAGGAGAAGGCGATGACCGCTGCCGGTCAAAACGACGAACACAGAATTGCCGGACCGCGATTGATCGCGATCGTGGGCCCGTTCCAGAGCGGTAAGACCAGCCTTCTCGAAGGCCTTCTCGTGCGCGGCGGCGGCGCGGCGCGGCAAGGCTCGGTGCGCGACGGCACCAGCGTCGGCGATTCCAGCTCCGAGGCGCGCGCCCACGCGATGAGCGTCGAGCCCAACGTCGCCAGCATCGAATACATGGGCGACCGCTTCACCTTCTTCGATTGCCCCGGCTCGGTCGAATTCTCCCACGACATGCGCTACGCGCTGCCCGTCTGCGACGCGGCCGTCGTCGTCTGCGAGGCCGATCCGCGCAAGGCGCCGGCGCTGCAGGTGATCCTGCGCGAGCTCGAGGAGCTTCGCGTTCCCCGTATCCTGTTTCTCAACAAGATCGACCTCGCCGCCGGGGGCGTGCGCGAGACTCTGGAGATGTTGCAGCCGGCTTCGCGCGCGCCCCTGCTGCTGCGCCAGATTCCGATCTGGGAGAACGGCGTCGCCACCGGCTTCATCGATCTGGCGCTGGAGCGCGCGTTCGTCTATCGCGAGTCCCAGCCCTCCAGCGTGGTCGCGATGCCGGCCGGCGTGGCGAGCGACGAAAAGCAGGCGCGCTATTCCATGCTCGAGCGCCTCGCCGACTACGACGACGCGCTGATGGAACAGCTCATCAGCGACATCGAGCCGCCGCGCGACCGCGTGTTCGACGATCTCGCGCGCGAATTGCGCGAGGGTCATATCGTGCCCTTGCTGATGGGATCGGCGACCGCCGGCCATGGCGTGACGAGGCTCCTCAAGGCGCTGCGCCACGAGGCGCCCGGCGTGGCGCAGACGCGCGCGCGCCTCGGCCTCGAGCCGGAGGGGCCTGCGCTCGCCCAGATCATTCGCACCATCCACACCGCCCATGGCGGCAAATTGTCGCTGGCGCGCGCGCTGCGCGGCACCTTCCCCGACGGCGCCGGCGTCATCGGCTCGCGCGGGAGCGAGGAGCGCATCGCCGGCTTGGCGCGGCTGAACGGCTCGGCCTCGGCCAAGATTCAGCGCGCCGAGGAGGGCGACACCGTCGCCTTCGCGCGCCTCGAAAGCCTGATCACCGGCGATCGCTTCAGCGACAACAAGAAGGCGCCCGAAGCCGCCCCGCCGGTCCCGCCGCCGCCCGCGACCCAGGCCATCGCCATTCACGTCAAGGACCGCAAGGACGAAGTGCGGCTCGCCGCGGCGCTGGCCAAGCTGTGCGAGGAGGATCCTTCGCTCGCCTATGTCCAGGATCAGGAGTCGGGCGAACTCAAGCTGATGGGCCAGGGCGAGATGCACCTGCGCGTGATCGCCGAGCGCCTCGCCGAACGTTTCGGCGTCGCGGTCGATGCGACGAAGCCGTCGATCGCTTATCGCGAGACGATCCGCGAAGGCGTGACGGTGCGCGGGCGCCACAAGAAGCAGTCGGGCGGTCATGGGCAGTTCGGCGACGTGCTGGTCGAGGTCGGCCCTCGCGAGCGCGGCGAGGGTTTCGCCTTTTCCGAGCGCGTCCACGGCGGCACGGTGCCGCGGCAGTATTTTTCCTCCGTCGAAATGGGCGCCCGGGACGCTTTGACGCGCGGCCCGCTCGGCTTCCCCGTCGTCGACGTCGCCGTCGCCCTGGTCGACGGCTCCTATCACACCGTCGATTCCTCCGACATGGCGTTCCGCGCCGCGGCGAAGGCCGCGCTCGCCGAGGCGTTGCCCAAGGCCCGCCCCGTGCTGCTCGAGCCGATTCTCGCGGTGACGATCTACGTTCCCTCCGACGCGCTGGCGCGCGCCAGCGCCCTGGTGAGCGCCAGGCGCGGGCAAATCCTCGGCTTCGAGGCGCGCAACGGTTGGCGAGGCTGGGAGGCGCTGCGCGCGCTGATCCCCGAGGCGGAAATCGGCGATCTCATCGTCGAACTGCGCTCCGCCACCGCGGGGGTCGGCGCCTTCGAGACCAAGTTCGATCATCTCGCGGAATTGTCGGGACGCGGCGCCGACACGGTGATCGCGGCGCGGAAGAAGAGCTTGGAATGAGGGGCGGGCGGCGGGAGCGAAGGGCGGCTGAGGGCGACTGCATCGGGTGGGGTGCGGCCGTTCGCGGGCGCCGCGGCGGGCGCCGCATGGTTGGCTTCGCGGCGCTTGGGGCCTGGAGCGGCGCAGCGCATGGTGCCGGAGGCCGCGGCCGAACCGACCGAGACCGGCGCCATTTTCGGGCGCGATGGCCTGTTTTCAAGGGCTTGCGTGACGATTTTCCGCCGCCTCGGCTAACGGCGCGGGCCTCGCTCGCCAGCCGACGCCGGCCCATTAAGGGGTTGACCTATTGCACTGTTTGTTACAGCGTTTTATAAAAGGCGAAATAGGTTCACCGTAATTGGGGAATTCGTATCATGTCCCCGTAACCGACCCGTAACCGACCCGTAACCGACCCGTAACCGAACTACACGCTTCAATTCCCACTAGGCATCGCGGCAGCGAAGCGAAGAATTTCAGCAACTGGCCGCGCCGAACTGAACGCGCGACAATCGCCGCGCCCTTCGCATCGACGCCATGAACCTGAAAAACATTCTTGGCGATATCGAGCCCGACGACCGTGACAGACGACAGATTGTTGATAGACTTGCCCATGGATGGCTTCCCTCTGATGGGTTTTCGACAACGACCATCATGGCACATCGATGCCACTCGGGGTGCCGTCCACCCCATCACCGTAACTTCGTAACTTTGGTAACTTGTAACTTTATGATGACAGGGGGCGACATTTCGAAATTTTGGTTTTATGGTGTCACATAACAAAACTGGCAAATAGATGACAACCGTAACGCAAGCTACAACAACAAAACGGCATGAGTGTTATCAGGCGTTTGACTTAGATGTTGCTGCCATCGACACAATTTGGAAAATCATTCAAGATTATGGTCATAGCCCGAAAGTGGTTTTCAGTTGCTCAGATAATTCCACCATTGAGTCATTAAACCTAGACACTCTGACCAAATTTACCAACACTGACGATCGTCAAATATGTAGTGTGACTTTTAGGTGCACAGGCTATGCACCGCCACAGATTGAATTGTCATTTACGAGGTACAAAGATTACGGTGCTTGCATAAAATATTCTATAAGCGGAGACGATAAGGACGTGCTGCACGTTAGCAGATCGTTAAACGACGTAATTCGTAACTGCGGAGTTTGGTATTCCACACTGACCGCGATGAGTCCTTACGAATATGGCGCACGATCCGCAAGTCTTACTGCACTTGGTCTGGCTCTACTCTTAATCGTAGTGGTTTCATTTTACTTTATATATATCAGCCCAGAGATAATGAAATCCGACTCCGTGCGAAACGCCACTATAATCATCGGTGGTATCAGTAATATTCTTCTTTTCTTTATATCCATTGTCCGGTTCTCCAACCCAATAATTCAAAAACTGTTCCCTCCGGCTGTTTTTGAGATTGGCGTAGGCATGAAACGGTCTGAAAGCAGCAAATATTGGAGAAACTTTATCGGCGGGGGCGTTATTTTAGCTATACTTACGGGATTGGCAGCGATTGGATTGTATGAGCACGTTTTTTAGGAAACGCGCTTTTTAGGTATTCGGCGAAAGCCTCTGAATCGTCGCTGCACTCACATTGTAGCTTCGCGCAATCGAGCGCAACGTTTCCCCCTCCTTGATAACAGGGACAGGATACGAATTCAATTACCAATTACCGATTACACAATTACATTGCCAGTGTGCTTAATCTGCCGAGCCTATGAGTTCTCCATGGCGGTCGCCGATCAGGAACAAGTTAAGCCCGCTCTCACCGCACCGCCGCCTTCCCCGGGCGCCGCCGCTTGTGGCGGCCTTGCGCGAATTAGTTATAGTCGGCAATCCGAACCGCCGCCCTGGAACTGGAAGCTTGAGTCTGCCATAGTGGCGCGATGAGCGCAGCCGCCGACAGCTTCAACGAAATCGCCACCGTTCGCATCGAGCTCAGGGACAGCGACCCGCTGATCTGGCGCCAAGTCGACGTTCCGACCTCGATCACGCTCGAGACCTTGCACGCCATCATCCAAGCGGCCATGGGGTGGTTCGACTATCACCTTTGGGAGTTCACGGTCGCCAAGCGCCGATACGGGCTGCCGATGGACGAGGACTGGGGAACCGAGCCGCGTGGTGACGCCGCCAAAATCCGGCTGCGCGACGTGCTCAGGCCGCGCAAGACGACGATCGACTATATCTACGACTTCGGCGATTGCTGGGAGCATCGACTTACGGTCAGCAATGTCCGCGCCGGCGATCCCGATCTCGGCTATCCCCGCTACGTCGCCGGCGAAAGAAACGCGCCGCCGGAGGATTGCGGCGGCATACCCGGCTTTTACGAGACGCTCGACGCGGCGAGCGATCCCGAGCATCCCGACCATGCCGAGGCGAAGGAATGGCTCGACGACTACGATCCCGGCAAGATTGACGAATTGCCGATCAAATACGCCCTCGGTCGAATCGCGAACCAACGAAACGCCGCCAAAGGCCGCCTTGCAAAGAGGAAACCGGGATCACCCGCCTGACCGGTCCGGACGCGCCGCCGCGGCGGCGCTCGGCGGATGGGCGCCCCGAGCCTCGCCGCGCCTGTACAGCCGCGCCGCGTTCGCTTATGGAAGGGCGCGATTTTCTTAAACGCACGGAGTCGAGCGGCGATGGCGGAAGCCCTCTATAGCGACGATCGTCTGGCGACGGTTTTCGGCGGATCGGGATTTGTCGGGCGCCATATCGTGCGGGCGCTGGCGCGCGAGGGCTGGCGCGTGCGCGTGGCCGTGCGGCGGCCCGACTTGGCCGGGTTCCTCAATCCGCTCGGCACGGTCGGGCAAATCGAGGCGGTCCAGGCCAATCTGCGCTACCCCGAGTCGGTCCGAGCGGCGGTCGAGGGCGCGGGCGCGGTCGTCAACGCGGCCGGCGTCAGGCGCCAGAGCGGACGGCAGAGCTACCAGGCCGTTCATGTCTTCGGCGCCGGCGAGATCGCCCGCGCGGCGGCGGCCGAGGGCGTCGGCGCGCTCGTGCATGTCTCCGGGATCGGCGCCGACGCGGCGTCGAACAATCCCTATGTCGCGAGCAAGGGGCGGGGCGAGGCGGCGACGCGCGAAGCGTTCGCCGGCGCGATCGTGCTGCGCCCGTCGATCGTATTCGGGCCGGAGGACGAATTCTTCAATCGCATCGCCGGCCTCGCGCCCTTTCTTCCCGTGCTGCCGCTGTTCGGTGGTGGGGCGACGAAACTGCAGCCGGTCTACGTGGGCGACGTCGCGCTCGCGACGGCGCGCGCGCTCGACGGCGCGGCCGCGGCCGGGGTCGCCTACGAACTCGGCGGCCCGGAAGTGATGAGCCTGCGCGAGGCGTTCGAGCGCACGCTGCGCATCATCGAGCGAAGGCGGGTTCTCCTTCCGCTTCCCTTCGGCGTCTCACGCCTGCTCGGGCGCTCGACCGAGATCGCGAGCGCTCTCTCGCTCGGACGCTTCCCGAAGCTGCTGACGACGACGCGCGACGAGATCGAGATCTTGCGTCACGACAACGTGGTTTCCGCCGCGGCGATCGCGGAAGGGCGCACGTTGCGCGATCTCGGCGTCGGCGCGCAGGGCTTCGAGGCGATCGCGCCGTCCTATCTCTATCGCTTCCGCAAGACCGGCCAGTACGCGAGCAGCCGCGCCGCCTGAGGATGGCTCGCCGCCGCCCACACGCGACGATCGGCGCTCTTGCGCGTTCGCGGCGCGACGATTAGGCTTCGCCGAGTTTCGGCGGCTCGCTTAAGGAGCGAGCGGCGTGATAGGCCATTTCGAGAGGTCGCGTGTCCACATCCGCCGCTGATTATCTCGTCGACCGTCGCCGGCTGCGCCGCCAGATCGGATTTTGGCGGATTGCCGCGTTCGTCGCCGCGGCGCTGGTGATTCTCGCGCTCGGATTGCGCTGGTACGGCGCCGCCGGGCTCGGCCAGGCGCATATCGCGCGCCTCACGGTTTCCGGCCTCATCACCGGCGACGAGACGACGGTGAAGCTGATCCGTCAGGTCGCGGATTCGAAGGCCGTGGCGGCGCTCATCGTCATCGACAGCCCCGGCGGCGGCACCGAGGGCTCCGAAGTCCTCTACGACGAAATCCGTCGCCTCGCCGCGAAGAAGCCGGTCGCAGCCGTCGTCGGATCGATGGCGGCTTCGGGCGCTTATATCGCCGCGCTGGGCGCCGACCGCATTTTCGTTCGCGGCAATTCGATCGTCGGATCGATCGGCGTGCTGGTCGAATATCCGAACGTGTCGGGGCTCATGGACAAGGTCGGCGTCAAGCTCGAATCGATCAAGTCCTCGCCGCTCAAGGCCGCTCCCAACGGCCTGGAGCCGACGAGCGAGGAGGCGCGCGCCGCGATGGCGGCGCTGGTCGCGGATTCGTTTTCCTGGTTCAAGGGTCTGGTCAAGGAACGGCGTCATCTCAGCGACGACGAACTGGCGCGCGTTTCCGACGGGCGCGTGTTCACCGGGCGGCAGGGCCTGCCGCTGAAGCTCGCCGACGCGATCGGCGGCGAGCACGAGGCGATCCAATGGCTGGAGGCCGAAAAGGGCGTCGCCAAGGATCTGCCGGTGCGCGATTGGCGTGCGAATACGGGGTTCGCCGGCTTCAAATTGACGAGTTTGGCCGCCGCGGCGGCGGACGCTTTCGGCTTGCCGTCGATCGCGGGCGCGCTGCGGCGCAGCCAATGGGCGGGCGAGAGCGGTCCGGTTGACGGATTGGTCTCGATTTGGCAACTGTCTGCAGGGGATTGACGCACGGCGCGACGTTCTTAAATCGCGCGTTGCAGTTTCGAGGGGCATCTCCTTTGATCAAGTCCGAGCTGGTGCAGCGTATGGCGGCGCGCAATCCGCACCTCTATCAACGCGATATCGAACACATCGTCGACGCCATTCTCGGCGAGATCGCCGAGGCCCTGGCGCGCGGCGAGCGTGTCGAGCTGCGCGGGTTTGGCGCATTCTCGACCAAGCAGCGTCTCGCGCGCACGGGGCGAAATCCGCGCACCGGCGACAAAGTGCCGGTCACGGAGAAAATCGTGCCGTTCTTCAAGACCGGCAAGGAAATGCGCGAACGCCTCAATCACAAGCACGGCGCTTGACGGACGCGCAGCCGATTGGTTTGCGCCGGATGCGCTTTCGCGCCATTCTCGCGCCGTTCCTCGCCTACGCGAGAAAGACGTCGGTTCCGCTCATGGTTCGCCTGTTCAAATTCGTCCTTATCGCGATCGTCGCGATCCTTCTTCTGGCGTTCGCAATCGCCAATCGGCAAACCGTTTTGGTCTCGTTCGATCCCTTCGCGTCGGGCGACAATCCCGCTATTGCAATCGAGGCGCCGCTATACGTCGTCCTGATCGTCACCGCCATGCTCGGCGTCGTCGCCGGCGGCGCGGCGACCTGGTTCGCGCAAGGCAAGCATCGTCGCGCCGCGCGGCAAAGCCGCGCCGAAGCCGACAAGTGGCGCGCCGAGGCCGACAGGACCAGGGCGCAAGCCGTCGCGGCCCCGGGTCCGCCGGCGCGACGCTGAACGGGGCCCCGTTGGGATGCGCCATTTCACCGCCGCCGAAATCGACGCCGCGCTGGACTTTCCCTCGCTGATCGACGCGCTGGAGGAGGCGTTCCGCGGCGGCTTCCATGCGCCCCCGCGCCATCGCCATGAAATCGAACGCCCGGGCGAGCCTGCGGCGACGGCGTTGCTGATGCCGGCCTGGACCGCCCCCGGCGCCGCCGCGGGCGATTTTCTCGGCGTCAAGATCGTCAATGTCTTTCCCGGCAATTCGGCGCGCGGCCTGCCGGCCGTCTTCGGCCTTTACGTCCTGCAATCCGGCGTCACGGGCGAACCGCTCGCGACGATGGAGGGAACGCGGCTCACGCACTGGCGCACCGCCGCCGCCTCGGCGTTGGCGGCGCGCCATCTCGCGCGCCCCGACACGAAAAACCTGCTCGTCGTCGGCGCCGGCGCGCTGGCGCCCTTCCTCGCGCGGGCGCACGCCGGTCAGCGCCCGATCGAAACGATCGCGGTGTGGAACCATCGCCCGGAACGCGCACATGAACTCGTGGAAAGTTTGATCGCGCAAGGATTTGGGGCGCGGGCGGTCGAGCGGCTGGAGGACGCCGTGCGCGAAGCCGACGTGATCTCCTGCGCGACGCTTTCGCCGGCGCCGCTGATCGCCGGCGCCTGGCTGCAGCCCGGCCAGCATGTCGATCTCGTCGGTGCCTTCAACATGCGCATGCGCGAGGCCGACGACGCGGCGCTGAAGCGCGCGCGCGTCTTCGTCGACACAGGGGCCGCGCTCGAAGAAGGCGGCGACGTCGCGCTCGCCCTGCGAGGCGGCGCCCTGACGCGCGCCGACATCGTCGCCGATCTCGCCGCGCTGGCGGGCGGCGCGCCGGGCCGCCGCGGACCGCAAGAGATCACGCTGTTCAAATCGGTCGGCGCGGCGATCGAGGACCTCGCGGCGGCGATGCTGGTGTGGAGGAAGGCGGGCGGCGGTTAGACGATTCGACCCGCTTAGCCCCTCGAACTTGACGAACGCGCGACCTCGGAGCAAGTCCTGACCATCTCAGGGTTGCGATCGACAGGACGATCCCGTCATGGAACTCATCGGCATGCTCGACTCGCCCTATGTGCGGCGCGTGGCGGTGGCGATGCTGGCGGCCGGGGTTCCGTTCGCGCATCGGCCGATTTCGCTGTTCCGTCACATCGATGAATTTTCGCAAATCAATCCGCTGCTGAAGGTGCCGACCTTTGTCGCCGATGACGGGACGGTGTTGATGGATTCGAGCGTGATCCTCGATTATCTCGCTTGCGTTTCGCCGGCGCTCGCCGCGTTGACGCCGAGCGCGCCGGCCGCGCGGCTCGACGCGTCGCGCGCGACCGGTCTGGCGCTCATCGTCATGGAAAAGGCGGTGCAGCGCCACTACGAGAGGGCGCTGCGGCCGCCGGAAAAGCGGCACGAACCCTGGATCGCGCGGGTCGATCGACAACTGACGGCGGGGCTCGAGGCGCTCGATCGCGAACTGCCTGGCTCCGGCTGGATCGGCGGCGGCGATCTCGGCGTCGCCGACATCAGTGTGGTCTGCGCGTTCGGCTTCACCCAAGGGTTGCTCGCCGATCTCGTCGACACGGCGCGCTACGTCCGGCTCGCCGCGTTTTGCGCGCTCGGCGAAGAGCTGCCGGCGTTCCGCGCTGCGCCGGCGCGCGACGGCGTGACGGCGCCGGTCGCGAGGGCGCATTGACTTAGCCGCGGCGGACGTTCGACAAAGCGCGAAATCGTTGCAAGGCGGAAACCATGCCCGAACTGCCCGAAATCATGCGCGCGATCCTCGCGGCCCGCCCCGGCGGGCCGGAAGTCCTGGACCTTCAGACCCGGCCGCGCCCGGTCCCCGGCGCCGGCGAAATCCTGGTGAAGGTCGAAGCGGCCGGCGTCAATCGGCCGGACATCTTGCAACGACAGGGCGTCTATCCGCCGCCGCCGGGCGCCTCGGACGTTCTCGGCCTGGAAGTCGCGGGCGAGGTGGCCGCGCTCGGGCCGGGCGCGTCGCGTTATGCGCTCGGCGCGCGGGTCACGGCCCTCGTCGCCGGCGGCGGCTACGCCGAATATTGCCTCGCCCACGAAAACGTCGCGCTGCCGATTCCCGCGGGCCTTTCCGCGGTCGAAGCCGCGGCGATCCCGGAAACGTTCTTCACGGTCTGGACCAATGTGTTCGAGCGCGGCGCGCTGAAAGCGGGGGAGACGCTGCTCGCGCACGGCGGAAGCTCGGGCATCGGCACCACCGCGATCCAGCTCGCCAAGGCCTTCGGCGCGCATGTGGTGACGACGGTCGGCTCGGACGAGAAGGCGCGCGAATGCGTGCGCCTCGGCGCCGACGTCGCGATCAATTACAAGAGCGAGGATTTCGTCGCCGCGACGCTCGCCGCGACGAACGGCAAGGGCGCCGACGTCGTTCTCGACATGGTCGGGGGCGATTACGTCGCGCGCAATTACGCCGCAGCGGCGCTCGACGCGCGCATCGTGCAGATCGCGTTCCTGCTCGGGCAGAGGGTCGAGATCGATTTGCGCGTCATCATGGCCAAGCGCCTCCGCCACACCGGTTCGACGCTGCGCCCGCGCTCGGTCGCGGAAAAGGCGGCGATCGCCGAGGCGCTTCGCGCCAAGGTCTGGCCGCTGCTGGCCGAGGGGCGCTGCAAGCCGGTGATCGATTCGGTCTTTCCGCTCGCCGAGGCGGCCGAAGCGCATCGGCGCATGGAAGCCTCGGCGCATATCGGCAAGATCGTACTGACGTTCTAGGCGGGGGCGATGCCGCGCTACAAGCTGACGATCGAATACGACGGCGCGGCTTACTCGGGTTGGCAACGCCAGGAGAACGGCGCTTCGATCCAGCAGGCGCTGGAAGAGGCGCTGTTGGCGCTGACCGGCGAAACCCCTGTCGTTCACGGCGCGGGCCGCACCGACGCCGGCGTTCATGCGACGGGACAGGTCGCGCATGTCGATCTCGAACGCGAGTGGCGCGGCTGGCGCCTGCGCGATGCGATCAACGCGCATCTCAGTCCGCAGCCGATCGCCGTGCTCGACGCGGCGGCGGTCGCCGACGATTTCGACGCGCGCCGCCGCGCGGTCATGCGCTGCTACCTCTATCGCATCGTCAACCGGCGCGCGCCGCCGACCTTCGCGCGCGGCCGCGCCTGGCATGTGAAGCGCGAACTCGACGTCGAGGCGATGCAGGAGGCGGCGCGCGCGCTCATCGGCCGGCACGATTTTTCCACCTTTCGCGATTCGCAATGTCAGGCCAAATCGCCGATGCGCACGCTCGCGCGCCTCGACGTGACGCGCGAGGGCGACCGGGTCGAATTCTCCGTCGCCGCGTTATCCTTTCTGCATCGGCAGGTGCGCTCGATGGTCGGTTCGCTCGTCGAGGTCGGGCTCGGCAAATGGCGCGCGGCCGATCTCAAAGCAGCGCTCGACGCCGCTGATCGCGGGCGATGCGGGCCGGTGGCGCCGGCCTGCGGGCTCTATCTGGCGCGCGTCGACTACGCCGAGCGCAGGGAAGAAAAATAAAGCTCCAGCGCGCGCTCGTAGACGCGCGAAAGCGCCTCGAGATCGTCGACGCCGACGCGTTCGTCGATCCCGTGCATGGTCGCGCCGACGAGGCCGATTTCGACGACGGGACAGGCGTCCTTGATGAAGCGCGCGTCCGACGTGCCGCCGCTGGTGGAGAGCGCTGGCTTTCGTCCGGTCACGTCCTCGACGGCCCTGGCGACGAGATCGGTGAAGGCGCCGCGGGCGGTGAGGAACGCGACCGCATTGGTGGGATCGAAACGAAGCGCGACGCGCGCGCCGCCCGCCGCGGCGGCGACGCGCCGTTCGATTTCGGCGCTCAGGGTCTGCGGCGTCCACAGATCGTTGAAGCGGATGTTGAAGACCAGGCGGACCTCGCCGGGAATGACGTTCGCGGCGGGATTGCCGACGTCGACGCTGACGATTTCGAGATTGGAGGCCTCGAAGTCCGGCGTCCCAGAATCGAGGGCCGGCGTCTGCAGGGCGGTGAGAATCGGCGCCAGCGCGCGAATCGGATTGGCGGCGAGATGAGGATAGGCGACATGGCCCTGCTTGCCGGAGATGGCGAGCCGTCCGGTCAACGAGCCGCGCCGGCCGATCTTGATCGTGTCGCCGAGCGCGGCGACGCTGGTCGGCTCGCCGAGCACGCAGTGATCGAAGCGCTCGCCGCGCTCGCGCGCCCAGTCCAGGAGCTTGACCGTGCCGTTGACTGCGGGCCCCTCCTCGTCGCCGGTGAGGAGAAAAGTGATCGAGCCGATGAAGGCACCGCGCGCGACGAAGCGCAGCGCGGCGGCCACAGCCGCGGCGATTCCGCCCTTCATGTCGCAGGCGCCGCGACCCCAGATCTGGCCGTCCGCGAGCGCGCCGGCGAAGGGATCGAAGCGCCACTGGGCCGCCTCGCCCGGCGGCGCGACGTCGGTATGGCCGGCGAAGACGAAATTCGGCGCATGAGCGCCGAAGCGGGCGTAGAGATTGTCGATCATCGGGGTCCCCGGCGCGGCGAACGAGACGATCTCGGCGGCGAATCCCGCTTCGGCGAGCAAGCCCTCGAGATAGGGCAGGGCGCCGGCGTCGGCCGGCGTGACCGAGGGAAAAGCGATGAGAGCGCGCGCGATTTCGAGCGCGGAATTCGGCTTTGCGGACATGAGAGGCCTTTATCGCGGCCGCATCTCGCGCACCAGCGCGGCCCATTCCAGCACGACGTCGTAGATCGGCGGCTCGGCGTTCGACAGCAATGTCCACAGCCCCGCGATCTGACTGCGTTTGAGCGCCTTGATGAGGACGCGTCCGTCGGCGAGGCCGCATACGCACATGCGCCCGACGAGATCGTCGCCGGGCTCCTCGCGCACGTCGTCGTAGAACACCAGCCAATTGTCGAACAGCGCGCCGAGCGAATGACCGCGGATCTGCACCGCGACGGTTTTCGCGCTCGCCGCGTCGGGCGCGGCGACTTCGTCGAACGGGCCCTGGCCGTCGGCGTAGAAATGGGCGACGGCGCCCGCGCCGACATAGCCGACCAGCGGCACCTTGCCGCGGAGCGCCGGCGCCCGGCCGCCGCCGACGAGGCGCGGCGGCTCGACGCCGAGATAGGCCGCCGCGATCGCGATCTCGTCCGCGCGCAGGCGGCGCGAGCCGTTGAGAAGGTCGGTGACCGCCGAGGGCGAACGCCCGAGCGCCCTGGCGAGGCCGCTGCGGGTCTTGCCGGTTTCCTTGAGGGCGGTGCGAATCCAATCGACGGTCATGCGCTATCTATTCTGCTTTTCAGAATGCGCGCAATCATGAAAACCAGAAATATCGCTTGACAGATTGTCCTGATGTTCAGAAAATAAGAACAAAGAGTGAACATCGGCGCAGCCGTCGGCCCCGCCCGCCGCTCTTCAGAGCAAGGGAGACACCTTCGATGCAGGCCCGCCATCGCCGCCGCCCGCCGAAAACCGAGACCGCGCGCCAGGAAGCCGTCAACGCCTGCGCCGCGCACCTTCGCGACCTCAAACGCGCCCACGGCCGTCCGCCCGCCGATGTCGAGCTGAAGAGCGTCGCCGTCCCGCAGCGCCTGAGCGGCGTTCCCGTCGCCTCGTACTGCACCTCGCCGGCCCAACTCTGCGCGGAGCTGGCGAAATGACCGGAAAAGCCGCGGCGAGGCGGGCGAAGGCTAGGGGTGAGTCGGGGCAGGAGCGGCTCGACGCCACGCCGGAGCGGCTCGCTCACGCCAGAGAAAGCGGCCAGCGCAGCGAACGCGGCGCCGATCGGCTGCGCCGACTCGTCGATCCCTTCGACGTGATGCGCTCGACTCGCGCGCTGGCGCCGCACGACGCAAAACTCAACGACATCCGCTGGCTGATCGGCGAGGCGCTGCGGCGTCTGCATCGGCGCGCCCAACTCGATTCGCTGCGCGCGGTCGTCCCCGACGTCGTAGGTCGGACCGCGCCGGGTCCCCGCGCAGGCCTGCCCGCGAGCGAAATCGCTCTTCATGCGCGCGATAAATTGCGCGCAGCCGCCGAGCGCGCGGGCGAAGCGGCCTGGCCGATCGTCGCGCGCATCGTCATCGAGGGCGCGCGCCTGAGCGACTGTCGCGCCTGCGTGCCGGAAATCGTCACCCCCTGGCGCGCCGACGCGATTCTCGCCGACCGCCTGCGCGTCGCGCTCGACCGCCTCGGCGACCTGCTGGGGGTGACGGCGGGGCGGAGGTGACCGACGCTCGCATGAGGGTGCTGTCCTAAATCAGGCGGGATTATCCCAGTGACACAGGTATCGTTGATTAACGGAACGGTAATAGCCCGTGCGTCAGACTCGCGGCACCAGAGCGCTCTTCGGGTTTCACTTGGGACAGAAACCGTGCTAGCTTCGACGCTCACGCGAAGAGGAGCAGTCGCAGAAGCTTGTCAGATCGGCGGGCGAAGCGAGCGGAGCGAACATGGCAATCGATTCCTCCACTTTATCCGAAGACCAAATCAAGGTGCTGGCGCAGACTGCAACGCGGATAACGGCTCCGACGTTCCATGCCTCGGCCATCAACATCATGTGGGCGGGAAACGACGGAATTATCGTTTTTTCGAGACCGCAACCGGCCACATTGCCACCCCTCGGCGAATTTGCTCCATTCGCATTGAACGAAATCACTGCGGTAATTCATCTGAGCGCCGCGACCTTGAAAGACTTATCAATTCTCCTGTCTACGAACGTCGCCGAATACGAGAAGAGAACAGGCGTAACAATTCAGACAGACTACACCCGGCGACTTGCCGCTGGCGCGTAATGTCTTTCACCTTAATTCACACTACAATTATCGGAAACGTGACCGAAGTGCGTTTCTATGACGATACCATTGAGAAAATAAGGCTTGGACACCCAGAAGTTCCTATCGAATTACCTTCGATTCTTGACGCAGCCTCTCGCGCGATTGTGAACCCGTCATGGGTGGAAAAAAGCCACAGCAATACATATGTTTACGTTGATGCAGGTTCTACTAATGCATCCGGTGATCCCCTACGTGTTCCTATTCGCCTTGTAAGCGGGACATCGGGACGAGTCGCAAGCGTATATTTTGCGACCAGTACCGCCTTGGCGTCAATAGTATGGAGGAAATCATGACCAACATGAAATCCTTCAACGTGCTTTATGATCGGGACTCTGATGTTCTTTACGTCAGCTCGCGATCGGTTGTTGCGGCAAGAGGGATAGAAGAACCCGCTGGAGTCGTTTGGCGCTACGATAAGGAGGGTACCTTAATCGGCGTTACTATCATAAATTTTTACGACTATTGGTACAGCAGACGCCCGCAATTGGCGCGCGAAATGTCTATTAAATTCGAGATTCCAGCGAAACAAGCGGAGCGAGTTCTAGATCACGCACTGTACGAATAGGTGAGGCGAAAATGTTATCGCTTGAGGAGGCAATAAGAACCAAGAGGCTTCCTTAGTTTGTTGCTGAGCAGGAAGCGCTTGGAGTTGGGCCTATCAACTGCGCCGAGTTCGATACCGCGATGGCGGCGCTGATCAACCGGCGCTCGGGCGGACGCCGGACCGTAACAGAGCAAGGCGCGCGAGATCGCCGCGCGCGCGATGTTTTCGCCCTTAACGCCGCGGCGGGCGGCCGCAAGGACTTGGGAGAGGCAAATACTGCCGTCGACAAAGCCCGGAATCGATCGCGGCGGAATTGCGTCGCGCGCCGGTCGGCGCGCCAATACGATTTCTCCCGGAGGCGACAGCCTCGACGGCCATAATTTATTCATGTCGAGTTCATGTGGATCATGCACGATGGCGTCGGCTCGGGAACAAAGGAGGAAATCATGTTCAAACGCGTTCTGACAGGCGGGGCCCTGGCGGCTCTCGCAGGCGCCGCGATGCTGGCGATTTCGGCGAGTTCGGCTTCGGCCTTCACGCTGTCCTCGCCGTCGCTGGAACAGCCGATGGCGGCGTCGAACATCGACCACGTCTGGTGGCGGTGGCATCATCGCCATTGCTGGCGCGGCCGCTGGGGCCACCTGCACTGCGGCTGGTGACGAAGGGCTTTCTCGGCCCGGCTCTTTTGCAGTGAGCGGGGCCCGCTAAGCAACGCCGCGGAAGCGCGTAGCGCTTTCGCGGTTTGCATTTCTCCGCGCCGCTGAGCGAAGCGGCGTCAGCCCTGAATCTTCGCCATCAGCGCGTCGGAAATCTCGAAATTGGCGGTGACGTTCTGGACGTCTTCGTTCTCTTCGAGAGCGCCGATCAGTCTGAGAACCTTTTCGCCCGCTTCGTCGTCGACCGCGATCGTGTTCTGCGGCCGCCAGACCAGCGAAGCCCTTCGCGGCTCGCCGAACGCGGCTTCGAGCGCCTTTTGCGCGTCGCGCAACGTCTCGACGGCGGTGATCACTTCGTGCTCTTCCGGGCCGGAGACGACGTCGTCCGCGCCCGCCTCGATCGCCGCTTCGAGCATCGCGTCGTCGGTGGCGACCTTGCGGTCGAACGCGATCAGCCCGACGCGGTCGAACATGAACGAGACCGCGCCGGTTTCGGCGAGCGCGCCGCCCCCCTTGCCGAAACAGGAGCGCACTTCGCCGGCGGTGCGGTTGCGATTGTCGGTCAAGGCCTCGACGATGACCGCGACCCCGCCCGGCGCAAAGCCTTCGTAGCGCACCTCCTCGTAAATCTCGCCCTCGGCGCCCGAAGCCTTCTTGATCGCGCGCTCGATATTGTCCTTGGGCATGTTTTCCGCGCGGGCGGCGATCACCGCCGCGCGCAGGCGCGCGTTCATCGACGGATCGGGCAGGCCCAATTTCGCCGCGACGGTGATTTCGCGCGCCAATTTCGAGAAGAGCTTGGAGCGGATCGCGTCCTGCTTGCCCTTCTTGTGCATGATGTTCTTGAACTGACTATGACCGGACATGCCTCGCCCCAAGGCAAGCGCGCGGGGCCCCGCGCGCGGCGTGAAATCCGAGGATTCCTATACGCCGCGTCTTGCGCTTAGGGAAGGCGGCGGCGCTCCGCGGCGAAGGGGACCAAAGCCGAAGAAAGCCGCGCTCGAAATCGTTCCTGGCCTCGGGCGACGCGATGATCCTCGGCGGCCCGGCCCGCCTCGCCTTCCACGGCGTCGACCGCGTCTTCGCGGGGATGCTCGACGCCGCTCGCCGAGGCCGGGCGGATCAATCTGACGCTGCGCCGGGTGACGCGGCGCTAGGGGCGCCGACGGCCTCTCGGCGGCCGAGCGGACCTATTCCGCCTTCGGCGCGCCCTTGGAGACGCCGACCAGGGCGGGCCGCAGCACGCGCTCGCCGATCTTCCAGCCGCTCTGCATGACCTGCGCGACGGCGCCGGCCGGCAGCGTTTCGTGGGGAACCTCGTACATCGCCTGATGGAAATTCGGATCGAATTTCTCGCCGAGCGGCTCCAGCTTGGCGACGCCGTAGCGCGCGAGCGCGCTCTGAAGGTCGCGCGCCGTCAATTCGACGCCTTCGATGAAGCTCTTCATCGAGCTGTCGGCGTTCGCGCGCTCCTCCGCCGGCAGGCTTTCGAGCGCGCGCGAGAGATTGTCGGCGACGGCCAGCATGTCGCGCGCGAGAGCGGCGACGCCATAGGCGCGCGCGTCGGCGACTTCGCGTTCGGTGCGCCGACGCAGATTCTCCATCTCCGCGAGGGCGCGCAAAAGGCGGTCTTTCAATTCGGCGTTTTCCGCGTTGAGCTTTTCGATCACGGCGAAGCCGTCGGCTTCGGCGGGCGGCGTCGCGCCCGCCGGCGCCCCGGCCGCGGTTTCGGAGGACTGCGCCTCGGTCATATCGATCATTTCGGCAAATTCCCGGATTTCTTCGCGCCCGATATCAGGTCTGGCGGCGCAAAAATCAAGCGCGCGCGCCCACGGCGCCGCGCCGCGCGTTTCAGAAGATCGCCAACAGATGCCTCTTCATCGCGGCTTGACGCGACGGCGACGTGATTTTCGCCCCGGTCAGGTCGGTGACGTAAAAAGAATCGACGGCCTTCTCGCCGAAGGTCACGATATGCGCGGAGCCGATGTTCAAATTGAGCTTCGAAAGCGCCGAAGTCAGATCGTAAAGCAGTCCCGGACGGTCGAGCCCGGAAACCTCGAGCACCGTGTAACGGTTGGAAAGACTGTTGTCGATCATCACCTCGGGCGGAATCGCGAAGGCGCGCGCACGGGCGTCGCGCACGCGCTTCGAGACGATCTCGCTGACGCGGATTTCGCCGCGCAGCGCCTGCTCGATCGTGCGGGCGATGCGCCCGGCGCGCCTGAGTTCGTCTTCGTCGCGATCGAAGGCGCGCGAAACGAAAATCGTGTCGAGGGCGAGACCGTCGGTGGTGGTGAAAATGTGCGCGTCGACGATGTTGCCGCCGGCGCTCGCGCAGGCGCCGGCGATGATCGAGAGCAGGTGCGGGTGGTCGGGCGCGACGATCGTCAGCTCCGTCACGCCGCGGTCGGCGTCGGTCGCGACTTCCGTCGCCAGCGAGCGCACGTCGGCCGCCATCGCATAGAGCAGTTTGGCGTGCGCGACCTGGCGCGCCAGATCCACTTTCAGCCAATAAGCGGCGTAATGGCGCTGGGCATAGGCGTCGAAATCGGGGTCGGACCAGCCGGGAAGCGCGCGCCGCAGCGCCTCTTGGGCCGCCGCGACGCGCGCCTTGCGGTCGATCGCCGAGTGCCCGCCGCCGAGCACGACTTCGGTCTCCCAGAACAGCTCGCGCAGCAATTGGCTCTTCCAGCCGTTCCATACGCCCGGTCCGACCGCGCGGATGTCGCACACCGTCAGCACGAGCAGCATCCTCAGCCGCTCCAAGGTCTGCACGATCGCGGCGAGGGATTCGGCGGTGCGGGCGTCGGCCAGATCGCGCCCCTGCGCCATGTTGGACATCGTCAGATGCCATCGGACGAGCCAGGCGACCCGGTCGCAATCGGCCGGCGACAGGCCCAGGCGCGGGCAAAGGCGGCGCGCGACTTCCGCGCCGGCGATCGAATGATCCTCGGGACGCCCCTTGGCGATGTCGTGCAGGAAGGCGGCGACGTAGAGCGCCGTGCGATTGGCGATGTTGGGCAGCATTTCGCTGGCCAGCGGATGCTCCTCCTCGAGGCTTCCCGCTTCGATTTGGCTGAGGACGCCGACGGTGCGCAGCAGGTGCTCGTCGACGGTGTAATGATGGTACATCGAGAATTGCATCAGACCGACGATGCGGCCGAAGTCGGGAATGAAGCGGCCGAGCACGCCGGCTTCGTTCATCCGCCGCAGCGCGGTTTCGGGCGAGCGGCGCGAGGTCAGGATTTCCAGGAACAGCCGGTTGGCTTCCGCATTGGCGCGCAACTTGGCGTCGATGCGCTTGAGCGACTGCGTGACGAGCCGCGCCGCGTCGGGATGGATCGCCAGACTCGACCGGTCGGCGGCCCAATAGAGACGGATGAGATTGACGGGATCGCGCTCGAACGCGTCGGCGCCGATCACGTTGACGCGGTCGTGCTCGATCTTGAAATCGACGGCGTCGGCGAGGGCGCGCGGTCGGCGGCGCAGCCGGCCGAGGAAGCGATCGAGCGCTTGGGTCGGCTTGGCGTGCCGCTCCTCGAGCGCGGCGCAGACGATCGCCGTGAGATCGCCGACGTCCTTGGCGACCAGGAAATAGTGCTTCATGAAGCGTTCGACGTCGGTTTGGCCGGCGTGCGCGGCGTAGCCGAGCCGTTCGGCGATCGGGCGTTGCAGCTCGAAGCTCAGGCGCTCCTCGGCGCGCCCGGTGAGAAAATGCAGGTGGCAGCGCACCGCCCACAGGAACTCCTCGCAGCGCGAAAACAGCGCCAACTCACGATGCGAGAACAGGCCGGCGGCGACCAGCTCATGCACGTCGCGCACGCGATAGACGTACTTGGCGATCCAGAACAGCGTGTTGAGATCGCGCAAGCCCCCCTTGCCTTCCTTGACGTTGGGCTCGACGAGATAGCGCGATTCGCCCGCGCGTTTGATCCGCGCGTCGCGCTCGGCCAGCTTGGCGGCGACGAATTCGCTTGGCGTCCTGGCGACGATTTCTCTTTCGAAGCGTTCGCGCAAGCGATCGAACTGCGCCTCCTCGCCCATGATGAAGCGGGCTTCGAGCAGGGTGGTGCGGATCGTCATGTCGGCGCGCGCCAGTTTCAGGCATTCCTCGATCGAGCGCGTGGCGTGGCCGACCTTCTGCTTGAGGTCCCACAGAACGTAAAGCAGCGTCTCGATGACTTTTTCGCCGCCCGAGGGCGCTCGGCTCGGCAACAGGAACAGCAGATCGACATCGGAACCGGGCGCGAGCAGGCCTCTGCCATAGCCGCCGACCGCCACGATGGTGATGCGCCCGGTTTTCGCCCAGGCGGGGTGGAGGAAGCGCACGGCCATGTCGTGAGCGGCGCGGATGATCTCGTCTTCGAGGTCGCTGAGCCGCGCGGCGCAGGCGCGCCCGGCGCCGCCGTCCTCCAGCGCGCGTTGCGCCTCGGCGCGGCCCGCCTCCAAGGCGTCGCGAAAGAGTTCGACCGCCGCGCGCCGGAACGCCGTATCGTCCAACGGCGCTTCGCGGCGAAGCGCTTCCAGCCGGTCGTCGACCCGCACGCGGTCGAAGCCGCCTTTCGCCGCGGCGGCGCGGGGCCGGCGCGCGCGGCGAACGGCGGCGGTGGATGTCTCCATGGCGGGGCCCTAGCCTGAAGCGGCGGGATGGGAGGCGTGCGACGCAAAGGCGCGTCGCTTGGCTTCGATCACGTCCCAGATCGCCGCGGCGAGGTCGGGGCCGCCGAACCGCCGAACCGCCCTCAGGCCGGTCGGCGAAGTCACGTTGATCTCCGTCAGACGCCCGTCGATCACGTCGATGCCGACGAAGACGAGGCCGCGGCGCTTCAACTCCGGGCCGATCGCGGCGCAAATCTCGCGCTCGCGCGGCGTGAGTTCGGTCTTTTGCGCCAAGCCGCCGCGAACCATGTTGGCGCGGAGGTCGTCGCCGACCGGCACGCGGTTGACCGCGCCGAGCGGCTCGCCGTCGATGAGGATGATGCGCTTGTCGCCATAGGCGACCGCCGGCAGGAATTTCTGGATGACCCAGGGTTCGCGGAAGGTGACGGAAAAAAGGTCGAACAGCGAGCCGAAATTCGGATCCTTGGCCGCGATCTTGAACACCGCCGCGCCGCCGCCGCCAAAGAGCGGCTTGATCACGACTTCGCCGTGCCGGGCGCGAAACGCCTCGATCGCCGCGCGATCGCGCGAAATCAGCGTCGGCGGCATCAGCTCGGGAAAGTCCATCACGAACAGCTTTTCCGGAGCGTCGCGCACCGCCCTGGGGTTGTTGACGACCAGCGTGCCGGGATGGATGCGCTCGAGCAGGTGCGTCGTCGCGATATAGGCGAGGTCGAACGGCGGGTCCTGGCGCAGCAATACGACGTCGAGCTCGGAAAGATCGACGCGGCGCGCCTCGCCGAGGCTGGCGTGTTCGCCCTGCGCATCCCTGACGCTCAGCGGCTGGGCCTGCGCGACGAGATTCGCGCCCTCGAGGCTGAGGCGGTCGGGCGTATAGTAGAGAAGCGCGTGCCCGCGCGCCTGCGCCTCGAGCAGCAGGGCGAAAGTCGAGTCGCCGGCGATGCGAATGCGCTCGATCGGGTCCATCTGCACGGCGACGGTCAAGGGCATGGCGGAACGGCTTCCTGTCAGTCGAGGTCCAGCCTATACGCCGCGCGGACGTGGCGGGGAAGTCGCCCCGGCGCGATGAACACCGCGTCGCCGCGCAGCGTCGCGCCCGCCGCCCAGGGGTTGCGCGCGAGCCAGACCCGCGCGGCGCGCGAAATGCGCCGGCGCTTGGCCTCGAGAATCGCGCTCGCCGCGTCGTCGAGATTGTCGCGCGCCTTGACCTCGACGAAGGCGATCGTCTGGCCGCGCTGGGCGACGAGATCGATCTCGCCGCCCGAGACGGCGAACCGGCGGGCCACGACGCGATAACCCTTCAACCTCATGAGGAGCGCGGCGATCGCCTCGGCGCGCAAGCCGAAGAGATAGGCGCGCCGGCGCGCCGCCGCCGGCCGCGTGCCCATCAGCGCCGTGCGCCGGCAAGACGCAGCGCGCGCGCATAGACCTGCCGACGCGGCAGACCGGTCTGCGCGGCGACCGCCGCCGCGGCGTCCTTGACGGACAGGGCGCCGAGCGCTTCGACGATCTCGCAATCGAGCGCGTCCGCGTTGAGTCGCGGCGCCGCCTGCGGCGGGCCGACGACAATGACGATCTCGCCCTTGGGCGGCCCTGCGGCCGCGTAATGCGCGGCCAGCTCGGCCAGGCTTCCTCTGCGCGTTTCCTCGTAAAGCTTGGTGAGTTCGCGCGCGACCGCCGCGGGGCGCGGCCCGAGTTCGGCGGCGAGGTCGGCGAGCGCGGCGGCGAGCCGGCTCGGCGCCTCGTAGAACAGCAGCGTCGCCGGGATCCCCGCCAGGGCGTTGATGCGCTCGCGTCGCGCCGCGCCCTTGGGCGGCAGGAATCCTTCGAAGAAGAACCGGTCGGTCGGCAGCCCCGCGCTCGTCAGCGCCGCCAGCGCCGCCGAAGGGCCGGGGACGCTCAGCAGCGGGATTCCCGCCGCTGCGGCCTCGGCGGCCAGTTTGTAGCCGGGGTCGGAGATCAGCGGCGTGCCGGCGTCCGAGATCAGCGCCAGCGCTTCGCCCGCGGCGAGGCGCGCGACGAGGCGCGGACGGGCTCGCGCCGCATTATGTTCGTGATAAGCGACCAGCGGCGTGGAAATCTGGTAGCGGTCCATGAGATGGCGGGAGACCCGCGTGTCTTCGGCCAGGACCGCGTCGGCCGCCGCGAGCGTCGCCAGCGCCCGCAGCGTGACGTCGGCGAGATTGCCGATCGGCGTCGCCACGATATAGAGGCCCGGCGCGAGGGCTGAGGCCTCGACCCGCGCGCCCAGCGCCGAGAAGCTCCGCGGCCTCGGCGGCGTCTTCGTTTCATCCAAGCGGCGCCTCGCCATTTTCGCCCCGATCCTCGGACGCGATCGTCGGCCCGCGCGTCGCCGGCCCGACCCGGCAATTCCCTTATCACCGGGGAATGAAAAAGCCACAATTGCCGCAAAAGGTGAGGACCAGGCGGGTTGGATGAGGCGCTGTCGGAGCGGAGGGCGTAAAGTGAGGTCGGGCCTGAAGTGATTCGCTCTTACGTTTGCGCCCGGTGGGAGGTCGTGATGCCGACAAGCGCCGCGTTGACGCCGGGGATGCGCGGGGTCGTCCTACGAGCGTGGCGCGCGTTCGCCGGGAGCCTCGTCCTGGCGCTCGCGGGTTGCGGTTCGAGCGGTCTCGGCCCGTCCGGGCCCGATGTCGGCGCGGCGCCGGTCCCACAGGTCCAGGCGCAATCGCTCTCGGGACCTCCGGTCGGCGACGTTCTGGGCGCGGGTCCGGTCCGGGTCGGCCTGATTCTGCCGTTGACGCAGAACGGCGGCCCGAGCGTCGTGGGTGCCTCGCTGCGCAACGCGGCGCAGCTGGCGATCGAAGAATCGGGCGCCGGCGACATCACGCTGATGATCGAGGACGACCATGGGACGGTGGACGGCGCCGCGCAAGCGGCTCAGGCCGAACTCGGCGCGGGCGCGGAAATCATCCTGGGGCCGTTGCTCGCGCCCGAAGTGCGCGAAGTCGGGCGCCTCGCCAAGGCCGCGGGACGTCCCGTCATCGCGTTTTCAACCGACGAGAGCGTCGCCTCGCCCGGCGTCTATCTGTTGTCGTTCCTGATCGAATCCTACGCCGACGGCATCGTGGAATACGCAGCCTCGCGCGGCAAGAAATCCTATGCGGTGCTGGCGCCGGAGAGCGACTACGCCAATGTCGCGGTCGGCGAATTCCAGCAGGCGGCGACGCGCGTCGGCGCGCGCGTCGTGGCCGTCGCGCGTTATACGCCGGGCCAGCCCGATAGCGCCGTTCAGGAAATCGCCGGCGTGGCGACGCAGATCGACGCGCTGTTCATCCCCGAGCCGGCGGACACCGTGGGCGCGGTCGCCGCGGCGCTGGCGGCGAGCGGCGTCAAGACGCAAATTCTCGGCACGGGCGTCTGGAACGATCCGCGCGTGTTGAGACTGCCGGCGCTGCAAGGCGCCTGGTTCGCCGCGCCGGAGAACGCCGGGTTCAACAGCTTCGCGCAGCGCTACAGAGCCAAGTTCAACCTCGATCCGTTGCGGCTGGCCTCGCTCGCCGACGACGCGGTTTCGCTCGCCGCGGCGCTCGCGCGCGCGCAGGGCGCGCAGCGTTTTTCTCAGAGCGTTCTGACCAACCCCTCGGGGTTCAACGGCGTCGACGGCGTGTTCCGCTTCCGCGTCGACGGTCCGAACGATCGCGGCCTCGCGGTGATGCAGATCAGCGCCGGCGCAGCGACCGTTCTGAGCCCGGCGCCGCAAAAATTCCCCGGAGCTTGATCGCGCGCGGGCGATAGAGACGGAAAACGCCGCCGCGCCTCAAGGAGAACGGGCGATGTCGCTCGAGTTCTGGCTGACGACGCTCGTCATCGTCGCCGCGCCCGGGACCGGCGTCGTCACTACCCTGGCCGCCGGCCTTTCGCGCGGCGCCGGGGCGAGCCTGGTCGCCGCCTTCGGCGGCGCCCTCGGCATCCTGCCGCACATCGGCGCCGCGCTCATCGGGCTGGCGGCTGTGCTGCACGCCAGCGCTTTCCGCCAGTTGCCAGCCGTTCTTGCGCTCCGCGCCGCCAATCATCCCTTCCAGAAGAAGACCCACCTGTCGTTGCGGTTCCGCCCGCCGGAACAGCGCGCCGACGCGCTCCTTCAAAGTCCCAAGCCCTTCAACGCGCTTTCTTCGAGCTGCCTGAACGCGGAAAGGCCCGATTGACAGTCCAACCCGCAACGCGGACACTTTGATCATGACCGTTCTCAACCGCGTGGCGGCGCAGGATCTCGGACGCCTATCCGCGCTCAGCGACGGAATTTTTGCTTTCGCGGCGACCGTCCTCGTGCTCGACATTCATA
>JBEKAL010000004.1:0-32580 GCA_050015935.1 Roseiarcus sp.
CCACTCGTCAACCTCTTGAAACGTCCTGGGGTAATCAACCCCAGGGACAAGATTTCTTACGACTTCCATCCCCCGAAGCTATCACGCGGGCTTACTGGAGTGAAGGGGATACCCTATTTCGCCTATTGGAGTCGTCGGCCTCATAGCGTCGCCGCGGGTCGCGAAGCTCTATCCACAACGATTCGATTGCGCCGCGAGATTTCGCTAGGCCGGCCTCGCGGTTTTGGTATCCTCGCTACGAGAGAATCACTTGCGCGGCTATTCGTCGCGGACGAAGCGGGGCATGGCGGACCGCTCCCTTCCCTCGTCGCGCAAGTCCTCCTCGAACCCGGCGATCGCGTCGAGGCGTGCGTTGTTTGGGGGCCAATGTGAGTGAAGACCTCTCGAAGTGCCTGCCGACGTCCCCCGACCAAGCTGCGGCGCAGCCCGTCGAGCGCCCCGTCGGCTTGGTCGAGATCGTCGGACGAGTCAAATGGTTCGATATCTCCAAGGGCTACGGGTTCATCGTGCCCGAGAACGGCGAGGCGGACGTTCTCATTCACGTGACGGTGTTGCGCCGCGACGGCTTCCAGACCATTTACGAGGGCGCGCGCGTCGTCGCCGAAGCGTTGCGCGGCGACCGGGGATTGCAGGTATTCCGCGTGATCTCGGTCACCCCCGGGGAGGGCGCGCAGCCCTCGCAATTGCCGCCGGCGCGCACGCGCGCGCAGGCGTCGACGGTCGGCGGATTTGAAATCGTCATCGTCAAATGGTTCAATCGTTCGCGCGGTTTCGGCTTCCTGACGCGCGGCGAGGGCACGGAAGATATTTTCGTCCATATGGAGACGCTGCGACGCTACGGCTTCGCCGATCCCCAGCCGGGCGACACCATGCTCGCGCGCTTCGGTCCGGGACCCAAGGGCCTGCTCGCCGCCGAGGTGCGCCCGCTCGAAGGCGCGAGAGTTCCTTCGTCGCATTGAGGCGCGGCGCGTAGGTCGAGGGGTCTGGAGCGTGATCGTTGGCTGGCGCGTGCGGCGATATGGCGAAGGCGCGGGTTTTCTCGGGGCGCGACGGCCGCTCGGAAGGGCGTTGGCCATGGCGTTCGCATTCTTGGCGCTCTGCGTCTTCGCGTCGAGCGGTTCGCGCGCCGACGAGTTCGATTCCCTGACGATCGCCACGGCGAGCGGCGTTCACGCGTTCAAGGTCGAAATCGCCGCGAACGAGGAGGCGCGGGAAAACGGCCTGATGCGCCGCCGTTTCATGCCGGCCGACCGCGGCATGCTGTTCGAGTTCGACCGTGAACAGCCGGTCTCCTTCTGGATGAAGAACACCTATATCCCGCTCGACATGATCTTCATCGCGCGCGACGGGTCGGTGACGCGGATCGCCGCCGACGCCGAGCCTCTTTCCGAGGCGATCATCCCCTCCGGAGGCCCCTGCGTCGCGGTGCTCGAACTGAACGGCGGAATCGCGGCGCAGATCGGCTTGAAGGTCGGCGACAAGGTGCGCCATCCGTTTTTCAAGCCCTGAGCCGATTGTTCGGTGCCGCGCCGCGCGTTGCATCCTTCGCCAAGCTTGCTACAGTCGGCGACGAAATTTCGTCTCGGGCGCAACCGGCGCCGAGACGCAAGGAGTTTTGTTTGGCTCAATCCTCGTCGTTGAGCCCACGATCTGCGCATGCGCCGCGGCGCGCCGCGTCCTTCGGCCATTTCGCGCCGGGGCGGGGGCCGCCGCCGGGTTCTTACGCCGCGCTGGATCTGGGCACCAACAATTGCCGCCTTCTGGTCGCGCGCCCGACGGCCGAGGGGTTTCGCGTCGTCGACGCCTTCTCGCGCATCGTCCGCTTGGGCGAAGGGCTTTCGCAGACCGGCCGGCTCAGCGAAGCGGCGATCGAGCGCACCCTGGAGGCCCTGCGGATCTGCCGCGACAAGATGGTGGCGCGCGGCGTCACGCGGGCGCGCCTGATCGCGACGGAAGCCTGCCGCGCCGCTGAAAACGGCGCCGAGTTCCTCGACAAGGTGCGCGAACGCCTAGGGCTGCGGCTCGAGATCGTCGATCGCGAAACCGAAGCTTCTCTGGCCGTCGCCGGTTGCGGCGAACTCGCCGATCGCGACGCCGAGTCGATCGTGCTGTTCGATATCGGCGGCGGCTCCTCGGAGATCATCTGGTTGAACCGAGGTCGGCGAGACCTTTCGACCGCGGGACGCATCGAAGCCTGGGAATCGCTGCGCCTCGGCGTGGTGTCGCTCGCCGAGACCTTCGGCGGCGGCGACGTCAGCCCCGAGATCTTCGCCGCCATGACGCGCCGCGTCGCCGAAGCCCTCGTCCCCTTCGCCCAGCGCGTCGCCGGTCATAGGCGATGCGGCCGCTTCCACCTGCTGGGCACGTCCGGAACGGTCACCACCATCGCCGGCGTGCATCTCAATCTGCCCCGTTACGACCGCCGCGCGGTCGACGGCCTGTGGCTGTCGAGCGTCGAAGTCGACGCCACGGTCGCGCGGCTGAGGGCGATGAGCTACGCCGAACGCGCCGCCAACGCCTGCATCGGCGTGGAGCGGGCCGACCTCGTTCTGGCGGGCTGCGCGATTCTCGAGGCGATCCGCGGGCACTTTCCCGCCGAGCGCATCCGTATCGCCGACCGGGGCTTACGCGAGGGCATCCTGACGCAAATGATGCGCGCCGACCGGGTCGGCCCGCACGCGTCTCGGGCGGGTGCGTGAGATGGCCGCGGGCGGATCGGGGCGCGAGGGCGGCAGGGCGCTGAAGACGCGCGTGCGCACCGCGCGCAAACGCTCTCTCTCCTCGACGCTGTGGCTGGAGCGCCAGCTCAACGACCCCTTCGTCGCGCAGGCCCGGCGCGAGGGAATGCGCTCGCGCGCCGCCTACAAGCTGATGGAGATCGCCGAGAAGTATAAGCTGTTTCGACCGGGCGCGCGCATCGTCGATCTCGGCGCCGCGCCGGGGGGCTGGAGTCAGGTCGCGGCGCGCGCGGTCAAGTCCGCAGAAGGCAAGGGCCGGGTGATCGGCATCGATCTCATCGACATCGATGCGATCGAAGGCGTCGAATTCGCAGTGATGGACTTCCATGACCCGGCCGCGCCGGACCGGCTGCGGCAATGGCTCGGCGGCCTCGCCGACGGCGTGATGTCCGACATGGCCGCCAACGCCACCGGCCACCGCAAGACCGACCACCTGCGCATCGTCGGCCTGGCCGAACTCGCCGCGGATTTTGCCGCGAGCGTGCTGGCGCCGGGCGGATTCTTCCTCGCCAAGGTGTTGCACGGCGGCTCGGAAGGCGAACTGCTGGCGCGGCTCAAGCGCGATTTTTCCGCCGTCCGCCATCTGAAGCCGAAGGCCAGCCGGGCCGACAGCGCCGAGCTTTATGTGCTGGCGACGGGATTCCGCGGCAAAAGGGAATAGGCGAGCGGCGGTCGCGTCACTCGGCCGGCGCCTCGGCGCTTAAGGCCGCCGCGACGCGCTGACCGGAAACTTCCGCTCCGGCGTCAGCCCTCAGGCGGGCGAAGATCGCGACCGAACTCAGCGTGATCAGCGAGACGACGGCGAAGCTGAGGCTCATGTCGCGCGAAACGAGTTGAGCGTCGCCGAGCGCGAAGCGAATCGATTCGACGCTGGCGGCGGCGAGGGCGACGCCGACCGCGCCGGACATTTGTTGCGCGACGCTGGCGAAACTGGTGGCTCGGCTCATGCGCGCCTGATCGACGTCGGCGTAGCTAAGCGCGTTGAGCGCGGTGAATTCGAGCGAGCGGAAGAATCCGCCCGCCAGCAGCGCTATGAGCAGCAGCCAATGCGGGGTCTGGGCGGTGAACAAGCCGTAGGAGGCCAGGAACAGCGCGGAAATCACGCAGTTGACGACCAGCACGCGGCGAAATCCCCAGCGCCGCATGATCGCCGAGGCCGTGAATTTCATCGCCAACGCGCCGGCGGCGGCGGCGAAGGTCAGCGATCCCGATTCGAACGGCGTCAGGCCGAAGCCGATTTGCAGCAGCAGCGGCAGCAGGAAGGGGATCGCGCCGATGCCGATGCGAAAGAGGAAGCCGCCGACGACTCCGGCGAAGAATGTCGGCGTCTTCAGCAGATTCAGGTCGATGATCGCGTCCGGGTCGCGCCGGGCGTGGCGGACATAGGCGACGAGCAGGGCGAAGCCGCCGAGGATCAAGCCGACGTCGACGCTCGCGGGGACGATGTCGCGGCCGATGATGGTGAGGCCGAAGATCAGCGCGAGCAGCCCCGGCCCGGAGAGAAAGAAGCCTTTGAAATCGAAGCGCGCGACTTCGCGTTCGCGGATGTTCTCGATGAATTTCAGCGACAGCGCGATGCCGACGACGCCGATCGGCACGTTGATCCAGAAGATCCAGCGCCATTGAAAATAGGTGGTGATGAAGCCGCCGAGCGGCGGGCCGACGACCGGGCCGATCAGCGCCGGCACGGTGAGATAGGCCAGCGCGTTTACCATGTCGGATTTCGGCGTCGAGCGCAGCAGCACCAGCCGCCCGACCGGCACCATCATCGCGCCGCCGAACCCTTGGAACACCCGCGCGGCGATCAGCGTCGGCAGCGACGACGACGCGCCGCAGAGGATCGAGCCCAGCGTGAAGACGGCGATCGCCGAGCAGAACACCGTGCGCGCGCCGATCTTGTCGGCGACCCATCCCGAGGCGGGGATGAACACCGCCAGCGTCAGCATGTAGGAGGTGAGCGCGAGCTTGAGCACGATCGGGTCCTGCCCGAGATCGTGAGCGATCGCCGGCAGCGAAGTCGCGAGCACCGTGCCGTCCATGTTTTCCATGAACAGGGCGGTGGCGATGATGAGGGCGGTGAGGATCGTTTGGCGCATCGGGACCAAGGGGACGGCTCGCCTTGTGGCGCCGGGCGGCGCGTGCGGCAAGCGGGGCGGCGTCACAAAGGGGTGAACGGCGCGATCGTCAAGGTGCAGCGGCCGCCGCCAACGCAGGCGGCGCCGTAGTCCCAAAGGCCCGCTGGATGCTTAATGGCGCCGAATTCATCGGTTGGCGCGGCCGCATCGAGTCGCGGACGCCGAACGCTTGACGCCGCGCGGCGTCAACGCACGTTTTCGCCGTGGCAGGTTTTGTGCGTCGCGCTCCACGGCCAGTCGCCGCACGCGTCGCAGCCGCCGAGCGGCGCGCCGAGCGCGGCGGCGCAGGAAAGCGCCAGGACGATGCGGATGAAGCGGATGCGCGACATTGCGCCATCGTGGCGCGGATTTTGGCGCCGCGTCAAGCGTCGATGGCGCGCCGGGACGGCGCGGCTCTTTCGCGCGCGGCGGCCGAAATCGCCGTTCGTCGTCAGCGGACGCCGCTCGCCAATACGGCCGTAAAGGCTCGATCGAGAATCGACAGTCCCAGGTCGATTTCATCATCGCTGATCGTCAGGGGCGGGGCGATGCGGAACACGCCGCCCATGCCGGGAAGTTGGACGATATTGGCGCTGAGGCCGAGCTCCATGCATTTGCGCGAGATTCGCGCGCCCAATTCGTCGGCCGGCTCTTTGCTGCGCCGATCGCGGACGATCTCCATGCCGAGCATCAAGCCGCGGCCGCGGACGTCGCCAATGACATCGAAACGTTCCTGTAGGGCGCTTAGGCCCGCCTTCAACCGCTGGCCGGCGCTTTCAGCCCGCTCAGCCAACCGGTCGCGAAGGACGATCTCGACGACCTTGAGGCCGACGGCGGCGGGCATGGGATCGGACACGTGCGTCGTGTAGAAAAGGAAACCGCGCTCATGGCAGCGTTCCTCGATCTCCGCCGAGGTCACCACGGCGGCGAGCGGCAGGCCGGCGCCGAGCGTCTTCGACAGGGTGAGGAAATCGGGCGTGACGCGATCGCGTTCGAACGCGAACATGTCGCCCGTCCGCCCCAATCCCGTCTGCGCCTCGTCGAGAATGAGCAGCATGCCTCGCTCGCGGCAATGGGCCTGCAGCGCCTCCAAGTAACCGAGGGGCAGTTCGATCAACCCTCCCGAACTCAGGATCGGTTCGGCGATCATGCACGCCAGCGAGCCGGTCGATTGGCGATCGATAAGATCGAAGGCGTAGTTCAGTTCGCCGCGCCAATCATGGACCTTGGAGTCGCCGAACCGCGGGCGGTAGGCGTTGGGCGTCGGGATCGCCAGCGAACCGACCGCCGCCGGGCCATAGCCTCTTCGCCCGGCCGAGTAGGTCGTCGCCGCGGCGCCCGACGTCATGCCGTGCCACGACTGGGCGAAGGCTACCGTCTCGAACCGGCCCGTCGCCAGCTTCGCCATTTTTATCGCGGCTTCGTTGGATTCGCCCCCGGTGCTGAGCAGCATGACCCGGTCCAGCCCCTCCGGCAGCAGCCCGGCGAGCGTCTCGGCAAGGTCGACGACCGGCCGCGTCAGCATGCCGCTGAAGAGGTGATCGAGCTTCGCCGCGTACTCGCTCAGGACTTGCACGATCTCCGGATGTCCGTGGCCGAGAACGGAGCTCATCTGACCCGAGGTGAAATCGAGAATGGCCCGCCCCTCGACGTCATAGACGAAGGCGCCGGACGCCCGCTCGATGATGACCGGCGCAAACGCGCCGCCATAGCGGATCAGGCGGCGGCGCGCTCTGACCCAGAATTCATGATCGTCGTTGCGCAACATCTGTCCACCCCTGAGGACCCGCCGTTGAAACGATTCGTCGTGAGGGCTCGGCGCCCCACGCCGAGGATGCGCCGCCGCCGGCGGGACGAATCTCGCCGGGAGCGGAACTTAAGTCGATATCAGCAAACCGACAGGCGCTCAATTTGCCCTGGGGCGCTCTCATCGGCGGATTCGCCGTCGACCTCCCGGAGGCGAAAACTCCGATTGAAACGGGCTGTCGAGGGCGTCCTGTGGACGCGCGGCGCGCGGCTGTAGACGCCTCTTGACAGCCCATTTCGATCGGAAAAGGCTCTCCTGACGGATCGACGGCGAATGGCGGCGGCCGGGGAGCGAGGCGCCGCGGCGATCGCGCGCTGGATTTGCCTTCGATCCGCTTAAAGCGAGAAAGAACGGACATGCTCATTCTGATCGTCGGGATCATCGTTTTTCTCGGCGTGCATTCGCTGGCCACGGCTCGCGATTGGCGCGCGGCGTGGATCGCGCGATTCGGCGAGGGGCCGTACAAGGGGCTCTACTCGCTGATTTCCCTCGTCGGCTTCGCGTTGATCGTGTGGGGTTTCTCCCGCTATCGCGCGGAGGGGTTGATCCCGGTGTGGACGCCGCCGACCTGGACCCGGCCTCTGACGATCTTGCTGATGTGGGCCGCCTTCGTCGCGCTCGCCTGCATGAACCCGGCGCCGAGCCGGATTCGCGGCTGGTTGCGCCATCCGATGCTCGCAGGGGTCATGATTTGGGCGCTGGCGCATCTCCTCGCCAATGGCGACGCCGGCGGCATGCTGCTGTTCGGTTCGTTTCTCGCCTGGACCGTCTATGATCGGATTTCCGTCACGATGCGCGGCGACCCCGGCGCCGCGAGCGTCGCCGCCTTCACCCGCGCCGACGGCGTCGCGCTGGCGATCGGAACGCTGGCCTATGCGGCGATGATTTTGCTGCACCCATGGCTGATCGGGGTGAACGTCATCGGATTGGGGTAGGCGCGGTCGAAAGCAAGAGCGCATTGGCGGCGCTGTCGACTCGATGGCGAATGGCGGCGGCCGGCAAGGGCTTCGTCGCGGCGGGAGAGCGCTCGCCGAAGCCGGCTTCCGCCATGGAGAACGCGCCGCGCCGGCGCCGGACGCGAGCGTTCACATCGTCCGAAAGCTGCACAAATCCGGATCGGCGGTCGTATCCATGACCGTCACGTTTTCGACCGCCGTCCAGCGCGGCCCCGATCGGCAGGCCTCGGTCATTGCGTCGACAGCCATCGCTTCTCCCGAAAACAACGCTTCGACCGAACCGTCGGGACGGTTGCGGACCCAGCCGGAAAGGCCCCGGATAGCGGCTTGTCGCTCCACCCAATAGCGAAAGCCGACGCCCTGGACACGCCCGCTGACTATGACGCGAACCGTGCGGATCATGAACTCTTCTCTGGCGCCGGCAAGCCGTGCGCGCGAAGCCAATGGCCGTCGCGACTGTGCGGGCAGGCCAGGCGCCTGCGCGACATTATCACGAAGGCGATGACTTCACCTATGACGAAGGCGAAGCGAGGCGAGTTGCGGGCGGCGGCCGCTGACTCGAAGCGCCGTGGCCGGGGAGCGCGATGTTCTCTGGCAATTCTGGATATTCTTGATAATATGCAGGTCGAAGGAGTGTCGTCATGCGAACGTATACGACAGCCGATCTCAACAAGCAGGTTGGAGAGGTCACCAACGCCGCGTCCAAGGGGCCGGTCACGATCACCCGGCACCGCAAGCCGCGCTTCGTCATCATGAGCTACGAGCACTACCAGCGGATCAGCAAGCAAGCCGACCCGCGCCGGGTCTACAGCGCCGGCGAGACGCCGGACGACGTGGCGGCCCAATTCGCGGGCGCGCTCGACCGGCTCGCCAACGGCGAAGGCTATGACAATGAGCCGTGAATTTCGATCCGGCGACGTCTTCCATTATCCCTATCTCTGGAAAGCGATATTCTACTCGACAAACCCAACCCCAGACCTATGGTTACGCGGCATGGGGTTGAGCGGCTGCGTTGGTCCACGCGGACATAGCTCGACCCGTTAGCGCATCAAGGACCAATGCGACGATTACCGCGTCCGAATACATACCGGCCTCTTCTTTGGTGAGGTCAGAGATGCGATGAATTTTGCGCGCGACCGTGTCTTCGCCGTCAAGAATACGGTCGATTTGAAGGGGGAGACTATTTTCCATGGTACAGATCGCCTTTAATTGCCCATATGATCATTGCCTAACGGAGAAAGCCGCGTTCACAGCTCTAGGCTGTTTCCCGATCAGGCCTGGAGTGCCTATCTATATTATTCCGATGCAATGCGCCGTGTGTGGCAATGGAATAATCGCAAAATACGAAGGAGCTGGAGTTCCAAATTGGATCACAATGGGACAACCGGGTCACGATATTCGTTTACTTGGTATATGGCCCAAGAGAGAAGTACTGGAATCTCCCAAAGACATCCCCAAAAACGTGGAAAATTTCTTCATGCAAGCAAAAGGAAGCGCGCAACGCGCACACTGGGACGCTGCCGGGGCAATGTTCCGCAAATCACTCGATGTGTCTCTACGTCAATTGAATCCAAACGGAAAAGGTACAATTTATGATCGAATTGAATCTCTCCCAGATTCTGCGGGCGTAACAACCGCGATGAAGCAATGGGCGCACGCAATAAGACGACTTGGAGCCGACGCCGCGCACGATGAAGACGCTTTTACGGAACAAGAAGCAAAGACTCTCCAGGTGTTTACGGAAATGTTTCTTACTTACGCCTTCTCTCTTCCGGCCCTTTTGAAAGCGAGTCAACCCCCGGCCGTCTCCTAGAAGCAGCCTTGGCGATTTTCCCTAATTGGACCTCAAACCGCTCTTTGTCCTCGTCGCAGCCAATTTGGCGGGCGGCATCCACGAACCGTTGGACCTGATCGGCCTCGCGCTTACCCCTTTTGGCCACGATTCAACCTGCTGGCGTAGGTAAACAAATCGTCTTCTCTATAAGTTTCGTCGGCCTCGACCTTAGGGGGTGCCTTCAGGCGCCTGGAGACAGGCTTATCGTTTTTCGATTTTGCGCGCCTCTCCAGTTTTAATTCGCGAGGATCACGATTGGAGAGTTTGCGTAGCTGGCTAGGCTTTCCTGGCTTTTGCGCGTTCCAATTTGAAGGAACCGCCCAAAACGTTCCCTTCTTCCCAGTTCTAACTTTCCCTGCGATCTTGGGCCACCAATGCAGAAAATGTCCACACTTGTCAAAAAATCCCCAAGAATTCCATTTTGTTTCAAAGAATATGACTAACATACCACACTCAATAAGCGCAAGACGCTCATGTGGTACGCTTCTCATTTCGGTATTGCCCGAAATAATTACCCGGCCGCCTGCCTTATAAAATCTCTTGATCCAAGGGCTATCACTTCCCGCAACATAGTCGGGATCGCCGGGAGCGGGCGTAAATTCTTTTGCGCTATAAATCTCAAAGCTGCCCGTGAGTTTTCTGAATCGCCTTTCGCTGGCAAAGGTCTGAAAAACCTTTACCAGTGCGATAGGAACGTGCTCGTCTAACGCGACTTTCACGCCGCCATGCGCATGGAGGTCTCGAAAGAAACCGCCTCGCGCACTCGACGTTCAGAAACATCATATATTGCGGACACGACCTCGTAACTCCTTTCCACTTTATAAGCGGTCTCAATAACAGAAGTCGGTATTTTACTGTCTCTCATAACCGGCCTCCCAAAAGAGAAGGCTGGAGATACAATAACATTTGGAAACTGATCGCGCCTCGGAAACCAAATCCGCGCGTGTCCCTCAGGATCATAAACAACGTCTCTTTTCAGAGACGGCATGACGATATCGTGCATTTCGTAATTTTTAGAGCGAAGATCATAAATGCTATCGATTCCGTTATTCCTTGCGATAACTTCTAGTATTTTTTTCCCGTCCGTCTGGAAAATCTTCTTTGTAGCGAACGGATGCGGGATGTTCATACTGCGTCGATATTCGGCCATTATCGTCCGAATTGTCGGCAAACGAATCCCTGCGCGCACAAAGAATGCGACGAATTGAAGCTCCATAAGATTCTTGAAGCTAATGGCCAGCTTGCCGTCCACGCGGCCAAGTTCGTTCTCGATAATCGGGTCTTGCTTGCCCTTATGACCATCAACCCATATCCGGACCAAGTTAGGGGACACGCCCAATAAAGCTGCCGCCGCAGGAATCGTAAAAATTCCTACGCCGATTAATCGAGCATCGGGCATCGCTACCCCATATCTTGGTCCGGCGACGAGTCCCGGTACATCAGGCGCCTTCCGACAATCCCGCACAAAGCGCGGGTAGTGCGCTCGACATCGCCGATTCCCACTCCTAGCCGATTAGAGTACCTAAAATCAAATTCCGCAAGATAGCGGTGAAGGTGGCGCTCGTTGCAGTGCTGGTAGACGCCCTTCATTCCGCGCTTGAAGATGCTGTAGAAGCCCTCAACGGTGTTAGTCGTGACGAGCTTGTCGCCCTCGCGGCGAACGTACTCGTCGTCAGAGTGCTTGACCGTATCGTGAGACGCGAAGCCCGCGCCGGCGACGCCACGCATCTAGCCTTGCTCGCCATCTCGAGCCGGCCGCCCGGCGCCGAACAGCCCGCCCTGGAAATCCCCGAGATCGAATGCCGCCGCGGCGGCCTCGGCGACTTGAAGCGGGCGTGGATCACGCTCAGCGAGTACAACTACGACATCGCCGAACGATCCTATTACCTCGCGCCCGACGAGCCCATCCTCGGCCGCTTCAGCAAGCCTTTCATGATGCGGCTAGCCGCCGCGTTAGCGCCGCTGTTCGCTAGGAAAGGCGCTCGCGTCGACCGAGGGGATTGAACGCCCCATCTCACGCTTGATCACGCCCTTCCGCCGTTCCCGCATCCCCACGCGCAAAGGCCTCGCGCCGCGACAGTGTCTTTCCGAAAACCGGAAATCATGCTACCTTTCCCGATATCGCCAGCATCAAGGGCGCCGCGGACGAAGGCGCCTAGGAACTTGGCGCCGCTCGTGTTAGGCAGCCTCGCCATGCGGCGGCGCGCTCGGGCGCCGGCCTCGCGACGACGACCCTCAAGGACGGCTCCCCATGGCGACAATGGAGAATTCGGCGTTCACGCAAGGCCTGGCCTTCGACGACGTGCTGCTGCGGCCCGGCCACTCCACGGTGATGCCGGGCGCGGTCGAGATCGGCTCGCGCCTGACGCGCGCCATTCGCCTGAACCTGCCGATCGTCTCCGCGGCGATGGACACCGTCACCGAAGCGCGGCTCGCCATCGCGATGGCGCAGGCGGGCGGCATCGGGGTCATCCACCGCAATCTCACCCCCGAAGCCCAGGCCGAGGAAGTGCGCAAGGTCAAGCGCTTCGAGAGCGGCATGGTCGTCGATCCCATCACCATCTTTCCCGACGCCTCGCTCGCCGAGGCGCTGGCGCTGATGCGGCGCGCCGCGATTTCCGGCATTCCCGTGGTCGAGCGCGGCGCGGAGGACGGCAAGCCGGCGCGCCTCGTCGGCATCCTCACCAATCGCGACGTGCGCTTCGCCGACGATCCGCGCCAGCCGGTGAGCGAACTGATGACGCGTAGCGTCATCACCGTCGGCGAGGGGGTCGGCAAGGACGAAGCGCGCCGCCTCCTGCACCAGCACCGCATCGAAAAGCTGGTCGTCGTCGACGAGGGCGGGCGCTGCGTCGGGCTGATCACCGTCAAGGACATCGAGAAGGCGACCGCCCATCCCGACGCCGCCAAGGACGCCGACGGGCGCCTGCGCGTCGCCGCGGCGACGACGGTCGGCGACAAGGGTTTCGAGCGCGCCGAGCTGTTGATGGCGGCCGGCGTCGATTGCCTCGTCGTCGACACCGCGCACGGCCATTCCGAACCAGTGCTGGAGCAGGTGCGCCGCATCCAGCGCGCCACCAACAAGGTCGCGATCATCGCCGGCAACGTCGCCACGAGGGAGGGCGCCGAGGCGCTCGTCGACGCGGGGGCGGACGCGATCAAGGTCGGCATCGGCCCCGGCTCGATCTGCACCACCCGCATCGTCGCCGGCGTCGGCGTGCCGCAGCTGACCGCCATCCTCGAGGCGGCGCAGGCGGGGCGCAACGCCGGCGTGCCGGTGATCGGCGACGGCGGCATCAAGTATTCCGGCGATTTCGCCAAGGCGATCGCCGCGGGCGCCGATTGCGCGATGATCGGTTCGCTGCTCGCCGGCACCGACGAGAGTCCCGGCGAGGTGTTCCTCTACCAGGGCCGCTCGTATAAGAGCTACCGCGGCATGGGCTCGCTCGCCGCGATGGCCGAGGGCTCGGCCGACCGCTATTTCCAGCAGGACATCAAGGACGAGATGAAGCTGGTGCCCGAGGGCGTCGAGGGCCAGGTGCCCTATCGCGGCCCGGTCGGCGCCATCCTGCATCAGCTCGCCGGCGGCCTGCGCGCCGCGATGGGCTATGTCGGGGCGGCGACGATTCCCGAATTCCAGGCCAAGGCGCAATTCACCCGCATCACTTCGGCGGCGTTGCGCGAAAGCCACGTCCACGACGTCGCGATCACCCGCGAGAGCCCGAATTATCCGTCGAGGGAGTGAGCGGAATGCACCTTCCTTCCCCCCTTGCGGGGGAAGGGCGCGCGGCCTCAGTAGGTCCTGCCGGTCTCCAACTGCGTCTTGGCGTCGAGCTGCTTTTGCGGCGGCGCGGCGATTTGCGGCGGCGGGGGCGGCGCGGCGGCGCAGGCCGCCAGCGACATCGCCAGCGACAACGCGATCAGGGATCGAAAAACATTGGACATCAACGCCCCCGGGTGAGACTTCGCTTCGCCGAGCGCGAAACCCCTCCTGTTAAATCGCCAATCGTGTCGCTTTTGCGTCGACCTCGTTTTCCCATAAGGACTCGCCGATGGTCCCCGCCGCCCGCGTCGCCGCCGCGATCGAAGTGCTCGCCGAAATCGAGACGCGCCGCCGTCCGGCGGCCGACGCTCTGAAGGATTGGGGGCTGGCGCGGCGCTTCGCCGGCTCCGGCGACCGCGCGGCGATCGCTAGTCTGGTGTACGACGCCTTGCGCCGCAAAGCTTCGTCCGCCTGGATCATGGGAGAGGCGAGCCCGCGCGCCGAGGTCTTGGGCGCGCTCAAGCAATTGCGGGGCTTAAGCGAGCCGGAGATCGCGGCGCTGTTCACCGGAGTAGGCCATGCGCCGGCGCCGCTCGCCGAGGCCGAGCGCGAGCGGCTGCGATTGGGGGATCTGGCCGGCGCGCCCGCGCACGTGCAAGGGGACTATCCGCAATGGCTGGCGCCGGCGTTCGCCGAGAGTTTCGGCGAAATGGCGCTCGAAGAGGGCAGAGCGCTCGCCAATCGCGCTCCGGTCGATCTGCGCGTCAACGCGCTGAAGAGCGATCGCGACCATGCGCTGGCGGCGCTCGCCCATCTCGCGCCCGTCCCGACGCCGTTTTCGCCGATCGGGCTGCGCATCGCGATCCGCGGCGACGGCCGCGGTCCGGTGCTCGGCGCCGAGCCCGCCTATGTCAAAGGCCTCGTCGAAGTGCAGGACGAAGGCTCGCAACTGGCGGCGCTGCTCAGCGGCGCCGAGCCGGGAATGCAAGCGCTCGACTTCTGCGCCGGCGCCGGCGGCAAGACCCTCGCTCTGGCGGGGATGATGGCCAACCAGGGCCAGATCTACGCGAGCGACAGCGACGGCCGGCGCCTGGCGCCGATCTTCGAGCGCCTGGCGCGCTCCGGCGCCCGCAACGTTCAGGTGCGCGCGCCTCGCGGCGCTAAGGACATCCTCGCCGACCTCGCCGGCCGCTGCGACCTGGTGTTGATCGACGCGCCCTGCAGCGGCTCGGGCGCTTGGCGTCGAAACCCCGACGCGAAATGGCGGATGCGGCCTGGCGCGCTCGAGCAGCGAATGAAAGATCAAACCGAATCGCTTGAAAACGCGGCGCGATTCGTCAGGCCCGGCGGGCGACTCGTTTATGTCACCTGCTCGCTGCTGAAGGCGGAGAACGAGGACCGCGTCGCCGCGTTCCTCGCGTCCCACGCGGACTTCCTGCCGCTCGAGGCGGCTCATCTGGCGCGCGCCGCCGGGCTTGCGCCTTTGGCGGAGCGCGCTTCGAAGCTCGGCGCCGGCTTGCGCTTGAGCCCTTACGGCACGGCGACCGACGGGTTCTACATCGCCGCGCTGACCAGGACTTGACGGCGCCGCCGGACTTGTCGCTTCTCCGTCGTCGCGAAATCTGAAATAAGAGGACGCGAGCGGAGCGCATCGCTTGCGACGCCGTCAACTCTCGGGAGGTATGCCAATGCACGAGCCAGTCGCCCTATTGGGCACGCCCCACATTCATTTCTTGACCCTGCTGATCATCGGCGGGCTGGCCGGCTGGATCGGCGGGATGATCGTGGGCTTCCGCCATGGACTTTTCACCAACATCCTGGTCGGCATCGTCGGCTCCTGGATCGGTTCCGAAATCGCGAGCCTGTGGAACATCGCCGTCATTGGGTCGATGGCGCAATTCCTCGCCGCGCTCGCCGGTTCGATCATCGTCCTCATTATTTGGCATGCGGTCAGCGGCCGCTCGTCCGCCGGCGGCCGCTGAGTTCCCGTCTCCCCCCTCGCAACGTGGCCAATGTGACCAGGGTCATCGATCTTCTGCAAAGCGATCCGCGATCGGGCGTGGGGGCGGCGCGCCCGCGCCATCCCGAGAAAGCCCATCGTCCGGACCAGCCGTCGGCGCGCAAGCCGACCTGGATCCGCGTCAAGGCGCCGGGCTCCGAGGCGTTCGCGCAAACCAACCGGATCGTGCGCGATCATAAGCTCGCCACCGTCTGCGAGGAGGCGCGCTGTCCCAACATCGGCGAGTGCTGGGAGAAGAAGCACGCCGCGTTCATGATCATGGGCGAGACCTGCACGCGCGCCTGCGCCTTCTGCAACGTGCGCACCGGCTTGCCCGATGCTCTGGACGAGGGCGAGCCGGCGCGCGTCGCCGACGCCGTCGCCAAGCTCGGCCTTTCCCATGTCGTGGTGACCTCGGTCGATCGCGACGATCTGCCCGACGGCGGCGCCGAGCATTTCGCCCGCACCATCCGTGCGATCCGCGCCGCCGCGCCGGGCGCCACCATCGAAGCGCTGACGCCCGACTTCCTGCGCAAGGACGGCGCGCTGGAAATCGTCGTCGCGGCCGGGCCGGACGTCTTCAACCACAATCTCGAGACCGTGCCGTCGAAATATCTCAACGTGCGGCCCGGCGCGCGCTATTTCCATTCGCTGCGGCTGCTGCAACGCGCCAAGGAGCTCGATCGCACGCTGTTCACCAAGTCGGGAATCATGGTCGGTCTCGGCGAGGAGCGCAACGAAGTGCTGCAATTGATGGACGACCTGCGCAGCGCCGACGTCGACTTCCTCACCATCGGCCAATATCTCCAGCCGACGCCCAAGCACCATCAAGTCGTGCGATTCGTCACGCCCGAGGAGTTCCAATCCTACGCCGCGGTCGGCGCGGCGAAGGGCTTTCTCCTGGTCTCCGCGACCCCGCTGACGCGATCTTCGCATCACGCGGGCGAGGATTTCGCCAGGCTCAAGGCGGCGCGTGTGGCCAAGGCCGGCGCGCTTTCTGTTGACCCTTCGCGGGCGAGGCTGTAGGCCTTCGCAGCCCAAGCAAGAGCGCGTAGCTCAATCGGTAGAGCATCTGACTTTTAATCAGGGGGTCGTGGGTTCGAGTCCCACCGCGCTCACCAACAATATCAAGACGTTATCTGAAAAGGCGATCGGCCGGATTTGCTGCTAGCAATCACATAGCAAGCACGGGCGAGCGTTTCGCCGCGAACGGGGCGCAAGGGGCGGCCGACGATCGCGCGGAGCGAAAAAATTGCTTTTGCAATTTCACTGGTAATTCGGCAGCGCCGGGGTCCCACCCGGCGGCGGCGGCGGCGGCGGCGGCAGCGGGCTGAGAGCACAAATCGTTCGGTCTGAGCGATGCGCGGGAAGCGAACGCCATAGGCGGGCGCGAGATCGTCAACGCCAAACTTTGCTGAATGAAGCAGACCGAGCACGTCACGCTGTAGCGGGTCATTTCAAGCCCGTGCGTAACGGCGATCGGCCTGTTTAGGCCCTCGAATCGGGCGGTCACGCAAGCAGATTCGCGCTCAGCATGCACGGGCCGAGCGATGGGGTCGCGCCGCTCGGAAGAGGCGGGCCAAGCGATGACGATATCCAGAAACGCCAAGTGCACGGCGACTGTTTGAGAGACCGTCGAAGGGGCAACCCTCGGGTTCACCGTTCAATCTCGGTTTCGCCTGACGGGCACATTGCAGCACGGTTGGTCGACAGACGTTCGACCGTCGATGCCAAAGTGCACCCGCCAGGGCACGATACAGAGGAAATGAGCACGGCGCTGGCGGCAGCAGGGGTAACTCGGGCTTTTGACAGGAGCCGCGGACGCTCGGATTTTTCTGGGACGCCACTTGGAAACCGCGAGCATTTTTGAAATTAACCTCATGGGAATATTTGACAATTGGTCACTTCACGCACGCCGACGCCTCGACCAGTTGCCATGTCCAATTCGGCGAGTTCGAGTTGTCCGGGAACGTCCGCACCTCCGCAATTCGTGTTGAAAGTGGTTCGATATCCTCGTCGAAAGCATAAGTACGAGTTGTTCCGCTTGCCGCTTCCGTCACGGCGAACTTCCCGGACTTGATTTCAAGATTCGTATTGCCATTGTATAACGTAATAAATATATCGCCGTCCGCGTATTTCTGTGCAGAACTGCTAATCATCTTGAGTTCAATTTGATCAAGTAATTGTTCTTTACAATCTGACGTAGTTGCAAAACGTGCTCTACAAGCATTAATAGCCGAGTTGGTGGCAACAATATTTGTCGTAAGCGGAACACGCAGTGCCACGCATTGGTCATAAGTTTGTGGGAATAGATATAAATATATTGCACCACCAATAATTATAGTAGGAACTGCAATAATGAATATTCGGAGAGTGTTTGATTTCATAATTGCCCACTCCCTACCAGTGTTGAGCGGGGGTATACGCTTCTTGCTCAGCAACGTATTCCGCAGCAACAGGAATTTCTCCCGCAGTAAGAGGGCGAAGCCCCAGACGAATCTGCCTACAACCCAAAGCGTGAACAAAACCGCCGCACCTATCGCAAGCCATCCCAGTACGATCTGACATAGTAATCCCCCAAGTCTCATGAGAGCCGGAACTGCGGCCCAAAACGCCCGGACTATACCGAACCACGGGAACCAACGTACAAGTGTTAGCCGAAAAGGCTCAGGGGGAAGCGGCGGCTCTAATTTTACACCTGCGGGAAAGTTGGCCGCGAGAGAATATAGTTCATCAATGGAATCGTCTTGATAAGTCGTGTCGGCGTTCGTAACAGCCTTACTGAACCACTTGTACGCTTGGTCATTATCTTGCGGAACCCCACGGCCATCCCGATACAACATTGCAAGAGAATATTGCGCTTCGGCGTCGTTCTGATCCGCAGCCAACCGGTACCATTTTGCTGCCTCCGGCAAATCGACCGGAATGGTCTCACTGAATTCGTATATGAACCCTAGCGATGATTCCGCGCCGGCCTTGCCTTGAGCAGCGGCCTTGAGGTACCATTCGATTGCCTTTCGGTCATCTCGATCGACTCCCCGGGCAAGTAGAAACAAATCACCAAGCGCTTCGTCTGCATCAGCATTGTCATGCCGTGCGCTTGCCGTGTACAACATAAGGGCACGGGGATAGTTTTGTTCAACTCCATCGCCCTCTTCATACTTCATTCCCAGCGTGTATTGGGCCTCGGAGACCCCGTTATCCGCGGCCACTTGGTACCATCGGATTGCCTCGTCGTGATCTTGCGGGAAGCCCCACATTCCATAGTCAAACGCTGCGCCGCAAGCGAATTGAGCCGCACCGTCGTTTTGTGTTTTGGCCCGGGCGAGCCAGTGCGCCGCGTCCTCGTTGGTCGGGGCGATGCTTGTTCCGAGCGCATGCATCACGCCGAGTATCGTCTGCGCCTTTGCGTCGCCTTGATCCGCAGACGCCTGCAATTCAGTCAACTGTGAGGGCGATTGTTCGGTCTGCGCTTTCGCGCTCGAAAAGATCGCCGACGCCAACAAAAGCAGGACCGCGAGGATGATCCCTGCGCTCCGCCCCATCAGGAAACCCTTGCGTTAGTCGGCTGCCATCAAAGCACCTGCGGCACCTCGACCGGAGGCGCGGCCCGCATTTTGTTCAGTATATCGAGGTGCATATTTTGAACAAGTGGGCTCGCTTCCCGCATGGACCTGCGGGAGGTGTTCGCCAGCAATTTGCGCCGCTTGCGGAATGCGAAAGCACTTTCGCAGGACGACCTTGCGTATGAAGCCGGCGTCAGCCGGAGCTATCTCAGTCAATTGGAAAAGGGCGCGTTCTACGCGAGCCTAAAGGTCGTGGGGAAGCTGGCGGTCGCGCTGAATGTCGAACCGGCTGAGCTGCTCAAAATGCCAGACAAGGCGTCGGCATCGCGTACTCGAAAGGCGTGATCCGCGCCGAACGAATCGAGCGTTCGCCACTGAGCCGGCGCTCTCGATTGCGCACGTTGGGCAAACAATTTTTCAGCCAATGAGACTGCCAGTTCGATCGAAGCGCTCTTGAAGCGCCCGAAGCGCCGCCTTAGCGCCGGCGACACGATCGCTGTACGACCTGCTCGACAACGCTTGACGGGCATTTTCAACCGCCTGCGCTTCGTCGACGATGCGCTTCAACTCTTCGCGCGCGCGCATTCTCGGCGTGATCCATTTCGAGCCCGACTTGCGTCCGCCGGGGAATTTCTTTCCTTCGGCCTTCATGCGCTCGGCCCAGGCGCGTCGCCCCTCGACCATTGCCGAAATGACGCGCGCCTTCCCTTCCTCGGTTTTTGGTCCGGTCGAGAGGCCGCCGTGCAACCGGCAACGGTTCTTGCCCGCCAGCGCCCAGCGTCGGCAACGTGGCGACCGTATGCGCGTTGTGCCGTCCTTGGTGATGTAGACCACCTGCTTGTTGAGGGCGTCGCAGCGCCGTCTCACGGTTCGTCTCATGCGGGCCCCCATTCATTCGGGGGAATCATAATACCCGATGGGACCTGCCGCGTGGGAGCCGGAAAATGTTGGGATCGGCGCGTATAGTGTCTCAATGCATTGGTGCTCGCCGTCCGCGATCTGGCAGGAACGCCCTGCCAGCGTGGGGGTTTTGGGGGTTTTGGGGGTTTCCTACAATCCTACGCGGGAAACTGTCAGCGACAGTTACATAAATGGGGCTGAATTTAACCGCCGATACCCCCAAAACCCCCATGCCGAGAGACGCTGGCCCGAGTTGCGGTATCGAGGGCGAATCGGTTTCCGTGCGAGCCGTCTGACTGCACGGTCAACCGATGGCCGTCGACAACACGGCCGCTGATTTTGGTCAGCCATCGTCCTAACCGCCGGCTCGATACCGCCCCACCGTCGCCCGCAACGCGCAAGAGCAGGTCGCGTAGCTCGGGTCGAAGGAACTCCACGCTTGGCGCGCGACGCTCACACGCGATGTTTATTATGCTGCTGGTTGTGAAAGTCTTGCCCTCCAGCCTCAGCTCTTGCAATTGGCCGAAAAACTCTCGGATTGCCGAAAGTTCAGGGTCTTCGTGGCGTGTCGTCTCCATGCTTTCGACGGGGTCTTCTTCGCCGAGCCAAATGAGGGGAGCGCGGACGAAATCCGACCATTCGCCATAGCTGCCGATCGGCGCGCAAACTGTGGGCGAGCCGGCCGCCCGGTACGCGCGGACAATGGTGAGCACGGCGGCTACATACGAACCGCGATCCTCGAGTATGCGTACGATCGGGTCGAAGGCAAATTGCCGAAGTTCGGGGCGCTCTTCGCCAGCATCAAGACTGCAAAGCAAGGCGCGGCGCGTCATGTCGCCAACCAGGACTAGATTGTTGCCGGTTGCGAAGATCGCGGCCCTGCATTCGAATTCCGGCGCTTCGCTCGTTCCCAGAATTCGCACGCGGATAAGCTGCCGCTCCGTCATCTGCGCGAGCGCGTCGCCGCCGAGTTCGGCGGTGACGTTGTCGATTGAAATTATAGAAACGCCGTCGCGTAGCAGCGCCCCCAAGCGCTTTTCGGTCTCCTCCTCTGATTTTCCCGCCGCGATCACCGGGCACCGCCGGCCCGTGGCGATGGCCGCAACAACGTCGACCAAGAGGCTCTTTCCGGTCCCGGGCGTATGGGCGCGGATCGCGTGCATGGGCGCGACTGTCATCGCGCCGCGGACGACGGCGGTCACGATTCCGGACAGCGCAACAGCTCGATCAATGTGGCTTTTGAACGGGAACCCTGCCAGAAGTTCGCGAAGCAGCCTCAGCGCGGCGAGGGCGTCCTCACGGGAAGGGGCCTCGTTGCCTGCCGGCAACGTAAGACTATCGTCGAGCGCGAGGTAAAGGCGCGTCCCCGGATCGTACCCCGTATCGGCGAGTAATGTGCCGTCCGGTCGAAGCGTCGGCGTCGTGATCACGCCGGCGACGCGAGGGAACCGCCATGACCCTTCGCGTTCGAGGAGAACCGCGGCGACTCCATAGGGCGGATCAATGCGGACCCATTTCTTCGATCGCGCGTCGAAGCGTTGGAATTCCGCGGCTTGTGCGAGAAGGTCGGCCGTAGAGTGGATTGAAAGCCTCCGAAATTTAGCAATTATCGTCGTGCGCCCTTTCGCTGCGGGGACGTTTTCTGTCACCGGTTTCACCAGTGCGCCAGCGCGCACAAAAATTGGAAAGCCGGCGAGGATAAGCGCACCTTCGGCTTCATCTGACATTCGCGGCAGCTCTCCGCCGACGCACCGAATGATTCGAAGGTTGCCCCCAGTTCGCTCCGGCGCGGCTGGCGCAGCGTCCGCCGAACGAACGTCATTCAGCACGCTGAGCGGCGTCTTCACCTTGCCGTCGTAGGGGCAATCTTTGCAGCCAGCGGCGTTTACGCTTTGAAAATGCGCGCAGGTTGTGGGGCCAGTCTTCTCGCGACCTCGCGCCAGATACCCTTCAGTCTCTTCAAACGAGTACGTTGGATGGCCGTTGGACCAAGCATGAGCTTGGGCAGCGCCATCGTGGCAATGCGCGAGCACAACCATAGTGGCGTGCCATATTGACTCCGCGAGATTGCCCTTGGTCTCGCGGAGCGCCCCGAATTGGGCGCAGCGGTCGGCGAGCTTTTCAAAGTCAATTTTTTCCGGGGCCTTAGCGGCAGTGAGCTTCGCGCCCAAGCTCCCCGCCTTTGGGATGGTGGGACGAACCTTCTCAGGACGAACATAGTCAAGCCAAGGGACTAGCTCGCCGAGCGCGAAGGCTGGAGGGATTGGCCCGCATTCGACCAATCGAGGCTCACCTTTGCGATGGTGCGCGCCGGGCGGCCGAAGAATAGACGCGCAATCGGCGGTTCTCTCCGGCCCGGCTTCTAGGCCAAGTTTCTCGCACGCGCCCTTGAGCCCGAGTGCATAGCGCTCCCACGTCTTGCGATCGATGGGCTCCGTCAGCGGCCAATAGACATGCAAACCACGACCCGAGCCCACAAGCAGAGGCGGCCGAATCCCAAGCCTCTCGCAAAAGGCGTAAACCGCAACGGCCGCCGCGTAGGCGTCTTCGTAGGACGATTTGGGCGCAACGTCGATATCGAGCCAAAAGGATCGTACGGCGACGACATCGGTCTTTTTGCGACCGCGCTGACCATAGGCGGCGCAGCCGTGATAGACATTGCCCCCCAAGGCGTCCAAGCGCAAAATCGTCTGCGCTAATTCTTCGTGCGTCTTACAAAAATGTGGGAAGGGTCTTTCGTTAACGATGCGGACCGCGCATTTGAGCCCCTCGGCTGGCAATATTGTCTCTAAAAAGGCGAGAGTGTCGGCGGACATGTCAGGAACCGGTGCGATTGCCAAAGACCATGCGACGGATGCGACGTTGCTCCGCGAGGGAACGCCGCTTTAGGATTTCCCGTGAAGTTGGAATCCCAAGCCGCGCCAGTCGCGCCATTCCCTCTTTTGCGTTTGGATTGCGCGCGGCTCGCCGGCTTTCGAAGCAGGCGGGTAGCCCTGATGGTCTCAACCAGTACAGTCCGCCCCCGGCATAGCAGTGCGAAAAAATTGCTCTTTTGTTGTAGACTTCCCGAGGATCGCCGCTGTCGAGCGCGCTTCCGCCGTGGAAATGTTGGTTGAAACAATATGGGCAGGTCCGGATGTAGTTTTGTACGCCATGCTCTGTGACGAGTAGCTGAGCATAGGCAAACGGAAAGTCATCCTTCCCTTGGTGAAAATCGTCTTGCTTAGTTAGCAAAGACTGGGTATTTTCTAAACTGGAAGTGCAGATGCGAAATTCTTCGGATTCCGCCCGGTAGGCTCTGGCAGGAGCCGCCGGGCTTTTTCGTCTTCCGGTCATTGCGCCGCCCTTTCTCCCGCCTGCTGCCCGTCGTCAGAAGTTGACGTGCGCCGGCGCTCGCGAAGCCATTCGTCAAGGTCTTGGACGTCGTAAAGGACAGCTCTCAAGCACTTAGAAAAACGGGGACCGTCACCAGTGAGTCTCCATTTTTCCATCGTGCTCTTCGCCATGCCGATGTAATCAGCGGCCTCGCGGGTTCTGAAATATCGTCGGTGAGTTTGAGGGAGCATTCGCGCGCCAGTGTTAATTTAACTGGACGCGATATAAGCACACAAGCAGCAAGAAGATCAAACAGGATAAATTCCGGATAATTGCCTTTACCTAGGGCTTCGAACTGTTTTGCCGCATCGTTCGCGATAGCTATCCTGTATCATCTTGCGAATGGAGTCTGTCTTGTAGCTCGGAAATTCTTGTTGCAATTCAGATGCGATTCCTGAAAGTTCCCCGCGCTTGCAAGTCAGTTGCTTACGCTCAAAAGCGGAGAGAATCTCTTCTTTTAACGTCTCGACCGCAGTCTTCCTGCCTCCAGGGCGTGAATTGTCCATGCTTTGCGCATCGATCCATTGCCGGATCGCTGAGAGACGCCAAGGTGGTGCATTTCGATCGACGAATTCGACAAACTCGCCCCAGTTCAATTCGACGTAACGCCAGATTGTATCTCCAAATTGTGAGCGTGCGATTGTCGAGTGAAGCACGTCGACGTGCCACGACTCGGCACGCACCGCAATTGGCTGAGGTAAATGCCCTGTGGTCGAAACGGCGCGAGCGCCAACGAAGCTGCTCGTCACAGCATTTCGAACCATTTCCTCGCCCTCAGACCAAGAGAGCGCTCCGGCGCTTTCTAGCTGCGCTGCGGCCTCATAGAGCCCAACCCATTCTTGGCAACCAACGACTTGCTTCGGCATATTTGTGCGAAGTCCTGGCGATAAATAGTCGCTGCAAACCGGGTGCGGTTTCCGAGTTTCGTGGCCTGCCTGCGTGAAAAAGTTACTTTAGCGTTGCGAGGCGAGCGGCACCACAGCGGCGCTATGCGCCTTGCCCTTCATCGCGCCTTCGATCTTGCTCGCAACAGATGCCGCCGCGGCCTTCACCGGGTCCGAGGCGACGTGCGCATAGCGCTGCGTCGTCGCTGCTTGCGTATGCCCGAGCATCTTACCAATAATTGGAAGCCCCATGCCCGACGACGCAGCGACCGCTGCGAAGGCATGACGCAAATCGTGCAAGCGCACATCGTCAAGCCGCGCTGCCTTGCGAATGGCGCGCCATGGCTTTTCGAGGTTGACCAGCGCAGCGCCTGCGACGTTGCCGACGATGACGTGCGCGTTTCCTTCGACGCGAGGCAGGTCCGCAAGAATGGCAAGGGCAGGGGGCGGAAGGTGCAAGGTCTTTGCGCCGGTCTTGCTGTCCGGCAGGCGCGCTTCGCCGCGCTCGAAATCGACCCATTCCCAACGCAAGCCGAGCACCTCAGATAACCGAGCGCCGGTGAAGATAAGCAGCTTGATTGCGGCGACGACGAAAGGCGACCGATCTGATGCCGCGAGCGCGTCGCCCAATCGGCCGAATTCGTCAGCCGACAGCATCCGCTCACGCTTGCGCTCGCCATACTTCTCGACGTGCCTGCATGGATTGGAACCGTCCGGCCGCTCGCCCCACTTCTCGGAAAGCGCAAGTAACTTTGAGAGGACTGCCAGCGTGCGGTTCGCCGCGTAGGGGGTATCGCGAAGCTCATGGTGCAAGCGGCTTATATCGGCTCGCGAGATATCCCGGACACGGCGACCGCCAAGAGCGGGCAAGATCGTCGTTTCGATGAGCCGTCGATACTCGGCCGCCGTGCGCGGTTTGGTCTTTGTGGCGACATGCTCGCGCAAGAAGCGGTCGGCTACCTCGGCGAAGGTTGGCGCTCGCTTCTGCGCCGCCCTGGCCGCGGCGGGGTCGCCACCGCTTGCAACGATCCCCGACAACCGCCGGGCTTCGATCCGAGCTTGGTCCGGCGTCAGCTCGCCATGGTTGCCCAACGTAAGGCGCTTGGTTGGCGTGCCGCGCCCGCCAGTTCGATATTGTAGGATGTAGATGCGGTTTCCCGCCGGCGTGACTTTTAGGCCGAAGCCTTTGGTTTCCGTGTCCCACAGGAACCGATCGGCCGCGCCTGCTTCGACCGCATCGACTGCTCGCTTGGTGATCTTGCCGCGCATCGAAAAATCCCCTCGACCGACCGCCAGCAATCATATAGCAATCACCAGCAATCACACAAGCGGCAACATTCGGATACGGACGTGACCCTATTTGCAATGAAAATGGCGAGTTTTCAACAATGCGCGAAACAGCCGGAAGCAAGACGAAACGTGGAACGTCAAACTTTTAATCAGGGGGTCGTGGGTTCGAGTCCCACCGCGCTCACCATTGGAATCAAAGAGTTAGCGGCAGTTTCCAATAAAGTCGTCGAGCATAGTTTTCGGCGGGGTATGCATTGGGGTAACGGATGAATCCATGAAGTGTCCTCATTGCGGCGTCGAATTTCATGACAATTGGGCGATCGGGCTCTTTTGCAGGGGGAGAAATCCCCTTGAGGCAAAGGCCGCGTTTCCGAACGCTTTCTGGGAATACCGGGTTGCAGAATGTCCACGATGTCGGGAGCTTACCATCGACGTCGGCATAGGTCAGATGCATCCGGCCGACGCTCGCTTTCCAATGACTGCCGGGACCGAGCCGGCCTGGGAGCGGGTTAGGCCGATCGCGCCCAAGCGCGTCGTGCCTAGCGCGCATGTTCCAGAAGCAATTGCGTCCGACTATCTGGAAGCGTGCATGACACTGGTGATCAGCCCGAAAGCTTCAGCCGCGCTGTCTAGACGTTGTCTCCAGCATATGCTCCGAGACCAAGGGTATAAAGCAAAGGATTTGGCTGATGAGATCGGACTTATACTGGCATAGCAGGTGCCTGGGAAAGCTCTGCCACAGCATACTCGAAGCGACGTCGACGCTATAAGGAATTTCGGAAACTTCTCTGCGCATCCAATAGAGAATAAGGCTTCGCTTGAAGTGATTGACGTTGAGGAGCACGAGGCGGAAACTTGTCTTCAAACAATCGAGGAGCTTTTTGATCATTTCTACGACCGGCCGGCCCTCGCGAGGGAGCGAAAGGCAAAATTTGACGCGAAACTTGCTGCGGCAGGGAAGCCGCCGTCCAAGGGTTAGGAAAAAGCCCCGCGCCGTGTACCGACGCAGGGGCAAGTGTGTCTCGGTCGATAAACGCTTCGCCGGCCGCTCCGCGGCGAGCGTGGGGATTCTACGACGTGCCGTGGCCCGCCGGTGCATCCGCGGCGGGCGGGTGTTCAGTGGACCAGCGCGCGGGCCGCCGCGCGGGCCTTCGCGTCGGCGACGTTCCGCTTCGCCCGAGGGTCAAGCGGCACCCGACGGGCCGCCGGTCAAGCCCGTCCGGGGACGAGATCGACCTCCCTGAGGTAGGCCAGAAACAACGTATAGTTTTCCGCGAGATTTTCGACGATCTGGCCGAGATCGTAGAGGGTGTATTCGACCCGGTCTTCGTCGTCCTCGACATAGGGCCCCGACGCAGTGGAATCGCCGTGCGAAGGCTTGACGCTCGGGGGGATGCGGAGAATCCAGTTCGGTTGCACGCCGGTCGCGGACGCGCCGGGCGCCCACGCGGAATGAGCGATGTTGTTGCGCAACGGCGTCAAATTGTCGGGAATGACGAGATGGCCGCGGATGCGGTCGAATTGATCCAACGGAACCGGCCGGTGACGGAGCAGGTCGAGCAAGACCCGCCGTTTGGCCGCGAAGTCGAGGCGACGGGTCAGCAACATGACGGCGGCGGAGTCCGACCCGGCGACCGTGGCCATGACGTCTTGCATGAGCAATTCGTAACGCGCGAACCATTGCACGATGGCCCCGAAGAGCTGCAAATGGCGCGGGGTGAGGCAGTCCTGAGTCGCGTTCTTCATTCGCAGGCTCGCTCGCTCGAGAACGTCTCGACTCGGAGCGGCGGCATTATTTTATTACGTGGGCTCGGACCCGTCACGCGTCGACGCGGGTCGGCGCCCTCGAGGACCCGACAAACGAAGGTCCGAAGCGCCGCCGCATCGCTGCGTTGCGGCAAAAAGGCATTGCCGTTCGCCGCGGTTTGTGGCATGTGCGCGCGCGCAGAAACAATCTTGAAGGGAAGCAATGTCGTTCTTGAACAGCAATAATTTCCTCGACCGCCAGGCCGCGGCCGCGAAGGCGCGCAAGGCGCTGGCCGAGAAGTTCCTTTCCCGCCCGAAATACGATCCCAGCGATCCCGCCGTCATCGAACGCGAGGCCAAACGCCGCGCCATTCTCGAAGCGCGCGCCGAGCGCGAGGCCGAGCGGCTGAAGCGCAAGGCCGAGGCCGAGGCCGCCGAAGCGGCGCGCCGCGCCGCCGAGGAAGCAGTGCGCCAGGAGGCGTTGCGCCTCGAGGCCCTGGCGCGCGAAGCCGCCGAAGCGGCTCGCCGCGAGGAGGAGGCTCGGCTCGAATACGAGCGCAAACTCGATCGCGACGCCCGTTACGCCGCGCGCAAGGAGCGCAGGAAGAAGGCCAAGAGCGCCATCGAGCGCTACCGTTGAAGCTCCGGTTGATCGCCGGACGCAATTCGGGCAAGAAGACCTAGGGCCGGCAAAGTCGGTTTTCTCGGTGGGGCGACGATCGAATGGCGAAACCTCTACGCGTCGGCGTCGCGGGCCTGGGAACTGTCGGGTCCGCGCTCGTCAAGCTCTTGGGGCGCCGGCGCGCCGATCTGGCCGCGCGAACGGGTCGTGAAATCAAGGTCGTCGGGGTCAGCGACCTCAGCCCTCGCGATCGCGGTCTCGATCTCGAGGGCGTGGTTTTTTACGACGATCCGACATTCCTTGCGGCGGGGGATATCGACGTCTTCGTCGAGCTGATCGGCGGCGCCGACGGCCAGGCCCATGATGCGGCGAAGGCCGCTCTGTCGCGTGGCGTGCCGCTGGTCACCGCCAACAAGGCGATGATCGCGGCCCACGGCCTCGACCTCGCGCGGCTCGCCGAAGCCAAAGGCGCGACGCTGGCGTTCGAAGGCGCGGTCGGCGGCGGGATTCCCGTCATCAAGACGCTGCGCGAGGGGCTGGCCGGCAACGCCATTCGCCGCGTCTCCGGCATCTTGAACGGCACCTGCAACTATATTCTGTCGCGCATGGAGACCGACGGGCTGCCGTTCGACGTCTGCCTCGCCGACGCGCAAAGGCTCGGCTACGCCGAGGCGGACCCGACCTTCGATATCGGCGGCTTCGATTCGGCCCACAAGCTCGCCATCCTCGCCTCGTTGGCTTTCGGCGCCAAGATCGACGCCGACGCGGTTTCGATCGAGGGCATCCAGACCATTACCCTCGCCGACCTCGCCGCGGCCGACGAACTGGGCTATCGCATCAAACTCCTCGGCGTCGCCGAGCGCACGCAAAAGGGGGTCGAGCAGCGCGTGCATCCGACGATGGTTGCCAAGTCCGAGCCGCTCGCGCAGACCATGGGGGTTCTCAACGCGGTGACGATCGACGGCGACGCGATCGGCGCGCTGACGCTGGTCGGGGCGGGCGCCGGCGGCGACGCTGCGGCTTCCGCGGTCGCCGCCGATATCGCCGACATCGCGCGCGGCGACCGTGGGCCGGCGTTCGGCCGCCCGGTCGAAGCGCTGGAGGATGTCGAGCGCGTGCCGATGCAGCGCCACGAAGGCGGCTATTACGTGCGCCTCGCCGTGGTCGATCGCCCCGGCGCGATGGCTTCGATCGCCACGCGCATGGGCGAGCGTAATATCTCGCTCGAAGCGATCATGCAGAAACGCCCCGCCAAGGGCGCTCCGTCGACCGATGTCGCGCCGGTCGTGCTGATCACCCATGCAACGACGGAAACATCGATCCGCGAAGCCCTCGCCCTGGCCGTCGCCGACGGGGTGGTGAGGGAAAAGCCGCAGGTCATCCGCATCGAGCGGGCCTAGAACGGGTCGAGCAGGCCGAAGAGGCTCACCAGCGCGACGACGACGACGCCGAACTGGCCCGAGGAGGAAAATCGCCGCATCGCGACGCAGCACGGGATCGCGATAGGTCCTCAGACACAGCGCGAAAGGCGGAAGGCCGCCGAGCCATGCCCCGGTCGTGAGAAGGCGGAGCGCGTGATTGGCGCGAGGGCGCGCGCCAGATCAGGCGGGGTCAGCAACCGGACATAGAGGCTCACGCCGAAGAGACCCATCGCCGCAAGGAAATGGGCGAAACGGCGCAGGGCGAGCGCGGTTTCCATAGCTTTCCCTCTTCGCCGCCCGCAGAGGCGGCGATCGCAGCGGCGCGAGAAGAGGCGAAGGCGGCGCGAGCCGACCTCACATCTTCATTCCCTTCATGTCCTCGCCCTTCGCGGCGCCGCCGGGGCCGGCGGCGCCGACGCCCTGGACCGCGAAGTCGACCGCGACGGCGCCCGCGTGTTCGAAGGTCAAAGTCGCCCTTACGCTCTCGCCCTCGACGAGCGGGCGCTTCAGGCCCGTGAACATGACGTGATAGCCGTTCGGCGCGAGCTTCACCGAGCCGTGAGCGGGAATTTCGAGCCCGTCCTTCAACTCGCGCATTTTCATGACGCCGCCCGCCATGCTCATTTCATGGATTTCAACGGCGGCGAAATCGGCGGAGCCGCCGGTCAGCCGGTCCGGCGAGGCGCCGTTGTTGCGGATCTCGAGATAGCCGACGCCGACTTCGGCGCCCTTGGGCGTCGCGCGCGCCCAGGGTTTTTCGATCGTCAGATCGCCCGTCTTGGTTTCCTGGGCGAAGGCGGGGGCCGCGCTCAAGCCGAGCGCGAGCGCCAGACAGACGGCATGGAAACGATTCATTTGCATCTCCTTGACTTTCGTTGCGAGGAAAGCCGCGCTTTCGCGCGAAAACGCGGCGACTCGCTCAGGGCTTCACGGTGAAGCTGAAGCCGCCTTGCGTCCTATGCGTGTCGACCGACGCCGCGCGCCGACGGGGCGCGCGTCCCGCCGCGTCGCTTCGTCGTGTTCCCCGCCGCGGCCGACACGCGATCATCCCCTGGCGATAACGCCAATACTTACCCATGACGCTTAGATTCTGACGGCGATCGGCTGTCAATCGCGGGCGGCCCGAGCTTGCGCGCAAGAGGATCGCGCTCGCGGATGGAATCGCAGGATTTCCGGTTCCCGAGCGGGCGACGCGGCCCCCGTCCGAATGGCGCGCGACGGCGAGGCGGCGCCGTTTCCGACGCCGCCGCAGGGCGCGCCGATGAAATGAGGTTCGCCTGCCGCGCGAGGCGAAGCGAGTTTCCGGACAATATCGGGCCTATGCCCACGCGGGCGCGCGAGCGGCGTCGAGGGCCGAAACATATCGGATTCAAGAAGACCAACGCTTCGGATCGTGGTATTAACTGAAAATGTCGAAGCCGAAACTCAAACCACGCAAGCAGGTCGCAGCCCTCGCCGTTCGCAACGACGCCGTCGGGCGGGTTCGCGTCATGCTGATGACGTCGCGCGAGACCAAGCGGCTGGTCGTGCCGAAGGGCTGGCCGATGAAAGATCGCGCGGACCATAGCGCGGCCGAAACCGAGGCGAAACAGGAGGCCGGCGTCGTCGGTCGCGTTCACAGGAAACCGATCGGCTCCTACGACTATTGGAAGCGGCTCGCCGACCATTTCGTGTTCTGCCGGGTCAAAGTGTTCCTGCTCGAATTCGAGCGCCAGCTCGCGACATGGAAAGAGCACGACCAACGCGAGATCGAATGGTTCGAAATCGAGGACGCCGCCGAGCTGGTCGACAAACCCGGCATGAGCGCGATCATTCGCGAGCTCCCCAAGCGGCTCAAGAGCCCGTCATAGGGTCGCGCGCCGGCTTCGCCGCCACGCGCGCTGAGCGCCGGGCGTTTGATTGTCGCCGGCGAATTCGCCTCACCGCGCCGCTCCGCACTCCCGGCACAGCCCTTGCACTTCGACCATCCGCCGGTGCGTCGCGAAGCCCGCGCGGGCGGCGGTTTCCTCGAGCAGACGCGCGACGCCCGCGTCTTCGATCTCGTCGCTGCGCCCGCACTTCTCGCACAACAGCAGGACGCCTTGATGCGCGTGGCCGAAATGTTCGCAAGGCGCATACGCGTTGCGGCTTTCGATCTTGTGCACGAAGCCGTTGTCAAGGAAGAACTCCAGCGTACGATAGACCGTCGGCGGCGCGATCGGCTTGCTTTCGAGCCGAGCCATTTCGTCGATGATCGCGTAGGCGCCGAGCGGGGCCTTGCAGCGGCTCAGAATCGTCAGCACGCGTCGGCGCAGCGCCGTCAGTTGCAGGCCTTTGCTCGCGCAGGCGCTCTCGACCTGCGCCGCCCAGACCGATCCCATCGCTTCACGGCCGCCGGAAATCATCGATCTCGCCTTTCCCCTGCCAAGTCCTACCATGCTCGCGACGGCGCGTCGCGCGGAAGCTCGGCCGGGGCTTGCGCTACGCATTGTTATAACATAACAGTTCAGGCGCTGCGCCGAAAGAGGCGTGGCGGCAAATTCATTGGAGGCATTCCCCATGACCCAGAAGTTTCTGTTTGCGGCGGCCGCGGCGATCGGCTTGATGAGCGCGCCGGCGCTCGCCGACCCGGTGAAGGTCGTCGCCGCAGAGAATTTTTACGGCGACGTCGCCACGCAGATCGGCGGCGCGGACGTCGCGGTCACCAGCATCTTGACCAATCCTGACCAGGATCCGCACCTGTTCGAGGCGAGCGCCGATACGGCCAAGGCGCTCACCGACGCGAAAGTCGTCATCGTCAACGGCGTCGACTACGATCCCTGGATGGAGAAACTGCTGGGCGCCAGCAAGGCCCCGGGCCGCAAGGTGATCATCGTCGGGCAGCTCGTCGGCCATAAAGCCGGCGACAATCCGCATCTCTGGTACGACCCGGCCTATGTGAAAGCCGCGGCCCATGCGCTGGTCGCCGATCTCGACGCGATCGACCCCGTCCACAAAGCGGACTATGACAAGGGCGAGGCGCAGTTCCTCGATTCGCTGAAGCCGCTGGACGCGAAGATCGCCGACATGCGCAAGAAATACGCGGGACTGCCGGTCACCGCCTCCGAGCCGGTGTTCGGCTATCAGGCGGGGCTGATCGGCCTAAAAGTCCACAACGAGAAATTCGCGCTGGCGGTGATGAACAACGCCGAGCCGACGGCCTCCGAGGTCGCCGGGTTCGAGAACGATCTGAAGGGCCACAAGGTGAAGGCGATGCTCTACAACGCGCAGGCGAGCGAGCCGGCGGTGCAGCGTCTGGTGCAGATGGCTAAGGACAATCAAATTCCCGTCGTCGGCGTCTCCGAGACCGAGCCGCCGAATTCGACCTATCAGCAGTGGATGCTCGGGCAGCTCGACGCGCTCGACTCCGCGCTTGGCGGCGGGGCCAAGTGAACGCTCTTCGTTTCGACGATGTGACCATCAGGCTCGGCGGCCGAGACATCCTCTCGGCCGCCAGTTTCGTCGTCGAGGACGGCGAATTCATCGGCATGCTCGGCGCCAACGGCGCCGGCAAGACCACGCTGATGCGCGCCGCGCTCGGCCTGAC
>JBEKAL010000005.1:0-32349 GCA_050015935.1 Roseiarcus sp.
GCACCAAGGGTTATCTGCACCAGTTGGTGTGGGAGCTCGCCGACAGCGGCGTCGCCGTGCTGCTGATCACCAGCGATCTCTCGGAAATGATCCAACTCGCCGACCGCATCTACGTGATGAACAACTACCGCGTCGTCGAGGAGCTGACCAATTCACGCGAATACGATCTGATGAGCTCCTCAATCATGAATGCGATCCAGATCGATAACGACAGAGTGTCCGCCCCGAAACCGGCTGCGGCTCTCGCTTGAACAACAAGGAGGGCGGCGACATTGGCCGGTCCCGCCAAGCGGATCGGTGTTGAGATACGCAAAGCTCTCTCTCGCCCAGCTCCCCAGCCGCCGCCATTCGCCGTCGATCTCTTGGAAGAAACCCTTTTCCGATTGAAATGGGCTGTCAAGGCGCGCCGTAGGGCGTCGAAAGACGGGCGTCTTTCGACGCCCTACGGCGCGCCGCCTCCGGCGGTCGAGACCCTTGACGGCCCATTTCAATCGGAATTTTCGCCTCCGAGAGATCGACGGTGAATTGCGGCGGCCCCCGCGGTTCGGGCCTACGATCGGCGGCGGTCGCAGCGCCGGCGCCGCCGGTCGTCGCGAGCGGAGCGCGGCGATCCCGAGGTCGTGGCGCCCGCTTGTTCGCGCGCCGAGGTCCGCTGCGGCTGTTGCGAGCGCCGCGAACTCTATCGGCAATCCCCTCGATCTCCGGATCGCCGCGCTCCGCTCGCGACGACGGCGGAGGTCTGGTTCCATCTACAGGCGCGGCCTCATGGAATCGGCTTCAACTGCTGGCAATTCGGCACGATCGATCCGCCGTTTTCGCCAAACACGACGCCGGCGCCGTTTTGGCAATAGCGGTCGAAGCCGACCGGGGCCTGGATCCCCCGACCGCTCGCCGGGTTGAAGTAGTCGCCGACGCCATTGATGATGTTGTCGACTTGCTGGCTCTGGTGCAGCGTCTCGTCGAGGCTCTGCGCCGCCGCCTGCATCTGCGCCCACTGCGCGAGGCTGCGCGCGGCGACCCAGCTCTGCGACCACTGGATCGAGCCCCAGCTTTGGCTCATGTCGGCGACCGCGGCAGCGATCTGATCGCTCGGCGCGATCGCGATCTCCTCGAGGTCGACCTGCCAGAACTGCAACGTCGGGCCGGGCGCGTAGAGATGGGTGACGATCGCCATATAGGCGGTCGAGGGCGCGCCCGAGCGTCGGCATGAGAAGATCGCGTCGGCCGCGACGCTCTGGCCGCCGCGCACCGAGAACACGGCGTCGACGCCCTGCGCGACGTCGTCGCGCATGCGGATGCGCTCAAGTCGCGGCGACTGACACTGCTCGCCGACGAAGGTCGCGCCGAAGGCTTGGATGAAATAGGGCGCCGGGAGGTAGGGTATCGACCCCGGCAGCGCCAGTCCGCCGTTGACGGGAAAATTCACCAACGGCATCAGCCGAGGGTCGTTGAGCGTCATCCACACTGTATTGTCGGGAGACGACAGCACGACCGAGGCGGTCGCGCGCGTGACCGGCGCCCTGGCGGCGAGACTCCAACCTTGCGGGATTTCGATGGTGAAGGCTTGCTGCGTCGGCTCGGTGACGCGGGTCCAGCCGCTCACGGCGATCGGCGCCGCCGGAGCGGAGGCGGGCTGCGCGGGGCCGGCGGCGGGGAGCGGCGGCGGCGCGGCGGCGGAGAATGGCGGCGCGGCGCCCGGCGCGCCCGCGGGAGCGGCGGCGAGCGTCGCGCGGATCGAGAGCTGCCGCCAACCCTGGGGCCCAAGGCGCAGCACGACGAGCGTGACGACTTCGCCGGGATTCCTCGCCGCGACGGCCGCCGTCAATTGGTCGGCGTTCTCCATTCGCTGTCCGTCGAAGCCAATGATGATGTCGTTCGGCGCTAACCCGGCGATCATCGCCGGACTATCGGGCGCCGCGGCGACGACGACAGCGCCGCCGCCCATCGCGGCCGGCGCGTCGATCGTCTTCAGGCCGAGATAGGCGGTCGCCGAGGCCTGCTCGCCGATCGCGAGCCAGGTAAGGATGACGATCGCCAGAAGACTCGCGAGCCCTCGCATTCGACCGAACATTCCAGCCTCCCCCGAACCGGACGCTGCGAAATCGACGAGACTGCCGTTTACCGATCGTTCGTGGCGGCGGCGTGGCGGACAGATCGCAAAGACGGCGCGGCCGGCGGGCGTTGCGGCGTTGCGGTGACAGTGCGCTAAACTATCGACTGGACCCTATGAATTCTCCATCGCGGTCGCTGGGCAGCGGCGAGATAAGCGAAGCGCACTCTCGCCGCACCCGCCAGCCGCCGCAATTCGCTTTTCAAGAGATCGACGGCGAATTGCGGCGACCCCGCGGTTCCAGCGTGCGCGCGTCCGCGATCGCGCTCATCGAGGGGCTCCGGCTCCAGAAGCGGCGCTCTTCGGCGCGACGGAGGATTTTCCGTCCGTGGGGCCGATTCGCCCGCGCACGATCGTCAGCCCGATCAGCGCCAGGCACGCAAACGCCGCTCCGACGAGGAACGTCGCCGTCGGGCCGTAGGCGTCCCATAGCGCGCCCGCCACGGAGCTGGCGGCGAGCAGCGCAATGCCGGCGGCGAAATTGAAGACGCCGAAGGCCGTGCCGCGAAGTTCCCTCGGCGCCTTGTCGGCGATCATCGCCGACAGAACGCCCTGCGTGAACGCCAGGCACAATCCCCACAGGACGAGGCCTATGGCGACGCCGATGAGGTTCGATGAAAGCGCCAGCGCGAAATCGGCCAGCATCAGGAATATCAGCCCCCAGGTCAGCAATTGCGCGCGGTCTCCCCGGTCGGAAAGAACGCCGGCCGGATAGGCGCCGAGCGCGAAGACGACGTTCATCGTGATGTAGACCAACGGCGCGAGCGCGACGGGCAGCCCCGCGGCCCTGGCCTTGAGGATCAGGAACGCGGCGCTGAACTGCGCGAGCGCGAAAACCGTTCCGACCGCGACGATCATCCAAGTGGCGGCGCCGAGCCGGGCGAGCGCGGCCCGCCCGAACGGGGCGGCAGGCCTGCCCGCCTTGCCGGCGCCTTCCGGCTCCTGAACGCCGAAGATCATGAACGCCATCGACAGGAAGGCCGGGACGACGGCGATCCAGAACACGATTCTGTAGCGGTCGCCGCTGAGCCACATGAACAGGATGCCCAAGAGCGGCCCGACGAAACCGCCGACGGTGTCGAGCGCCTGGCGCAGGCCGTAGCTCGCGCCGCGCACCGCCTGCGGCGTCAGATCGGCGATCAACGCGTCGCGCGGCGCATCGCGAACGCCTTTGCCCATGCGGTCGATGAAACGCGCCGCCATGATCCAGCCGGCGTTCGGCGCCAGCGCGAACAGCGGCTTGCTGAACGCCGCGAGGCCATATCCCAGCGCGACCACAACCTTGCGATGGCCGATCCAATCGCTGAAAGCGCCGGAAAAGATCTTGGCGATATTGGCGGTCGCCTCTCCGACCCCCTCGATAACGCCGACCGTCAGGTTGGATGTCCCCATTACGCTGACGAGATAGACGGGGAGCAGCGCGTGGATCATCTCGGAAGAGACATCCATCAGCAGCGAAACGAATCCGAGCGACCATATCGAGCGCGGGATCCGGCGCAAAGTCGCGTAATCGAGCTTGACGTCGGCTTTCCCCGGCATATCGAACGCCCCTTCCCATCTTCGCCGCATGGACGCCGATCCGGCCTCGCGACGCTTCGGATCGGCGAGCCGGCGCGAACTCGCGGATCCGACGTTGGCCCTTCGCGCGTCAGCGAACCCGCCGGCCGGGTTTCGCGGACTCCGGGCTCGCCGTCTTCCCTTCGATCCGCAAGCCGCGCCGAAGCGTGTGGCGCACGGCTTCGGCGATCAAATCGCCGAGCGCTTCCGCTTGGGCGTCCTCGGCGACGGATTCCCCGCCGCCGGTCACCCGCCGCCAGGTCTCGTCCGCGACGTCGAGCGCGAAGGCCATCAGCACGTTGGCCAGGAAGCTTTCCACGGTGACGCGGCGATGGGCCACCAGAGCCCGAACCTCATCCGACAGGCTTGGATCAAGTCGACTGAGGATGGGCGCCGCGGCGATATCGCCTGACCGAAGGCCGGCGATCAGATCGCGCAGCCGAAGCGAGGTCTGTCCTGTCGAGGACAGGCGATCGTCGATGGGGAGAAAACCAAAGCTGAACATGCTCATTTTGCCTCCCGCTCGCGCGATGCCTAATAAGTCGACCTTTCCTCAGGCGGCGGCGTTCGAAACCTCGGCGCGGCCTCCGGAACGCGTCTTCGCAACAAGGCGCGCCGAGCCGCCAAGTTCGGGATTACGACGACAATGCCCTCATTGTCGACTGGACCGCAACCGCCGCGACCGGCGCCGGCCGCAGGCGCGAACCGGGGAGGCCGCCGCAATTCGTCGTCGAAATCTCAGATGCGAAAATTCCCATTGAACTGGGCTGTCAAGGGCGCGCCTTTCGGCGCGCCGCCTCCGGCGGTCGAGATCCTGGACAGCCCAGTTCAATCGGAAAAGGGGCCGGTCAAGAAATCGACGGCGAATTGCGGCGCCCCCTACGGTTCGACCCCGCGACGGGCGCGGCGACGGCGCGATGACGGCTCGCCGTCGGCCGCGCCGGCAACGGCGCCCGCCCTCAGTAGCGATAGATTTCCAACTTGAACGGGCCGTTCTCGGGAACGCCGATATAGGCGGCCTGCTCAGGCGTGAGCTTGGTCAGTTTGACGCCGATCTTCGCCAAGTGCAGCGCGGCGACCTTTTCGTCGAGGCGCTTGGGCAGCGTGTAGACCTTTTTCTCGTATTGACCGGGCTTGGTGAAGAGTTCGATCTGCGCCAAGATCTGGTTGGTGAACGAAGCCGACATGACGAACGAGGGGTGGCCGGTGGCGTTGCCGAGATTGACCAATCGCCCTTCCGACAGCAGCAGCAGCTTCTTGCCGTCGGGAAACTCGATCTCGTCGACCTGCGGCTTGATGTTGTTCCACTTGAAGTTGCGCAGGGCGGCGACCTGAATTTCCGAATCGAAATGGCCGATGTTGCAAACGATCGCGCGGTCGCGCATCGCCCGCATGTGGTCGAGCGTGATGACGTCGACGTTGCCGGTGGCGGTGACGAAGATGTCGGCGCGCGGCGCGGCGTCCTCCATCGTCGTCACTTCGTAGCCTTCCATCGCCGCCTGCAGCGCGCAGATCGGATCGACTTCGGAAACCATCACCCGGCAGCCGGCGTTGCGTAAGCTAGCGGCCGAACCCTTGCCGACGCCGCCGAAGCCCGCCACCATCGCCACCTTGCCCGCCATCATCACGTCGGTGCCGCGGCGAATGCCGTCGACCAGCGACTCGCGGCAGCCATAGAGATTGTCGAACTTGGACTTGGTGACGCTGTCGTTGACGTTGATCGCCGGCCACAGCAGCTTGCCCTCCTTGGCCATCACATAGAGGCGATGCACGCCGGTCGTCGTCTCCTCGGTGACGCCGCGGATCGCGGCGGCGTTGCGGGCGTACCAGCCCGGCTCGCTCTTCAGGCGGCGCTTGATCGCCGCGAACAGCACTTCCTCTTCTTCGTTGCCCGGCTTTTCCAGGAACGCCGCGTCGCCCTGCTCGGCGCGCAGCCCGAGGTGAATGAGCAGCGTCGCGTCGCCGCCGTCGTCGAGAATCATGTTGGGCGAGCCGCCGTCGCTCCATTCGAAGATGCGATGGGTGAAGTCCCAATAGTCTTTCAGGCTCTCGCCCTTGATCGCGAACACCGGCGCGCCGCTTGCGGCAATCGCCGCGGCGGCGTGGTCCTGGGTCGAGTAGATGTTGCACGAGGCCCAGCGAACGTCGGCGCCGAGCGCCTTGAGGGTGTCGATCAGCACGGCGGTCTGGATCGTCATGTGCAGCGACCCGGCGACGCGCGCGCCTTTGAGCGGCTGCGCGGCCGCAAATTCCGCCCGCGTCGCCATCAGGCCGGGCATCTCGGTCTCGGCGATCGCGATTTCCTTTCGCCCGTAGGCGGCAAGGCCGAGATCGGCGACGGCGTAATCGGGGGAGGGCGCGCTCATGGAAAAAGCCTCGGCGGTTGAGTTGGGCGAGCCTTATCAAATCCGCCGGGATGCCGCAATAAAGATATAAGCAAGTCTTTATATTGTGGCTCGATATGGCGAAGAATCGGCCGCGCCCCGTTGCGCTCATGGAGCCAAGCCATGGTCAATCTGGGGAAAGCGGCCTCTTGCCGGCGTTAACGCTAACCATCGCCGACGACGATGACGACCTGACGGCGCTGTCCTTTCGTCGCCTCTGCGTGCTATAAGCAAAAAACGAGCCGCGAATTTGCGCGGCGCTTCGACGCGTAGCGTGAGCTGGTGGTTGGGGATGGCGCTTTCGCACAAACTCGCAATGCGTCAAGGCCAGTCGATGGCGCTGACGCCGCAGCTGTTGCAGGCGATCAAGCTTCTGCAGATGCCCAACTCGGAACTCGCCGCCTTCATTGAAGCCGAGTTGGAGCGCAATCCTCTGCTGGAGCGGGCCGAAGACGCGCCGGCCATGGAAGGGCCGGGCGAGGCCGGGGACTCCGAACCGTCTTCGGCCGCCGTCGAACCCGGGGACTGGGCCTCCGACTCGCTCGAATCCGATCCCGTCGCGCTGGCCCAAAATCTCGGCACGGAGATCGACAACGCCTTCGACCCGGATCGCGCCGCGACGCCTCTGGAGCGCGCGCCTCAGGACGAAGGCAAGGGTCTGTCCGCGACGTCCTGGACGGGGGTGACGAGCCGCGGCGCCGACGACGGCGCGCCCGACCTCGAGGCCTATGTCGCCGCGCCGGTGAGCCTAGGCGAACATTTGACCCGGCAGGCGATGATCGCGTTCAAAGAGCCCGCCGACCGCATGATCGCGAGCGCCTTGATCGACGCGCTCGACGAAGCGGGCTATCTGACGGGCGCCCTCGAGGAAATCGCCGTGCGTCTCGGCGCCTCCCTTTCTCACGTCGAAGAAATCCTGCGGCGCTCGCAGACTTTCGAGCCCACCGGCGTCTTCGCGCGCAGCCTCGCCGAATGTCTCGCGTTGCAATTGATCGAGCGCGACCGGTTCGACCCGGCGATGCGCGCTCTGATCGAGAACTTGCCGGCGCTGGCGAAACGGGATTTGCCGGCGTTGCGCCGCGTCTGCCGCGTCGACGACGAGGATCTGGCCGAAATGATCGGCGAGATCAAACGTCTCGATCCGAAGCCCGGCCGCGGATTCGGGGCCGCGGTCGAACCGCCGGCGATCCCCGACGTTTTCGTCATCGCCGCGCCGGACAATTCGTGGCGCGTCGAACTCAACAGCGACGCCTTGCCGCGGGTGCTGGTCAACGAAACTTATGCGGCGCGGATCAGGCGCGGCGCTTCGCGTGAGCAGGATCGACAATACATCTCGGCGAATTTGCAGACCGCGAATTGGCTGACCAAGAGCCTCGAGCAGCGAGCGCGCACCATTCTCAACGTCGCCTCTGAGATCGTGCGGCGTCAGGACGGCTTTCTCGTCAAAGGCGTCGCCGGCTTGCGGCCGCTCAACCTGAAGGCCGTCGCGGACTCGATCGGGGTTCACGAATCGACTGTTTCTCGCGCCACCTCGAATAAATTCATCCAGACGCCGCGCGGCCTGTTCGAGATGAAATATTTCTTCACGACGTCGATCGCTTCGGTTTCGAACAACGCCGGCCAGGCGCATTCGGCCGAGTCCGTCCGCTTCAAGATCAAGCAGATGATCGACGCCGAGGATCCGCGGGACGTGCTGTCCGACGACGTCATCGTCGCTAGGCTGCGCAGCGCGGACATCGTGGTCGCGCGCCGCACGGTCGCCAAGTATCGAGACAGCCTGCGTATTCCTTCCTCGGTCGACCGCCGTCGGGACAAATTGTCGCCGATGCGCGCGCAGGCGCAACCCATGGGTCCGCTAAACGTTTGACGAACCCTGCATTGTCGACTTCTCGAACGCCGATGAATTGGCCGCGATTGACATCGCCTCGTCGGGCTCCTAACGCTACCGCGCGGAAGATGCGACGCCCGCGGCCGGCGCAAATTCGAACTTCACGGCCGCGGCGCGCAGGTTTGCAAGTCGGCGGATTCTCGTCGCTGTGAGTTTGGAAGTCGTCGCCACAGGGCGATTCGACTTGGAGCGGACAAGAGAGGCCAGACGATCAATGCCTTTACGAGTTTCCGGCAAGAACCTCGACATCGGAGAATCCCTTCGCCGCCATGTGCTCGACAAGGTCGAGGCGATCATCGCGCGCTATTTCGACGGAAAAGTCAGCGGCCATGTCGTGATATCGCGGGAAGGATCCGGGTATCGAGCGGACTGTTCCTTGCATCTGAGTTCGGGCACGAGCCTTCAGGCGGAAGGCACAGCCCAGGAGCCCTACGCGAGTTTCGAGCACGCGCTCGACAAGATCGAACGCCGATTGCGCCGCTACAAGGCGCGGCTCAAGGAGCATCAGGTCGCCAGCCCGACCAGCGCCGACGGGCGCGTTCGCTTGCAAGTCGCCAATTATATGATCGAGGCGCCGAGGGACGCGGAGGAAGAACCGGTCGACTTCAACCCCGTCGTCGTCGCGGAAGGTTCGCAGCCGCTGAAAAGCTTGTCCGTCGCCTCGGCGGTCGCCGAACTCGATCTCAGCGGCGCGCCGTTCGTGGTGTTTCAGCATGCCGGGAGCGCTCGGGTGAACGTCGTCTATCGCCGAGCCGACGGCGCGATCGGCTGGCTCGATCCCCAGTAGGGCGCAGACCAGCGAACGCGGGGCGCTCGCAAAGTCGCCCATCAAGTCCCGCCCCGTCGGCAAGTCCTCACTTTCGAGTTCGAGATGCCTCTAACCGATCTACTCACGCCCGATGGAATCATCCCGTCTCTTCGGGTCAACGGCAAGAAACAGGCGTTGCAAGAGATGAGCGAGCGCGCCGCGCTGGCGTCGGGGCTGTCCGCTCGCGAAATATTCGATTCGCTGCTCCAGCGCGAGCGCCTCGGGTCGACCGGCGTCGGCGACGGCATCGCCATCCCGCATGGCAAACTCGCCAAATGCGAACGAATATTCGGCATCTTCGCGCGACTGGAGCGGCCGATCGATTTCGAAGCGCTTGACGGGCTCCCCGTCGACCTGATTTTCCTGCTGGTGGCGCCGGAAAGCGCCGGCGCCGACCATCTCAAGGCGCTTGCGATGATCGCGCGCGTGCTTCGCGACCCCAATCTCGCGGCGCAACTGCGGGCGACCCGCGACGCGTCGGCCCTCTATTCTCTGCTGACGCTGACGCCGGCTTCCAATGCGGCTTGAGCGATTTTTTTCAACAGCGAGGCTTGGCCGATGAAAGCGCGCGTGATCGTCACCCTGAAGCCGGGGGTTCTGGACCCGCAAGGCAAGGCGATCGAAGGGGCGTTGAAGTCCCTCGGCGTCGGCGGGATCCGAAGCGTGCGCCAAGGCAAGGTGTTCGATATCGAAATCGACGCCGACGACCGCGAGGCGGCCAATCGCAAGCTCTCCGAGGCTTGCGAAAAGTTGCTCGCCAACACGATCGTCGAAGATTATGCGCTCGACCATGAATAGTCCGCCGCGCGCCGCCGTCATCCTCTTTCCCGGCTCCAACCGCGAAGGCGACGTCGCCCGCGCGCTCCGGCAAGCGAGCGGCGCGCCGCCCGCGATCGTCTGGCACGACGATCGCGCGCTTCCCGAGGGAACCGACCTCGTCGTCTTGCCCGGCGGTTTTTCCTACGGCGACTATCTGCGCTGCGGCGCGATAGCGGCGCGCGCGCGAATCATGGACGCCGTGCGCGCGCACGCCGCGCGAGGCGGGCTCGTCCTTGGAATCTGCAACGGGTTCCAAATTCTGTGCGAGGCCGGTCTGCTGCCCGGCGTTCTCATGCGCAACGCGGGCCGGCGGTTCGTTTGCAAGATGCAGCATCTTCGCGTCGAAAACGCCTCGACCCCGTTTTCGCGCGGCTACGCGCCGGGACAGGTGATCAAGCTCGCCATCGCGCACGGCGAAGGAAATTACACCATCGATTCGCTTGGGTTGGCGGAGTTGGAGCGCTCGGGCCGCGTCGCCTTCCGCTACTGCGACGCCGCCGGCGCCGTCGGCGGCGGCGCCAATCCGAACGGCTCGATCAACGAAATCGCCGGCGTCTACGACGAGACCTTCAATGTCCTCGGGCTGATGCCGCACCCCGAAAACCTCATCGATCCTCTCGTTGGCGGGATCGATGGGCGCGGGATGTTTCGCGCTCTGGCCGCCGCGTGACTTGATGGCGCGGCGCGGCGAAATCCACGACGAGTCCAGCGCGGCCGCGATCTGACGGCTTCGGCGGCGCTTCGGTCGGCTTCGCCGCGATAGACGCGCGATTGTTTACGCGCGATTCGCTTCTGCCGCGTATTCTGGCGCGATGAGCGATTCGCTTGAGCGCTTGTTCGCTTCCGTGTTGGCCGCGAGGGACCGCAATCCCTCGATTTCGCGCACCGCCAAGCTTTTCCATGATGGCGTGCAAAAGATGGCCAAGAAGTTAGTCGAGGAAGCCGTCGAAGTCGGCTTCGAAGCCGTTCAGATGAATCGCGAGTCGGCAATATTGGAGAGCGCGGACGTTCTCTATCATCTGGTCGTCATCTGGGCAGAGTGCGGGATTACTCCGGACGATGTGCTGGACGAACTCGACAGGCGCGAACGTATTTATGGCATCGCCGAGAAATTGCCGAAACAAGCCGGCGTGGCGCAGGCGCGTCGACTCGTCGCCCCCGCCTCGCCCGCGAAGGCCGCGTCCTGAAGCTTCGCAGCGGCCGACGCGCCGCCGGCCGAGCGGATTTGCGCTTGACGCGGGCGATCGGCGCGGCCAAACCGTCACCGCGCGACGCTGCGGCGTGACCCCATTCGTCGCCGTGCGCGCGCCCTGCAGCCCACGGAGGCTCCTTTGGTCGAAGGCAGGGTGGACGATCGACCGGGTCGCGTTGTCGACGAGGCGACGACGACGCCCGACCAGACTCCTCCCGCGCCGCCGGCAGTCGCGCCGCGCGCCCCTCGGCGCCCCACGCACGATTCGGTCTTCTACGCCGACGCCAGCGACAGCGCGGACCTTCGGAGTACGACCGAGGCCATTGAGCCGCTTGCCGAGCTCTACGTCGTCGGGGAGGCGCAGACCCCATTCCTGGCCGGGATCGTCGGCCCGTCCGGTTCGGGCAAGAGTTTCGCGCTTCATCGTCTCATCGAAGCCGTCGAAAATCTCGCCGCCGCCGCCGGCAAGACGCCCGAGACGCCCTTTCTGTCCCGCGTGATCGTGATTCCGATCGACGCGGCCGGCATTTCCGGCGATCCCGCCTGCGCAATCGCGTCGGCCGCTTTCGCCGCGCTCGAACGCGATCGCGACGGCGTCGATTACGCCGCGCTCGCCGACGAAGCCGCCCATGCCGGAGCCGATCCGCAGCGCGCCGCCGCGACCGCCGCCGAGCGGCATGACGAAATCGGCAAACGGCTCGAAGCCGAGCGCGCGGCGCGCGACGAAGTCGAGGCCAAGCGCGCGCGGCTCGCCGAGGCGCTCCTCTACGAGACCCCGGGATCGCGCGTCGACGCGTTCATTCGCGCCAGCCGCGCTTCAATCGAGTCGCGGCTGCGCCGGTTCGACTTGGCCCAGCGCGATCCCTCGGCCAATTACCGCGATCTCGTGCGCGAACTCGACAGCGTCGGCGCGGCCACGCGCGCAAGCGTCGTCGTTCGCTCGATCTGGGCCTATCGCAGCCAGGCGCGATTGCTCGCGGCCGCGGCGATCGCGTTCGCGCTGGCGTTCGCCCTCGAGCAAACGCACGGCGCTCAAGCCGCCGCTTGGCTGCGCGGCCTGGGCGCGATTTTCGCGCCCGCGGCGGACTGGCTGACGGCTCACGACGATCTCCTGGGAACGGCGCGCGATGTGGCGATCGCTTTCGGCGTCCTCGCGCTGTTCCTCAACGTCTGGCGCGCCCTTGGCTTCACGGCGTTGCTGTTTCGCGGCGTTCGGCTTCTCGATCAGGACATGCGCGAGCGCCGGCGCGAACTCGACGCGAGCGCCGCCCGCCTCAATCAGCGCGTCGCCGCGCTCGGCGCGGAAGCCGACGCCGCGGCCCGGCATGCGCAAGCGATGGCCAAACGCGCCGGCGGCGCGAAAACGACGGCGCGCGCGCCCGGCCCCGCTTTCGCTCACGGGGCCGAGGCTGCCGGGCAGGCCGCGCGCTCTTTCTTCGTCGAGCTCAGCCGCTTGATGAGCGCGCCCGCGCGGATGTCCGTCGCCGCGCCGCAGCGGCTCGTATTCGCTTTCGACAATCTCGACGCCTTGGCGCCCGCCGATTCGTTGCGATTGATCGAGACGGCCAGCACCATGCTCGCCCCGGGCTGCGCGGGGATGGTCGCGTGCGATTCCGCGGCATTGGCGAGCGCGAACGACGGCGAGACGGCGCGCCGGCGAAGCGAGAGGTTTTTCCAACTCGTCGTCAACGCGCAGACCCTCGGCCTCGCCGACGCAGGACGATTCGCGGCGCGCCTCATCGGCTCCGACGCCGTCGTCGACCCTTTGGGCCTCCTCGACGCCAAGCGATCGCGATTGACCGAGCCGCTTTCGCAAGGCGAGGCGGCGCTGCTGACCGCGATCGCGCCGCTCGCCGCCGACACGCCGCGGCGCGTGAAGCGCTTGCTCAACGCCTACCGGATCGCGCGCCTTTCGAGAGCGCCCAGGCCGGCGATCGCGTTGATGCTCGCGGTCAAACTGAGCGGCGACCGCGCGGCGAATTCCGCCATGAATGCGGCGCTGTCGAACGCGCTGGCGGATCTGCCGGATCCGGCCGGTCCGCCCGCTCTCGTCGAAGCGGCGCAGGCCGCGCGAGCCGCCAACGGCGGCGCGATCTCCATTGCGGACGCGCGCGCGGCCTGGGAGGTCGCGCGTCGGTACGCGCTTCCCGACTGACGCCGGGAACGGGCGATCACGGCGTAGATGCGTGGGTCGGTTTCGGCACAGGCGTAGAGGTAAGCGCAGCCGTAGTGAGCGTAGCCAGCGCCGGCAACTCGTCCGTGCTCCATCCCCCGCCCAGCGCGACGACGAGCGTAACGGCGTCGGTCAAGCGCTGCGCTTGCGTCGCCAGCGCCGACTCTCGGTCGCTGAGCTCGGTGGCTTCGGCGGTCACCACCGTCGTGAAGTTCTGCGTGCCGGCGTTATATTCGTTGAGGGCGATCTGCACCGCTTGGCTAGCGGCCTTGACCGCCTCGGTTTGCACGCGAAGCTCGCGAGTCAGGATCGGGATCGCCGCCAGTTGATCCTCGACCTGCTGAAACGCCGTCAGCACCGTCTGGCGATAAGTGGCGACGCTGGATTCGTAAGTCTGTTTGGCCGCCTCGACCTGCGCGTCGGTCAGGCCGCCGTTGAACAGCGGCTGCGCCAGCGACAATCCGTAGGACCAGACCGGATTGGCCCCGGCGATCTGCTTGATGAACGGGTCGCCGTAATAGCCGAACGCGCCCGAGAGCGTGATGTCGGGGTAATAGCCGGCGATCGCGACGCCGATCGCGGCGTTCTGCTCCTGCATGGTCCGCTCGGCCGCGGCGATGTCGGGACGCCGCTCCAGCAGCGTGGAAGGCAGGCGCAGCGGGACGCGCGGAATGTCCGCCGGCAGCTTCGAGCGCGGAATCGACAGTCCCGAGGGCGGGCGGCCCATCAGCACGGCGATCGCGTGCTCGTTTTGCGCTCGCGTGACGGCGACGCCGATCTCCTGCGCCTGCGCCGCCAGGACTTGAGCCTGCGCGGTGATGACGTCGGACTTGGCGGCGGTGCCCGCGTTGTATTGGTTTTGCGTAATTTCCAATGAGTGTTTGTATTCCTTGACCGTATCGAGCAGCAGATCGTCCAAGGCGTCCGCCTCGAGCACTTGCACGTAGGCGAGCGCCAGCGCCGACTGGGCCGACAGCGTGGCGTTGGCGAGGTCGGCGGCGCTCACCTGCGCGCCGGCGCCCTGCTGCTCGATGGCGCGGCGCACCTTGCCCCAGACGTCCAGCGTCCAATTGCCGCTGACCTCGGCGTCGAGCGTGGTGGTGATGAACCCCATGCTCTGCGACCGCGTCAGCGACGGATTGAAATTCAGGACGGGATAAAGTCCGGCGCGGGCCTCGGCGATCAGCGCCAGAGCCTCGCGGTAATTCGCCTCGTCCGCTTTGAGGGTCTGATTGGAGACGGCGACTTGCGCCTCCAACGTGTTCAATTCGGGATCGCGAAACAGCCTCCACCATTCGCCCTTGGCGAAATCGTCGCGCGGCGTGGCGGGCTTCCAGCCTTTCATTTCCTTATATTGGGCGGGAACGATGGCGGCGGGGCGTTGATAGTCCGGGCCGACGGCGGCGCAACCGATCAACGGCAGCGCGACCCCCATCGCCGCCAACGACGCCCCACGCCCAAAACTCATCACCCGGCCCCCGAGAGGCGCGCGGACCTATCCCCCAAATAGACGCGGCCCCATAGACGATGCAGCCAATTTCCGAACCGGTCAAGATAGAGAAAGATGATCGGCGTCGTGTAGAGGGTCAAAGCCTGACTGACGAGCAAGCCGCCGACGATCGTGATCCCGAGGGGGTGGCGCAGCTCCGAACCCTCCCCCGTGCCGAAAGCGAGCGGCATGGCGCCGAACATCGCCGCGAAGGTCGTCATCATGATCGGCCGGAAACGCAGCAGGCAGGCTTGCGTGATCGCGTCTTTGCTCGAAAGGCCCTCGCGCTCGGCCTGGAGCGCGAAATCGATCATCATGATCGCGTTTTTCTTCACGATGCCGATGAGCAGGATGATGCCGATCGCGGCGATGATGGTGAATTCGGTGTTGAACAGATTCAGGGCGATCAACGCGCCGACGCTCGCCGACGGCAGCGTCGAGAGGATCGTCAGAGGATGGATATAGCTCTCGTAGAGAATTCCCAGCACGATATAGACCGCGATCAGCGCCGCGGCGAAAAGCAGGGGCAGCGTCGATTGGGATTGCTGGAAAGTGGCCGCCGTCCCGGCGAATGCGCCGCGAATGGTGGAAGGCATCCGGATGCTCGCCGTCGTCTCCTCGATTTCCCTTTGCGCTTCGCTCAGCGCGCGCCCCGGCGCGAGACTGAACGAGATCGTCGTCGCCGCGAATTGTCCCTGATGATTGACGCCGAGCGGCGTCTGCCCGCGGCTGAAATGCGCGAACGCGGACAAGGGAACCATGGTCTCTTGCGAGGTCGAGACCGCCGCCCCGGCGGACGCGCTGGAGTGGCCGCTGGCGGCGAGCGCGTTCAACGCCAGGTTGCGCGCGGCGTCGCCGGCGACCGAGGCCGCCGAACTGGTCGCGGTCGAGGAGGCGAACAGGCCGGCGCGCGCGTTGGTCTGCTGGGCGCCGGAAGGGTTGGCGCCGGACGTCGACACCCAGATATCCCGCAAGACCGACGGATCCTGCCAATAGCGCGGCGCCACCTCCATGACGACGTGATACTGGTTGAGCGCGTTGTAAATGGTCGACACCTGCCGTTGGCCAAAAGCGTCGTAGAGCGTGTTGTCGATCACTGCGGGGTTGAGTCCGAGGCGCATCGCGCTCGCCCGATCGATCGTCAGATCCGCTTCGAGGCCGCCCTGCTGTTGATCGGAATTGACGTCTTTGAGGATGTCGCTCTTTTGCAACGCCTCGGTCAATCGAGGCGCCCATCTGTAGAGCGTCGTCGTGTCATCGGAAAGAAGGGTGTACTGATAGGTCGCGTTGCTCTGCCGTCCGCCGGTGCGCAGGTCCGACACGGCGATGAGGAACAGGCGCGCGCCGGCCACCTCGGCGAGCTTTCCGCGCAGCCGCGCGACCACGCCGTCGGCGCTGATCTGGCGCTGGGCGAAGGGTTTCAGCGAGATATAGACGAAACCCGAATTGGTCTGCCGGCCGCCGGTGACGCCGACGACGGTGGCGACCGCTGGGTCGTCCTGAACGATCGTCTGCAATTGCAACAGCTTCTGTTTCATCGATTGGAAGGAGATGCTCTGATCGCCCTGAATGGAGCCGATGAGCAGCCCCGTGTCCTGCACCGGGAACAGGTTGTAGGTCATATGTGTGAAGAGCTGGACGTTCAGTCCAATCATCGAAAGCAGGATGAGCATGACGATCAAGGGATGGCGCAACGCCGTCCCCAACGTCATGCGATAGAAGGCGAGCATGGCGTCGAAGCCGCGCTCGGTGAGCCGATAGAGCGCGCCATGCGAAACGATCGCGCGCCGCGGCAGGATGAGGGCGCACATCATCGGCGTCGTCGTCAGGGAGACGACGAGCGAAATCAACACCGCGACGGAAAGCGTCACGGCGAACTCCCGGAACAGTCGGCCGACGATGCTGCCCATCAACAGCAACGGCAAGAACACCGCGATGAGGGAAAGGCTGATCGAGAGGACGGTGAATCCGACTTCGCGAGAACCCAGGATCGCCGCCTGCAGGCGGGTCGCGCCCGCTTCGATGTGCCGCGTGACGTTTTCCAGCACCACGATAGCGTCGTCGACCACGAATCCGGTCGAAATCGTCAGCGCCATCAACGAGAGATTGTCGAGACTGAACCCCAGGAGATACATCACGCCGAACGAGCCGACGATCGAAACCGGCACGGCGATGGAGGGAATCGCGGCGGCGCGCACGTTGCGCAAGAAGGCGAATACGACGAAGATCACCAAGGCGACGGCGGTGATCAAGGTGCGCTCGGTGTCGGCGAGCGAGCCTCGGATGGTGATCGATCGGTCGACGACGACGTTCAGATCGACGTCGCCCGGCAACGAAGCGGTCAGGCGCGGCAATTCCGCTTTGACGCCGTCGACCGCTTCGATGATGTTGGCGCCGGGCTGCCGCGACAGCACCAGCGCGACGGACGGCTTGCCGTTTGACAGCCCGGCGTTGCGCAAATCCTCGACCGAATCGACCACTTCGGCGACATCGGACAAGCGCACGGCGGCGCCGTCGCGATAAGCGACGACGAGATCGCGATATTGGTCGGCGTGGCTCGCCTGATCGTTGGCGTAGATCTGATAGTGAAAGTCGCTGTCCTCGATCGCGCCCTTCGGACTGTTGGCGTTGGCGGCGGCGAGCGCCGCGCGAATATCCTCCAAGCCTATGCCGTACTTGAACAGCGCGCCGGGATTGAGTTCGACCCGCACCGCCGGAAGCGCGCTGCCGTTGACGTCGACTTCACCGATGCCGTCGAGCTGCGACAGGCGCTGCTGCAAGACATTGGAGGCGATATCGTAGATCTGTCCGGCCGTCCGCGTCGTCGAAGTCAGCGCGAGAACCATGATCGGCGGGTCGGCGGGATTGACCTTGTGATAGCTCGGATTGGCGCGCAGGCTGGTCGGCAAATCGGCGCGCGCCGCGTTGATCGCCGCCTGGACGTCGCGCGCGGCGCCGTCGATGTCGCGGCCGAGCCCGAATTGCAGTTGGATTCGCGTCGAGCCCAGCGCGCTCGAGGACGTCATCTCGTTGACGTCGGCGATCTGCCCGAGATGGCGCTCGAGCGGCGCCGCGACCGCCGAAGCCATCGTGTCCGGGCTGGCCCCGGGCATGGTCGCCTGCACCGAGATGTTGGGATAGTCGACTTGCGGCAAGGGCGAAACCGGCAACTGCGCGAAAGCGAGCAGACCCGCCAGCGCGATGCCGATCGTCAGCAGCGTCGTCGCCACCGGCCGGCGGATGAACAGTTCGGAGAAGCGGTTGTTCACGGCGCTTCCTCCGCCAGGGCGCTGTCCGTCGCGCCGGCGCCCAGGCGCGACCCGATGCGCTCGAAGAAGAGATAGATCACCGGCGTCGTGAACAGCGTGAGAATCTGACTGACGGCGAGGCCGCCGACGATCGCCAGGCCGAGCGGGTGGCGCAGCTCCGAGCCGACGCCCGTTCCCAGCATCAGCGGCAAGGCGCCGAACATCGCCGCCACCGTCGTCATCAGGATCGGCCGCAGGCGGAGCAGGCAGGCCTGAAAGATCGCGTCGCGCGGCGTCTTGCCTTCCTGCCTCTGCGCCTCCAATGCGAAGTCGATCATCATGATCGCGTTCTTCTTGACGATGCCGATCAGCAGGACGATGCCGATGACGCCGATGATGTCGAGGCCGGCGCCCGCGAATTCGAGAGCGAGCAAGGCGCCGATGCCCGCCGAAGGCAGCGTCGAGAGAATGGTGACGGGGTGAATGAAGCTCTCGTAGAGAACGCCCAGCACGATATACATCGTCGCGATCGCCGCGAGCAGCAGGAACACCTCGTTCGACAGCGACGATTGAAACGCTTGCGCGGCGCCTTGAAAGCTCACCGCAAAACTGGCGGGAAGATCGATGTCGCCGAGCGCCGCGTCGATGGCGTCGACCGCTCCGCCCAGCGAGGCGCTGGGGGCCAGATTGAACGAAATCGTCGTCACAGGGAACTGCTTGAGGTGCGAAATCTGCAACGGCGCCTGCTTCACGTCCAACGCGCTGATCGAGGACAGCGGCACCTGTCCGCTGGTCGAGGCCGACGAGGGAAGGTAGATCGAGTCCAACGACGTCAAGGAATGGGTCATCGCGGGATCGATGTCGAGAATGACGCGATATTGGTTCGACTGGGTGAACACGGTCGAAATGATGCGCTGGCCGTAGGCGTCGTAGAGCGCGTTGTCGATCGTCGCCGGCGTGACGCCGAACCGCGCCGCGCTCGCCCGGTCGATGCGGACGGTCGCGGAACGGCCGTTGGGCTGCAAATCGCTCGCGACATCGACGATCTCAGAAACCTTGGCCAAGCGCGCCAGAACGGTCGGCGTCCAAGTCTGCAACGTCTGGAGATCCTGATTTTCCAGCGTGAATTGATATTGGGTGGCGCTGACCGCGGTGTCGATCGACAGATCCTGCACCGGCTGCATGTAGAGCGAAATGCCGGCGATGTCGGCGGTCTCCCGCTGCAAGCGGCGGATGATCTCGCTGGCGCTCGATTGGCGCTTCGCGTGCGGTTTGAGATTGATGAGAACGCGGCCGGAATTGAGCGTGATGTTGGAGCCGTCGACGCCGATGAACGAGGACAGGCTCTCGACATCCGGATCCGCCGAGATCGCCTTGGCCAAGGCCTGCTGGCGCTCGGCCATTCTGTCGAAGGGAATGTCTTGGGCCGCTTGGGTGACGCCCTGGATAATTCCGGTGTCTTGCACCGGAAAGAACCCCTTGGGTATCGCGACATAGAGATATCCGGTGATGAAAAAAGTCGCCAAAGCGACGATCAGCGTCACGATCTGATGGTTCAGCACCACGTTGAGGAGCGAGGCGTAAAAACTCTGTAGGCCCTGGAAGAAGCGGCCGCCGGTCGCGTGGCGGCGCCCGCTTCGCCCGGCGGACGTCTGCCGGAGCAGTTTCGCGCACAGCATCGGCACGAGCGTCAACGAGACGAAGGCGGAAATGACGATCGTCGCCGCCAGCGTGATCGCGAATTCATGGAACAGGCGGCCGACGACGTCGCCCATGAACAGCAGGGGAATGAGCACGGCGATCAGCGAGACGGTGAGCGAGATGATGGTGAAGCCGATCTGCTGCGAGCCCTTCAGCGCGGCTTGCTTGGGCGAATCGCCCTCTTCGAGATAACGCGAGATGTTCTCGATCACCACGATGGCGTCGTCGACGACGAAGCCCGTCGCGACCGTGAGCGCCATCAGCGACAGATTGTCGAGGCTGAAATTCATCTGATACATGATGGCCAGCGCGCCGACGAGCGAGAGCGGCACCGACAGGCTCGGGATGATCGTCGCCGGGATATTGCGCAGGAAGAGGAAGATCACGAGCACGACGAGCGCGACGGCCAGCGTCAATTCGAATTCGACGTCGTCGACCGAAGCGCGGATCGTCGTGGTGCGGTCCGTCAACGGCGTGATCGCGATCGCTTGCGGCACGGAAGTCGTCAGCGTCGGCAGCAGGCTCTTGACGCTGTCGACGACCCGGATGACGTTCGCGCCCGGCTGGCGCTGGATGTTGACGATGAGCGCGGGCGTCGCGTTCATCCAGGCGGAAAGCCGGGTGTTCTCCGCCGCGAGCTCCACCGTGGCGACGTCGCTTAAGAGAACCGGCGCGCCGTTGCGATAGGCGACGACCGAACCGAGATAGTCGTTGGGATTGCGGATCTGGTCGTTGGCGTTGATGGCGAAGGATTGCGTCGGTCCGTCGAAATTGCCCTTGGGCGTGTTGACGTTGAGATTGCCGATGGTCGTTCTGAGATCGTCGAGATTGATCGCGTACGCCGCGAGCGCGAGCGGGTTGGCGTGAATGCGGACGGCCGGGCGCTGACCGCCGGAAATCGACACCAGACCGACGCCGGGCAGCTGCGACAATTTCGGCACGAGCCGGCCTTCGACGATATCCTCGACATCCGTCAGCTTGAGCGTTTTCGAGGTCACGCCGAGGGTCAGAATCGGCGCGTCGGCCGGATTGACCTTGGCGTAGATCGGCGGCGCGGGAAGATCGGACGGCAACAGATTGCCGGCGGCGTTGATCGCCGCCTGAACTTCCTGTTCGGCGATGTCGAGGCTCAGCTCGAGGCTGAAACGCAGAGTGATGACCGAGGCGCCCGCCGAACTTTGCGACATCATTTGGCTCAGGCTGGGCATTTGGCCGAACTGCCGCTCCAGCGGCGCGGTCACCGAGGACGTCATCACCTCCGGGCTCGCGCCGGGATAGAAGGTCTGAACCTGAATCGTCGGATAATCGACTTCCGGCAGCGCCGAAAGCGGCAGGAATTTGTACGCGGCGACGCCGACCATGAGGATCGCGATCATCAGCAGCGTCGTCGCCACTGGCCGCTCGATGAACAGACGCGAGGGATTCATGGCCGCCGCCTTCGCCGCGTCGCCGTCATGGCGTGGCGCCCGCCGCCGGCGCCGGGGCGCCGCCGGCGCCTTGGCCCTGTCCTCGACGCCGGTGTTGTCCCTGGCCGGCCGGCCCGTTCGCCGGCGCCTGATCTTGCGCCGCCGCGCCCGCAGCCGCGTCCGCGCTGTTGCGGACGTGTACTTTGGCGCCGTCGCTTAGCCGGTCGACGCCGTCGATCACGACATTCTCGCCGGCCGCCAAACCGGAGGCGATCGTCGTATTTCTCGCGTCCGCCGGTCCGGTCGTGACTTTGCGCACGGCGACGGTCGAATCGTCTTTGACGACGTAGACGAAACTGCCGTTGGCGCCGAGCTGAATGGCGGCGTTGGGCGCGAGCACGGCGTCCGAAAGCGTGTCGACCAGCAGGCGAACGTTGACGAATTGGCCCGGAAACAGCTTTCCGTCCGGGTTGGCGAACGTCGCGCGCAGCTTGAACGTCCCGGTCGTCGGATCGACCTCGTTGTCGAACGTGGTCAGCGTTCCCGTCGCGAGTTGTTTGACGTTCGAGCGGTCGAAAACAGTGACGGGAAGCGTAGCGCCGGCGTTCAAGCGCGCGGTGATTTGCGGCAAATTGTCCTCGGGCGTGGAAAAAACGACGCTGATCGGATCGATCTGCGCGATCACGACGATGCCGGTCGTGTCCGAGGGCTGCAGATAATTGCCGGGATCGACGAGCCGAAGGCCGACGCGCCCGCCGACCGGCGAGACGATGTGGCAATAGGAGATGTTCAGATTGGTGGTGTCGATCTGCGCCTGATCGGTCGCCATCGCGGCTTTGTCCTGCGCGACGAGAAAGACCTGATCCTCGACCTGCTGGCGCGAGATCGAATCCTGCTTGATCAGCGTTTCGTATCGCGCGAGGTCGGATTGCGCCTGCGCGTACAGCGACGTGTCCTTGGCGAGTTGCCCCTGGGCCTGGGCGAGCGCGGCCTGGTAGGGGCGCGGATCGATCTGAGCGAGAAAATCGCCGGCTTTGACGAGTTGGCCTTCCTGAAAGCCGACCTCCATCAGCTTGCCGGGAATTTGCGTCTTCACCGTCACGGTCGCAAGCGGCGTCACGGCGCCCAGCGCGTCGATCGTGATCGGCATGTCGCCTGTGACCGCCGCGGCGGCGCGAACGGTCTGCGCGGGCGGACCGGACGGAGCGGCCGGGCGCGTCGCGTCGACCGTCGAAGGCGCGATATTCTCGACATATTGCCAGCCGACGACGACGGCCGCCGCGAGCGCGAGCGCGAGCGCCGCCTTGCCCCAGCGATGGGTTTTCGGCGCGACGGGCTTCACCGGCTCGATCGGCTCGGCGACATCGACCTTTTCCGGATCCACCGTTTCATTCATCGTTCGGCCTCGCAGCAGCGCAATAGCGCTTCGCATGGACGAGCGCGAACATCAATTCACGCCCGCGTGTGGCGATGGTCCGACAAGGCCGACGCCAATTCGAGGCGTCGGGGTGTTGCAATCTTCTCCGGCTTGCGCCATAAGCGCCTCGGGCGGGGCCTCCCCGTCGCGGACGCGGGTGTAGCTCAGGGGTAGAGCACAACCTTGCCAAGGTTGGGGTCGAGGGTTCAAATCCCTTCGCCCGCTCCATTTTGCTTTAAAGCGCTGATTTTGCAAGGGCCGGCCGAGCCTCTCCGCCGGTCCTTGCGCTGCTGCGTTCAATTGCTGTTATCATATTGATGATAATTCATCGCCGCAATTGCGTAATTGCGGGCGCTTCCGGCGCGGGCATCCCGGCGACGCTCGTCGCGGCTCTTCAGGCGCGCGGCCTGAGGCGAAATCGGCTGCGCGCGGCGAGGCGGCCCCGAATCCATTGCGCAGCGTGGCGATCGAGGCGATGGGCCGGCGCGTCTGGACCGACCCGATCTGGATCGACGAATCCAGGTGAGCCGGGCTCCTTGCGCTCGCGCCCTCGCCGCCGTAAATCGGGGCCTCGCCCGCGAGCGGCGTCAGGGAATTAGGGTCATGAACGAAGGAACGGGCGCTCGCCCGCCGGGCTGGCGCGCGACGACGATCCTCATGGTGCGCAAGGGCGGCCGGGTGGTCATCGGCGGGGATGGTCAGGTCAGCGTCGGCGAAACGGTGCTGAAGGGCAACGCCCGCAAGGTCCGCCGCCTCGCCAAGGGCGAGGTCATCGCCGGCTTCGCCGGTTCGACGGCCGACGCGCTGACTCTGTTCGAGCGCCTGGAGGCCAAGCTCGAACAATATCCCGGGCAATTGCCGCGCGCCTGCGTCGAACTCGGCAAGGATTGGCGCATGGATCGCTATTTGCGTCGACTCGAGGCGATGCTGCTGGTCGCCGACAAGAGCGCGGGCTTCGTGCTGACCGGTTCGGGCGACGTGCTGGAGCCCGAAGGCAACGGCCACGGCTCCGCGATCGCGATCGGCTCGGGCGGCAATTACGCGCTCGCCGCCGCGCGCGCGCTGCTGCCGACCGAATTCGACGCGGAAGAAATCGTGCGGCGCGCGATGAACATCGCCGCCGGCATCTGCGTCTACACCAACGCCAATCTCGTCCTCGAGAGCCTGTGACCTCATGACCGAATTCTCGCCGCGCGAGATCGTCTCCGAACTCGATCGCTATATCGTCGGGCAGAAGGACGCCAAACGCGCCGTCGCGATCGCCCTGCGCAATCGCTGGCGCCGCTTGCGCCTCGTTTCGCCGATGCGCGAGGAAGTCATGCCGAAGAACATCCTCATGATCGGGCCGACCGGTTGCGGCAAGACCGAGATCGCGCGTCGCCTCGCCAAGCTCGCGGCTGCGCCGTTCCTCAAGGTCGAGGCGACGAAATTCACCGAGGTCGGCTATGTCGGGCGCGACGTCGAGCAGATCGTGCGCGATCTCGTCGAGATCGGCATTACGCTGGTCAAACAGCGCAAGCGCAAGGACATCGAGGCCAAGGCGGAACTCGCCGCCGAGGAGCGGATGCTCGACGCGCTGGTCGGCGCGAGCTCCTCGGCGGCGACGCGCGAGACGTTCCGGCGCAAACTGCGCGGCGGCGAACTCGACGACAAAGAGATCGAGATCGATCTGCCGCAGAGCGGCGGCGGCATGCCGATGTTCGAACTGCCGAACATGCCGGGAGCTTCGGTCGGCGCGATCAACCTTTCCGATATTTTCGGCAAGGGCTTCGGCCAGCGCCTGAAGCCCAAGCGCATGAGCGTCGCCGAAGCGCACGAGCCGCTGATGGCCGCGGAAGCGGAAAAGCTGCTCGATCAGGATCAGGTCGTGCGCGAGGCGATCCACGAGGTCGAGAGCAACGGCATCGTCTTCCTCGACGAAATCGACAAGATCTGCGCGCGCGACGGACGCGGCGGCGCCGACGTTTCGCGCGAGGGCGTGCAGCGCGATCTCTTGCCGCTGATCGAGGGCACGAGCGTCTCGACCAAGCACGGCTCCGTCAACACCGACCACATCCTGTTCATCGCCTCGGGCTCCTTCCACGTTTCGCGGCCCTCGGACCTGCTGCCCGAATTGCAGGGGCGCCTGCCGATCCGCGTCGAGCTGGCCTCGCTCACCGAAGACGATTTCAGGCGCATCCTCACCGAGCCCGAGGCGAGCCTCATCAAGCAATATGCCGCGCTGCTGGGCGCCGAGGGCGTGACCCTCACTTTCGCCGACGACGCGATCGCGGCGATCGCGCGCATCGCCGCCAAGGTCAACGCCAGCGTCGAGAACATCGGCGCGCGGCGCCTGCAGACGGTGATGGAGCGCGTGCTCGACGAAGTGAGCTTCGCCGCCCCCGACCGCTCGGGCGAAGAGATCGCCATCGACGCCGCCTATGTCGAGGCCCACGTCGGCGACCTCGCGGACAACGCGGATCTGAGCCGATTCATTCTGTAACGGCGGGAACGATGCGAGAATGGCCGGGCGCAGGTCGTTGGCCGGTTTGAATGTCTGCGTCGGGTGTGGATGCGCCGCTCGCGACGATCAGGCGCCGGCGATCGCCCCGACCCTCTCGCCTGCGCCGCGAGCCGGCGTACAATGAATTGGGAAGTCACGAGTTCGAATGGCCGGGTGGCGTGACGCCAGTCGCTCCGGCGCGCTTTATGGGAGGGAACCGAGATGCCCTGGAACGTCTACCTCCTGCAATTCGTCGCCGGATTGCTTCTTGCGAACGGCGTCCCCCACTTTGTCCAGGGGATCAGCGGCCGTCGGTTTCAATCGCCGTTCGCCTCGCCGCCGGGCGTCGGCGAATCGTCGCCGGTGGTCAACGTCTTGTGGGGATTTGGCAATCTGGCGGTCGGCTTCGCCACTCTCGGGTTCTTCGAACCCAATGGTTCCGAAGCGATCGTGGAATGGGCCGCGGTCGGCCTCGGCGCGCTGGTCGCCGCCGTGACGCTCGCCAGCCATTTCGGGCGGGTCAGGTCGGAAGGCCCTAAGCGCAATCCGGCGGCGCCCATCGCAACGACGCGCCTTCGATTTGCCTGACGCGGACCGTTAGAAATCCTCGCCCGTCTCTTCGCTCTTGGCCGCATAGCGTACGATCAGCGGCGCCTGGGCGAGCGCGAACGCGAGTGTCAGCGGCAGGAAGCCGAAGGTCTTGAACTTCACCCAGAGATCGGTGCTCTGCGTGCGCCAGACGATTTCGTTGAGCGCCGCCAGCGCGAGGAAGAAGAACGCCCAGCGCCAGGTCAGCTTGCGCCAGCCTGCCTCGTTCACGCGCACCGCGCCGTCGAACATGATCTTCAGCAGCGGCCTCTTGATCGCCAAGCCCACGAACAGCGCGCCGCCGAACAGGAGATAGAGCGCGGTCGGCTTGATCTTGATCAGGGTCTCGTCGTGGAAGATCAGCGTCAGCGAGCCGAACACGACCACGACCGCCGCGGTGACCAGCGGCATGATCGGAATGCGCCGCAGCATCGCATAGGAGACGCCGAGCGTCGTCACCACGGCGACCATCAGCACGCCGGTGGCGACGAATATATTGAACTTGCCGTAGGCGAGAAAGAACAGCGCCAGCGGCCCCAGCTCCAGCGTGAACTTGAGCCAGGGATTGAGCGCCTTGCGCTCCGATGGCGCCGCGGCAGGCGGGTTCGTCATCGCAATGTCCTCTTTTCGCATCACCCCTCCTTCCGCTCGATCCCGGCGATCGCCGCGGCGAAATCGCGCGCGGCGAAGGGTTCGAGATCGTCGACGCCCTCGCCGACGCCGATGAAATGCACGGGCAGGCCGAATTTCTCGGCGATGGCGACGAGAATGCCGCCGCGCGCGGTGCCGTCGAGCTTGGTCATGACGAGGCCGGTGACATCGGCCGTGCGGCCGAAAATCTCCACCTGGCTCAGCGCGTTCTGCCCCACCGTCGCGTCGAGCACCAGCAGCGTCGCGTGCGGCGCCTCGGCGTCGACCTTCTTCATCACGCGGATGATCTTTTCCAGTTCGCCCATCAGCTCGGCGCGGTTCTGCAAGCGCCCGGCGGTGTCCATCAGCAGCACGTCGGCGCCGGCGGCGCGCGCGCGCGTCAAGGCTTCGAAGGCCAGTCCCGCCGCGTCGCCGCCCCGTTCGCGCGCGACGATCTCGGCCCCGCTCCGCCCCGCCCAGATCCTGAGCTGTTCGATCGCGGCGGCGCGGAACGTGTCGCCCGCCGCGAGCGTCACCTTGAGCCCCTCGGCGGCGAACTTGGCCGCGAGCTTGCCGATCGTCGTCGTCTTGCCCGAACCGTTGACGCCGACGACGAGGATGACGAACGGCTTCTTCGAAGCGTCGATGGCGAGCGGCCGCGCGACGGGGTCGAGAATGCGCTCGACTTCGTCGGCGAGAATCGCCTTCACTTCGGCGGGCTCGATCGCCTTGTCGTAGCGCCCGCTCGCCACCGCCTCGCGGATGCGCGTCGCCGCGCCGAGGCCGAGATCGGCCTGAATGAGAATGTCTTCGAGCTCGTCGAGCGAGGCGGCGTCGAGCTTGCGCTTGGTGAAAATGTCGGAGACGCCGCGCCCGATCGCCGAGGACGAGCGCGACAGCCCGGCCGTGAGGCGCGACAACCAACTTCGCCTCGGCGGCGCGGCCGGCTCGCTCGCCGCCGGCGCGGGCGCGGCTTGGCCGCGCGGAAGCAGGCGCCGCAGCAAGCCGGCCTTCGGCTTTTCCTCATCCGTTTTGCTCACCCGTTCATTCCCTTTCCTTGCGCAGGCCCGGCGCCATGGCCTAGCTATGGCCCCATGACGCCCGAAGAAACAAGAGCGCGGCTGCTCTATCGCGACGGCCTGATGCTGGTCATCGACAAACCCGCGGGAATCGCGGTGCATCGCGGCCCCAAGGGCGGCGCCAATCTGGAAGACGATTTCGACGCCTTGCGCTTCGGCCTGCCGCGCAAGCCCGCGCTCGCCCATCGCCTCGATCGCGACACGGCGGGCTGTCTGGTGCTCGGGCGTCACCACAAGGCGCTGGAGAAGCTCGGCCTGTTGTTCAAACAGGGCAGAATCGCCAAGACCTATTGGGCGATCGTCGTCGGCGGCCCCGAATCCGGGGAGGGCGGAATCGATTTGCCGCTCGGTCGGCTCGACGCCGGGCGCGGCTGGCGGATGAAGGTCGATTCCGACGGCCTGCCCGCGCACACGCGTTGGCGCGTGAAGGGACGCGGCCGTTGGCGCGACGCGCCGATCGCCTGGCTGGAATTGCAGCCGCTGACCGGCCGCACCCATCAACTGCGCGTCCATTGCGCGGCCGAGGGCTGGCCGATCCTCGGCGATCGCGTCTACGGCGCGCGCGAGAGCGCCGACATCGCCTTGCAGCTGCTGGCGCGGCGGGTCGAGGCGCCGCTTTACAAGAACAAGCCGGCGATCGTGGTCGAAGCGCCGGCGCCCGGCCATATGCGCGAGACGCTCGAAGCCTGCGGCTTTTCCGGCGATCCGCCGCGCCAGCCGCTCCTCGCCGAGGGCTGAAGCTCTCGGCTACGCCGCTTTGCGCTGGGCGGCGCCGAGCGCGCCGCGGATCGCCTCCGCCAAAGCCTTGGCTTCCTCGGACGTCTCACCCGGCGCGCGAATGAGGCCCATGCGGGTCGACGGCAGGCGCGGCAAGCCTTCCTCGGCGCCGAGCACGCGCAAGTCGTCGCCGACCATGCCGAGCGGCAGCACCGTCGCGGCCAGGCCCGCGCGCACCACCGAGCCGATGGCGGTGTAGTTCTTGGAGAAGAACAGGCCGTGCGTCGCGCCCGGGTGATCGCGCAGCGCGGTGTCGGCGATTTTTCGCCACAGCCAGCTCGGATTGCCCAGCGCCAGGGGGATCGGCGCGCCCTCGTGCGGCTTGAAGCGCTTGGCGGCGACCCAGACGAGCGGCTCCTCGCGGAGCAACTCAAAGCCGTGCAGGCCCTCGTGGTCCGTCACCAACGCGATTTCGATCACGCCGGCGTGAACCAGCGGGCCGAGTTCGTTTGAATTCTCGCAGACGACGGAAACCTCGACCAGAGGGTGGCGACGATTGAAGGAGGTGAGAATGTCGGCCAGAAAGGCCTCGGCGTAATCGTCGGGAATGCCCAGCCGCACCGCGCCTCGGAGACCTTTGCGCGAAAGCGCGGCGATCGCCCCGGCTTCGACCTGCATCATGCGACGCGCGAATTCGATCAATAGCTCGCCCTCGCTCGTCAGTTTCGCCGTGCGTCCTTGCCTGACGAACAGCGCGCAGCCGAGCTGTTGCTCGAGCCGGCGAATATGCATGGAGACCGCGGACTGGGTCTTGTTGACGCGCTCGCCGGCGCGGGTGAACGAGCCGGTGTCGACGATGGCGAGAAAGGAGCGCAGCTGGTCGGTGTCGAGCATGGTTATCGATCTCGTTTCGTTATCGATTACTCTACAAACATTCGTTTGACCGATCAATAGCAAATTGGCATAATCCGTCGCGTTAAGGCAATTTCCCCGTTCGACGCGCAGCCCCTCGGCGGCGAGCGGCATCTTTTGCCCGATGGAGAGCCCCATGCTCGATGCTTCGTCCGCCTCCCAGCGCCGCGCCGATCTCGCCGCCCTGATCTGGCGCGCGCTGGGCTGGCCGGCGCACGTCATGAGCGCCAGACGAACGCTGGCCCAGCTCGGCCAAATGTCCGACCGGGAACTGAGCGACATCGGCCTGTTGCGCGCGGATCTGGCCGACTGCACCGCCCTGGCGCTCGACGACGACCCCGGCGAGAGGCTCGCGCGGGCGCGCGCGACGCGCGCCTGGCACGGGCCTTCGCATCGCGATCTGGCGGCCTGAGGCGCCGGCGCATTCGCAAAAAAAATCAGTCGCGGCGGCCGGATCCGATCGATCGCCCCGGCCGCCTCGGCCCGAGGGCCTTGCGGATCGGCGCGCCGCCCGGCATAGACGCCCCCGTAACGCCTGTAACGGCTCGTCATCGCTTCGCTCCCCTCGCAGCGCCTGCCGGGCGTCGAATTTCGTTCGCGAATTTCGGCGCTTCCGGCGGGAGAAGGCAAAGCGCGCGGGGGGCTGGCGTTTAGGCCGATGGCGCGGCAAGACATGGGCGGCCCGATGCACGGCGACTGGACCTTCTATTTGGCGGCGGCGGCCGCCGTCGTCTTGCTCGGCCTGTCCAAGGGCGGCTTTTCCGGCTTGAGCACCCTCGCGATGCCGTTGCTGGCGCTGGCGATCTCGCCAGTCAGGGCGGCGGCGATCGTGCTGCCGATCCTGATCGTGCAGGATTGGGTCAGCGTCTGGGCTTTCCGGCGCGATTTCAGCCCGCGCAACCTGGCGATCCTGATCCCCGGCGCGCTGATCGGCATCGCCGCCGGCTGGCTGCTCGCGGCGCGGGTCAATGAGGCGGCGGTGCGGCTGGCGGTCGGGCTCATTTCGGTCGGATTCGTCGTCTTCATGCTGCTGCGCGATCGGCTCAAGGGCGACGCGGCCGCGCCGGCCGATGTCGCGCCCGGCGTTTTCTGGGGCGCGCTCGCGGGCTTCACCAGCTTCATCAGCCACGCCGGCGCGCCGCCGCTGATGGTTTACGTCATGCCGCAAAAGCTGTCGCCGCGCATGTTCGCCGGCACCTCGGCGATGTTCTTCGCCGCCGCAAACATCCTGAAGGCGCCGCCCTATTTCCTGCTCGGGCAATTCAGCCGCGACAATCTGGCCGCCTCGGCGACGTTGTTCCCGCTGGCGATCGCCGCCACCGTCGCCGGCGTGTGGCTGGTGCGCCGGGTTTCCGCCGATCGCTTTTACAACGCCGTGCTCATCCTGACCTTTCTGATCGGGGTGAAACTGTCCTATGACGGTCTGCGCGACATGCTGACCTAACAGAAACTTAACGCCTGAGGCGCAAGGACATGGCGATCACGCGACAAGGAGCCGCCATGCGCGCAGCCGAACGAAGCGCGGTTGGCGCGGGTTCGCAGCTGAAGCGCCAAATTCCCTCCTTTGTCGCCATCGGCTTTTTCGGCTTTTTCGTCGATGCGGGCGTGACTTATTTTCTCGCCCAAGGGTTCGGCGTCGCGCCGGCGCTGGCCCGCCCGCCCGGCTTCGCGATCGCGACCGTGATCAATTTCGCGCTCAATCGCGGCCTGACCTTTCGCGCGACGGCGACGCCGCTCGCGCGGGCCTTCGTGCGCTACGTCATGGTGTGCGCCGCGGGGCTCGGGGTCAATTATTCCGTCTATCTCGCCTGCATCGCGTTGGCCCCGCTGTTCGGCCTGAAGGTGACGCCCGCAATATTGCCGCTTTTCGTCGCCTGCGGCTGCGGCGCCGCGATGTTTCTGACCTTTGTCGGCTTCCGTTTCTTCGCTTTTCGCGCCTGAACGCTTCGATCCCCGCGTCAGGGGCCTCGCATCGGGCGGCGGGCGCGCTATGATGGGCGCCTTCGCTCCGGGAGTGGTCGGCATGACGATTTCGCCCTGTGATCGCGATCGCGGCAAATTTCAGCCTTTGACGCGGCTCGGGTTTCTCGAGCGCGCGGCGGGGGCGTTCCCGGGTCGTCCGGCGATCGTCCCTGGTCCGCGCAGCCGAACGTACCGCGTTCTTCACGCGCGTTTGCGCATGGTCGGGCGGCCGTCGCCATGACTGCCCCGCGCCGTTCCTGGCCCCTTCATTGCCGCGTCGCGTTGGTCAAGGCGATTCTGGCCGCGGCGGATCAATTCCCGCATCCCGGCCAGGACGAGGCGAATCGCATCCACCACGTGCGCAAGACGCTGAAAGGCGCCGCCGGATTGTCGCGCCTGTTCACGCCCTTCGTCGGCGCGCCCGCCTATCAGGCTCTCAATGCTCTCAACGCGGCGAGGCGGAGCGTCGGCCAGGCTCGCGATCTCGACGTTCTGCCCGGCGTCCTCGCGCGGCTGAAGGCGCCGACCGAAACGCGAGACATCCTGCTCCGCGTCATCGCCGAGCAGCGGCAGGCGGTGCGACGCGCGCATCAACAGACCGACGTCGGCGGCCTCGCCGCGGAGCTGCGCACGCTGGCGCGGTCCGTCGAGGGCTGGGACGCCGAAACGGCCGGCGCAGAGCCGCTGCTGCTGGCGGTGCGGCGAACCTATCGCACGGCGCGGCGGCTCGGGCGTGAAGCCCAGGCGAGCCGCGACGCCGGCGACATGCACGCCGTACGCGCGCGCGTCGTCGACCTTTCCCATCAGCTCGCGGCGTTCGAGCCGGCGTGGCCGGCGATGTTCCAGGCGATGGAGCGCGAGCTTCGTCGGCTGCGAAAAACGCTGGGCGACCACAACGATCTGACGGTTCTCGCCGAGTTCGCGCGCGGCCGTCCCGAGTTGCCCCGCGAGGAAGCGGAAGGCCTGATCGCGCTGATCGCGCGGCGACGCCGGCCTTTGCAGCGTCGCGCGAGCGAGCAGTTCTCCCGGCTCTTTGCCGAGCGGCCCGGCGCGTTCGCGCGCCGGCTCGCCGCCTATCTCGAGCGTCCGCAGCACAGTCCGGGCGCGCCCGCGCGCCCGCCGTCGAGCAAGGCTCAGGGGTAACGCGCCTTGATGTCGGCGATGCGTCGGGCGTCGTAATCGATGATGCAGGCCAGGCGCGGGTCGCCGCCTTTGGCGCCCATGCCGCCCTCGAACGGCGCGACGTCCTGGCATTCGGCGTCGCGCCAGCCGATCCACTGCGCCTCGGCGTCGTTGAGCGAGCGCTTCCAACGCGCCTTCTGCGAGGACAACACCCCCGGGCGCGCGTCGATGCTCTTAATCGCGGCGTCGATGGTCGCCGAGAGGTCCCGGTCCGCGCGGTCGGCGCTCGTGCGCAGGCAATCCGCGAGTTCGCGAGCGGCGATCTTCGTGGCGTCGCAGGCCAATTGCGAGGGTCGAAGGTCGTCCGCGGCGGCGGTCGCAGCCGATGCGGCGACGGCGGCCGCGAGGAGAAGGATTCGCATGATCGAACGGTCCATGGGAAAGATCATCCCATAGCGACAAAAGCTAGTCTCACGTATGGTATAGCGCGTCTTACGAAAAGCGGGAACAGGTTTTCCGACCGAGACGCGCGCTGCCGAAAAAGCTAGAGCGGGTCCCGAATAGTCAGAATCGATAGGGGGTTCCCGAATCGGGCGAGACGTGATTCACCGTTCGTGCTGGGAAGGAGGCCAGCAGGGATGGCGAAGCCTTTTTCGCAAGACTTG
>JBEKAL010000006.1:0-31181 GCA_050015935.1 Roseiarcus sp.
TCGGCGCGAAGCGTCCTGCGGCAAGCCTGGGAACTGGATGACGCCGCGAACGCCGCAGAGCTGCTGCGCAATCTCGCCCGCCGTCTCGATCTGGGAGGGCGCCGCCGGTTCCATCCCGGAAGAAATTGACGAAGGGTCCTGAAACTTTCGCCGCACGGCCTTTTGCTCAAATGGCGCAGGCGGCACAGCTCTCGAACTGCGGCATCCGTTCCGCGAATTTCACAAACGAACGGGACATCCCCTCGAATTATACGTGGTGTATGAGTTTTAACCTCGGCAAAGGTGAGTTTGAATTTGAGCAAGGGCGACCGGAACTTCGCAATCGCGTCACCAATTTCCGTAGCGCCCTGCGACCGGTTATTTGGGCATCGCGTTGATAAGGCTCTCAACATTGCCGGGCGGATCGAACTCTGATGGATTGCTCAAGACCAAACCCACAATGACGCCACGGGCGATTGCTTTTTTTGGCAACTTTAAGTAGTATCTACCGTCCAGCATCGGTGTGCGGCGGGCCGCCTAATGAGCCGAGGGAACGAGACTATCGCCTTCACCAGGCGGACTCGGCTTGAGCCAAGCGCTGAAGCAATCCGCCGCGAACTCTTGGCGTTCACGTCCCGCTGCGGCCCGACGGGCTTGATCGCTGTCGTCGAAGGCGCCGCCATCGGGTTCGACGCCTCGCTCATCCGCAGCGCCGACGTGGCCATGCGATCGCCAGCGATCGGGCGTCGCCTCGCGCGCCTGCCTGCCGGCGCCGGCTCGATGAGCCAAGACGCAGACGAAGGGCGGCGCTTTTTTTGCGACGGCGGCGCGATCCGCCAGCCGCCGAACGCCAATGGGATAAGTTGCGTAGCTGGGAGTGCGTCATGGAAGCATTGAATGAGTGCTGGGTAAAGGAGGATCGGCTCCGTTACGTTGCAGCCATGCTGGGGACGCTAGGCGATATGATGGCCGCGACAGGCTGTCCGCTCCTGACGTATTTTCTCGACTTGGCCGCGGCTGAGGCGCGTGACGAGTACAGGGAGGCCATGAACCAACTTGACCGCTCGAGCGTTCTTGAGACCGGCGCACACTTACACTAAAGGCGCTGCCGCACGCATAAGGGGCTGCGCGCCCTCGTCACTTGTGAGCGGCCGCCGGCCTTCGACCCCTGCCGATCGCCGCATGCGACGGCGCCGCTCGGCGCAATCCAGCTTCGACTTGACCGTCGATGGACCAACTCGGCGCCGAGAACGCCAGCCTCGGTCATGAGCGGAAATTTCAAACCGAGACGCTATCCAAATTCCGACAGGGGCTTTCGGCCGCGCCGCGTTGCGTATAGCCGAGCCGCTGGTTCAAGCGCTCCATCAGGCTCAACGCCGCATCGGCGACCACCGTGCCCGGCGGAAAGATCGCGTCGACGCCCGCCGCGCGCAACGGTTTGAAGTCCTCATCGGGAATCACGCCGCCGAAGACGATCATCGCTTCGCCGAGTCCGACGGCGCGCAACGCGCGTTTGAGCGCCGGCGCCAGCGTCAGGTGTCCCGCGGCGAGCGACGAGACGCCGACGATGTGAACTTGTCTTTCCGCGGCGAGCGCCGCGACTTCCTCCGGGGTCGCGAACAAGGGTCCGATCTCCACCTCGAAGCCGAGATCGGAGAACGCCGAGGCGATGATCTTCTGGCCGCGGTCATGGCCGTCCTGACCGATCTTGGCGACGAGAATGCGCGGACGCCGGCCATCGTTCTCCGCGAAGGCGCGCGTCATCGCGACGACGCGCGCGTTGGTCTCGGCGCCGGCGCCCGATTCCTCGAGATAGACGCCGGCGATCGACTTGATCTCGGCGACATGCCGGCCGAAGACCTTCTCCATCGCCAGCGAAATCTCGCCGACGGTCGCTTTGGCGCGCGCCGCCTCGAGGCTGAGCTGCAAGAGATTGGCCGCGCCGCGCGCGCCGTTGGTCAGCGCTTCGAGCGCGGCCGCGGTCGCCGCTTCGTCGCGTTCGGCGCGCAGGCGGCGGAGCTTTTCGATCTGCCGCGCGCGCACGCTCGCGGCGTCGACCTTCAGGACGTTGAGCTCGCGCTCGACGTCGGGCGGGAATTTGTTGACGCCGATCACGGTCTGTCGGCCCGAATCGATGCGCGCCTGCGTGCGCGCGGCCGCCTCTTCGATGCGGCGTTTGGGCAGCCCGAGTTCGATCGCCCTGGCCATGCCGCCGAGCGCTTCGATCTCCTCGATATGCGCGCGCGCTCTCGCCGCGAGGTCCGCGGTCAGACGCTCGACGTAAAAGGAGCCGCCCCAGGGATCGATGACCCGCGTCGCGCCGCTTTCCTCGATGAGGAAGAGCTGGGTGTTGCGCGCGATGCGCGCCGAGAACGGCGTCGGCAACGCCAGCGCCTCGTCGAGCGCGTTGGTGTGCAGGGACTGGGTGTGGCCTTGGGCGGCCGCCATCGCCTCGATCTGCGTTCGCACGATATTGTTGAACGGGTCTTGCGCGGTCAGCGACCAGCCGGAGGTCTGGCAGTGCGCGCGTAAGGGCAGCGACTTCTCCGACTTCGGCCCGAAGCCCTTGACGAGGCCCGCCCAGAGCATGCGCGCGGCGCGCAATTTGGCGACCTCCATGAAGAAATTCATGCCGATCGCCCAGAAGAACGACAGACGCGGCGCGAACTCGTCGACGCTCATGCCCGCCGCGACGCCGGCGCGCAGGTATTCGACGCCGTCGGCGAGCGTATAGGCGAGTTCGAGGTCCTGCGTCGCGCCCGCTTCCTGCATGTGATAGCCGGAAATCGAGATCGAGTTGAACTTCGGCATATGCTCGGCGGTGAAAGCAAGAATATCGGCGACAATGCGCATCGAGGCGCTGGGGGGATAGATGTAGGTGTTGCGCACCATGAATTCTTTGAGGATGTCGTTCTGAATGGTGCCCGACAGCGCCGCCATCGGCGCGCCCTGCTCCTCGGCGGCGACGATGTAGAGCGCGAGAACCGGCAGCGCCGCGCCGTTCATCGTCATCGACACGCTCATCGAGTCGAGCGGAATGCCTTGGAACAGCGTGCGCATGTCGTAGATCGAGTCGATCGCGACGCCCGCCATGCCGACGTCGCCGGCGACGCGCGGGTGGTCGGAATCGTAGCCGCGATGGGTCGCGAGATCGAAGGCGACCGAAAGCCCCTTCTGCCCCGCCGCGAGATTGGCGCGGTAGAACGCGTTCGACTGCTCGGCCGTGGAGAAGCCGGCGTATTGGCGCACCGTCCAGGGTCGGCTCACGTACATCGTCGGATAGGGGCCGCGTAAGAATGGCGGAAGTCCCGGCCAGGTCTCGAGAAAATCGAGGCCCCGCCAATCCCGCGCGTCGTAGAACGACTTCACGTCGACGCCTTCGGGGGTGAGCCAATGGCTCGGCGCGGGGGAAAGCGGCGTCGGCGCCGCCGAGAAGGGGATCGCAGCGAAATCGGGTATCGCGCTCATGAACCGATCCTTCGAAGACGGCCGCGGACTCGGCCTAGAATCCCAAGCCCAGCCGATCAAAGGTTCGCTCCAGCGCGGCGACGGCGTCGCAGCCGGCGAAAATGAAGTCGTCGACGCCCGCGCCGCGTAAGGCCGCTTCACGCTCGCCCGCCTTGCCCGCCAACATCAGATAGCGCGCGCCGGCTTGCTTCAGCGCGGCGGCGAAGCTCTGCGCGTATTCGCGATACGCTTCGTCGCCGCCGCAAATACAGGCTGCGGCGGCCCCGCTGGCGGCGAAGCGGGAGGCCGCGTCCTGCGCGTCGGCGGCGCCGGCGCCGGCGAGCGCCGCGACGCCGCCCGCCTCGAAGAGTTCGCGCGCGAAGCCGACGCGCGGTCCGTGCGCGGCGGCCGAGCCGATCGCGACGAGAAAAACCCTGGGCCGAACGCCCTCGCGCGCGAGAAAGGCGTCCGAAGCGTCGCGAAAGCGCTCGAAAGGCGCCGCGATCCGCAGCGGCGCCATCGGCGGCGCCAGCGGCTCGCCGGGATAGGCGAAAGGGACGCCGGTCACGGGCAGAACCTCGGCCTTGGCCTCGTTAAGATCGGCATGCGCGCTGACGCCGGTCATCGGCGCCTTCAGGCTCGCCGCGTCGCGCGCGAGGCGTCCCGCCGCCTCGGCGACGGCGCGCTGAAAACCGCCGCTTAAGAGCGCGCGCGGCGCCCCTCCTTCGCCCTCCAACCCCTGGAACAGCGTCCAGGCCTTTTCGCACAACGCTTGCGTAAGCGCCTCGAACGCGCCCGCGCCGGCGGCGGGATCGGCGACGAAGCCCAAATGCGCTTCTCGCAACAGGATGAGCTGCGTGTTGCGCGCCAGGCGACGCGCCAGCGAATCGGGCAAGCCGATCGCTGACGTGAACGGCAGCACGCTGACGCTGTCGGCGCCGCCGAGTCCGGCCGAAAACGCGGCGATCGCGCCGCGCATCACGTTGACGAAGGGATCGCGGACGCTCAAGGCGCGCCAGGCGCTCTCGCCATGAATCCGCGCCGGGCGCTCCGTCAGGCCCGAAGCCTGACAGACCCGCGCCCAGAGGAGGCGAAGCGCGCGGAACTTCGCCAAGGTGACGAATTGGTCCGCGTCCGCGGTCAGGCGAAACGCGATCGCCGCCCGCGCGTCTTCGAGCGCGAGGCCATTTCCGCCGAGCGCGCGCAAGTAGGCGAGCGCCGCCGCGAGCGCGAAGGCGAGCTCCTGAGCCGGCGTTCCCCCGGCGGCGTGAACGGCGCGCCCGTCGGCGGCGACGAACGGGCCGGCGAAACCCTTCGCTTTGAGAAAAGCCGCCAGCTTGGCGAGCGCCGGCGCTTCGCTGTCCCACGATCGCGCGGCGCGCCCGCTGCGCGCGAGGGCGCCGATGGGATCGAGGCCAAAGTTCAGATCGAGCGCCGCCGGATCGGCGCCGCTGCGTTCGACGAGACCGGCGAAGCCGGTCGCCTGACTCTCCGCCTCGGCGCCCAGGTCGAGTTCGAAGCGCAGCGACTGATCGAACCGCACGCCTTCGAACGCGCGGTGCAACGCCGCCGAATCGAATTTGCCGAGGCCGAAGCCATAGGCCCCGCCCGCCCCGGCGAAAACGACTTGCAGCCCGTCGGCGCCGTTGGCGAGATCGTCGAGCGCCTGTTCGTTCGCCGCGGCCGCGTCGGGATGGTCGAGGCGCGTCAGCGCGCGCCAGGCGCCGCCTTCCCCGCGCAGCGCGCGCGGACCGTCGCGGCGGGGATAGAGCGGCTGCAGCGCAATCGCGTCGGAGGTTCGCGACACGAGCCGGTCGAACGCCCCGCCCTCGCGCGAGGCCTCGGCGGCCTTGCGCCAATCGGCCTCGCCGAACGCCGGGAACGCGCCCGAAAACTCCGCCACGCCGACCCCCGCGCTCAAATGAATTGCGACAGTTCCGGGATCGCCGCCGAAATTTCGCCGAGGACTTCGTCGCCCGCCGTCTCGCGCGCGTAATCGAGGACCTCCTTGCCCACGGAACGGATCTGAGCCATCCCCAGGCCGAGCGCCATGAGGTCGCCGCCGAGCGCCATCACGCCGCCGCCGCCCATCGCGCCCGCGCCGGTCCCCATCAGGCCTTTGACGACGGGGCTCATCCCCTCGCCGACCGTCGAAGCGCCCGAGGCGATGATCGCATCGAGCGCGGGGGCCTTGGCGAGCAAGGCGTCGACCGCGCTCTCCGGCGCCTCGCGCTTGATGAAATCGAGCACCAACGCGACGGCCTCACGCGCCGTATCCGGCGTCGTGTCGGCCGCCGCAGCGACGCGCGCGATCAAATTTTCCATTTCCGGCTCCCCATCGAGTCTACGCCGCCAACAAGCGCGCGCCTCGCCGGGTGTCGCCGCTCCGCGCGACAAAATCAAGCGTTGCGACGACCCTATGCGCGCTCGCACGAGCGCGCGAAGCCGGAAAAAGGGCTGAGACCTCTCGAGGGCGCGCCTCGAGCGGACCCTCCGCGCGCTTCCGCGCGCGCGAAAGAGCGAGAGACTCGACGGCGCCGGCCGGCCGAAATTGCCGCATCGCAACAAAATAGCCATGAAATGGTCACATTGCTGCATCGGCTGAATTACTGGCCGAAGCCCCGTTCGCGCACAATAGGCGCGACGCCTCGGCCTCTCATACCCGTCGCCGAAAGCGATGACTCGTCACGGGTTCCCCGGATCAAATCGCCGGACGGGGATGACGGCGGTCGATATTTTCGCCCTTTGGCGTCATCGCGCATCTTCAACGCCATGCGGTCGAACAAAAAAACGCCAAAATTTGCCGAAATTATCTATGCAAAATTCGCATACCTGGGAAGCGGCATCGACCCTTTTCCCAAGAGGCCGACGCTCTTATGTCGCAGCGCACGCGACGGGTCGATCGTCTCCAGACGCCGCGCGGCTGGAAGTTTTCAGAATGGAGGATCCCATGAACTCGCTCAAGACCATCGCCGAGAAGTTTAACGCTTGGCGCCGCTACCGCGAAGCCGTGCGCGAGTTGTCGCAGATGAGCGATCGCGAACTGGAAGACATCGGCATCCGCCGCAGCGACATTCGCTTCGTCGTCCGCGGGGCGTCCGCTGAATGACGTCTGGACGCGTCCGGTATCCTCCTTCCGGACGCGCCCGGCGCGTCGGGCTTGGCCCGACGCAGGAAACGCCCGCCGGTCCTCCCACGGCGGGCGTTTTCATTTTCATTGATCTGGCCGCCGGCCCCCGCCGCGGTTGACGAAGCGGCGCGACTTTGTGACAAGCCCCCATGCGCCCCATTCACGTCATCGGCGGCGGCCTCGCCGGCTGCGAGGCGGCTTGGCAGATCGCCCAGGCCGGCCTTCCCGTCGTGTTGCATGAAATGCGCCCGTTGCGTGGCACCGAAGCGCACCGCACCGAGCGCCTCGCCGAACTGGTGTGCTCGAATTCCTTTCGCTCCGACGACGCTGAGAACAACGCGGTCGGCGTCATCCACCGCGAGATGCGCGCGCTTCGTTCCCTCGTGATGCGCTCGGCCGACGCCCATCAGGTGCCCGCCGGCGGCGCGCTGGCGGTCGATCGCGACGGCTTTTCCGCCGCGGTCGAGGCGGCGATTCTCTCGAACCCGAGCATTCGCGTCGAGCGCGGCGAAATCGCCTCCCTGCCGCCGGAAGACTGGGACAATGTCGTCATCGCCACCGGGCCGCTGACCTCGCCTTCCCTCGCCGCGGCGATCCGCGCCTTGACCGGAGAGGAGGCGCTGGCGTTCTTCGACGCCATCGCGCCGATCGTGCATCGCGATTCGATCGACATGTCGGCAGCGTGGCGCCAATCGCGGTACGACAAGGCCGGCCCCGGCGGCTCCGGCGCCGATTACATCAATTGCCCGCTGAGCCGCGAACAATACGAGGCCTTCGTCGACGCGCTGCTCGCGGCGGGCAGAACCGGATTCCGCGAATTCGAGGCCGCGCCCTATTTCGACGGCTGCCTGCCGATCGAGGTGATGGCGGAGCGCGGCCGCGAGACCCTGTGCCACGGGCCGATGAAACCGGTGGGCTTGACCAACGCGCACGCGCCCGGCGTCAAGCCCTATGCGGTCGCGCAACTGCGCCAGGACAACGCGCTCGGCACTCTGTTCAACATGGTGGGGTTCCAGACCAAACTGAAATACGCCGAACAGGCGCGCGTGTTGCGCCTGATACCGGGGCTGGAGCGGGCCGAATTCGCGCGGCTCGGCGGCCTGCACAGAAACACCTTCCTCAATTCGCCGCGGCTCTTGGACGCGCGCCTGCGCCTCAAGGCCGCGCCGCGCCTGCGCTTCGCCGGTCAGATCACGGGGTGCGAAGGCTATGTCGAGAGCGCCGCGATCGGCCTGATCGCCGGCCGCTTCGCCGCCGCCGAGCGGCTGGGGCGCGCGCTCGATCCGCCGCCGCCGACCACCGCGATCGGCGCCCTCCTCAATCACGTCACCGGCGGCCACATCGAGGCGATCGACGCCGGAGCGCGCTCGTTCCAGCCGATGAACGTCAATTTCGGCCTGTTTCCCCCGATCGAGGCGCCGCGCCTCAACGACGCGGGTGAGCGCCTCAGCGGGCCAGAGCGCGGCGCGGCGAGAAAGCGCGCGCTTTCGGCGCGGGCGGAAGTCGATCTGGCGAAATGGCTGAGCGAGGCGAACTGACGCCGAACTCGGCGCGCCGCGGCGCGCGATCCCAATCCCATGATCGCGCCGGCGCCTTGCTCGCCTACTGCGGGCGCGCGGCGAAGGACGAAAGCCCCTCGCCGATCTTCCCCAACGGCTTCGATCCGCGCGGCGCGATCTTCAATGCGCGTCGCATCGCCGAGGGCGATTTGTTCCTTGTCCGCGATCCGCTTCACGCGCTCACGGCGCATGAAAGCTGCATCGAAAACGTAGTCGCCTTCCCCGCCGAGAACGTGACCGCCCTCCCGCTTGGGCAACTCGCCGCGCTGATGGACGAGCGAAAGTGCGAAAATCTGGAGATGTTTTGAGCCTGCGCAAGCGGGCTTTTATTGTTGGCGTCACACGTGCCTTACTGCCCCCTTGACGATTGTGGCTTCTTGCCTGGGGAACCATTCTCTTCGACACGTTTTGCAAAGACCGCGAGCAGTGGCTTGTCTATATCGACCAGTTTATCAGTGGAGACTTCGCCGCCGGCCTGACCAAAATCGAAATGGTACTTGTTCGCACGCCCTTCAAAAAAATCGAATAGTCTTCCCAGCCGTTCGCGTTTGTAGAAGACTACAAACTTTCCCTTGTATTTTCGTTGGTCGACGAACTCGATATCGTTGAACAAACGATCGTCTTCAACAAGAAAAGCGAGCCGTCTCTTAATATAATTAAATACTTCAGACTCAAGGGGCGTTACTGCCACACTGTCATCGGGTTTTGGTAAATTCTCCGCCGACGCAGTATCAGTGATGGTGACCTGCTTTTCAGATTCCTTCTCTTTGGTTGGTAGATCAAGGCGCCGCAAGATGCGCAAATTTACGAACTCACCAAAGGCGCTTCTTGCAAGCTCCGTAAAATCGCTCAGGGCCTTCGTTCGAACATGGCTTAATCCCGCGTTTTGAAGTAGCATTCGGACGAAAGGTTCGCTGGGCTCTTCCGCCAAAAGAGTGATTTGCTGAACAAAATTGTGGAATACTAACTTTCGTTTTGCCTCTGCACCGATATTGACAGGATCAAAGTTTCCCTTTTGTAGACTTCTAATTCCATCTTCTACAGAATCTTCTATCTTACCCCTCGCGAACTCACGCATATCGAGCATTAAAAATGCATTCTGATCCATTATGTTTTCAGCATCAGAATCTGCGTAGAATTCATAAATCATTCCGTCAGTGATTACACCCATCTTTACGGTCTGCGCGGCATTAAAATACGAACGTAGCTGTCCGCGATCATCGCGTAGGGCAGACCCAAGTGTCTTGCATTCGATTGCTATTACTGGCGTGCCACCACTGAGGATTGCAAAATCCACTCTACCCTTATACTTCTCGGCGAAGTCAGCGCTATACTCGGGGCGAACTTCGTTCGGATTTCGGTCATCGTAGCCCAAAAAATTCAAAAACGGTAGGATCAGGTAGAGTTTTGTGCTCTCCTCGTTCGTGCAGTGCGGCGCAAGACCAACCATCCGTTCAGCAAACGCCTTAAGTTTCGGTCGAAAATCGTCTGCCATGTGAGCCTCCCCAGACTCCTTTTCTAAATTGGCGAGGGTCAGCACACAAGGGAAAAACTTAGTGCGAGCCTAAGTCCTGTCTGCGGCGCGTGCTCGGTCTCGCGCATGAACCGCTCCCAACCGATCACTGCCTTGTGCTCGGCGTGGCGTAGCTTGGCCGGCGTGGCGATCGCCAGCGTGCGCATGAAGTCCAGCGCGTCGAGCCCATAGACGCCCCGGGCCCGCGCGCTCTTCTGCTTCGCGAGCCCGATTTCTTCCTCGGGAATCACGGCGAGCGCCCAACGGTCGACGGCAGCCGGCCGGATGCGATGCGGGTCGGCAAGGCGGCGCCGATCAGCGGACGGAAGCCCTCCTTCTCCCAGGTGATAAACGGGATTGTCACGTGGAGCGTTCGGGGTGGGGATGATCCCTACCGAGCCGCCGAAACGGCTTGCGCCGGGTCTTGGGTCTCGCTCACCAGTCGGTCCGCAAAGCTCGGGCCCGACGGTGCCCATCGTCCTGCTGTGCAGCGCCTATGTCGGCGTCGTCCGGGTCAACGGCGGCGCCGAGCTTCCCCCGCAACGGCGCCTCCGGACGAAAGCTCCCCGCTCTTCAGCAGCCTACCACTTGACCTTCAACATGGCCATGACCGCCCCGACATTATAGTTGGGCGAGGCGTAACCCGGAGTCAGGATGGCGACCGTATTCTGCTGGGCGGCCGTGCAACCACCGCCGGCGGGGCAGTCAGGCACAACCGCGCCTGTCAAGTCGCGCCAGTCTTTGTCCCAGAACATGCTGTACATTCCACCCAGCGACAATTCGATATTGTCCGTCAGTTTATAGCTCGCCTTGAGCGTCAAGGCGTTCATGATCGAGTGGTCGTCCGGGTAGTTGGACACGTTTTGATAGGTCTGCGTCACGGCGCCCAAAGGCACAAAAACCCCATCGTACTCGCCAAACATGACAGCGCCGTATGCAAAAGTGTATTCGGCGCTGAGCTTCAGCTTGTCTGTCGCTTGCCATTCGGTGCTGAGGCCAACAGTTTGAACGTCGTTGGTATACTTGTTTTGGAAATATCCGGCGCTCCCCGTGCAGAGCGGCGCGGCAGCGGAGTCGGCGCAGGCGCCATTGCCCAAGTTGTTATAGAAAATCTGCTCATAGGTGTAATAGGCATGAAAGTTCACACCCTCGACCGGTCGATAGTTGGCGTCGATTCCGGCCGTGAGATTGTAGTCCTGCTTGATGCCCTCGACCTGGTTCACGAGGTTCGCCGGCAACGTCCCGACGGGCGTTCCGGCCGTCGTGCTCGGATAGTGGAACTCGTCGTTTTCGGCCTTGAACGACAGACCGCCGGAGAACGCGCCGCCCGGAGAATAGTCGCCCCGGAGATTGACCGACGCCAATGTCATCGGAGCCTGGTAATAGGCGCCGGAGGGAGTATCGCCAGCCGCGAAGGCGCTGCTTCCGGTGGTCAGATTTTGCCACGGCACCCAGTAGTTCAGCACGCCGCTCCGGTCGCCGTAGCTGGCGGTGATCCGGCCCATGAAGGCCGAACCCATCATGCTGCTCAAGCCTAGCGTCCCGATATTGCTATCGCTGTGACCGACCTGGGCGTTGCTGCGGTCGGTGTCATCGTACTCATAACCCAGCGTCAGCTTGGTGTTGCCTTGCGGCAGGATGCGGTAGTCGGCGTCGAGGTTGACTTTTTGTTTCAGCCACTCCTGCGGCACGACGTAGCCTGAGCAGGCTGAGGCCGAATCCGGGCTGGCGTCGCCTCCGTACACACAGCCATGCTGATCGATGCTGACGTTGCGCCCATCGATGGAATACTTCGCGCTGGCGTTCAGGTTGGCGATCGGGTTGGAGCTGATGCCGACGTTGCCCTGGTAGACCTGGGCATTGATGTTGGGCGAAGTGGCGCTCGTCCCCTGGCCCAGAGCGTTGAGATTGGCCAGACCGCCAAAGGGGCCGGCGGCGCTGGCCGGATCTGCGGTGTTCGCCGGGTACGTATCGTTCTGCGTCTCCAGGCCGTAGCGCGCGTTCACGTGGATCCGCGTGCCCGGCGTCAGGTTGTAGGCGATCATAGCGGTCACATACTGCGCGTAATTGCTCGGCGGCGTCGAGTACAGGCCCGACTCGGCGAAGGGAGCCGCTGCAGCGGACGCTGGGTAGGGAAGGGACACCGCCGTATTGTGGTCGGTGAAGTTGGAGAGGTAGTAGCCGAACACGGCCTGGAGCTGGGAGGTGTTGTAGGCTGCCGACACATCGTAGCGCTGGGTGTCGTAGTCGATCGGCAGCGTGAAGGCTTGGCCCCCATATGTCTCGCGAAGGGACTCTTCCAACGTCCCCTCTTTGTGCTCCTCACGGAGGATGCCGGTGATGGTCCAGTCGTTCCAAACGTACGTGCCCGTCAAAGCGACAATGTCACGCCGCGTGCCCACCTGGAACGGTTGCTCCGCGGCGGCGAGCTGCGCGGCCGTCTGCGCCCCCGCGGTGATGGGGAAGGTTGTGTTCGCGAGATTGCCCTCCGTCGAGGGATTGTTGCTTGCTCCGCCCCAGGGCGTGAGCGGGCTGTTGAGAAACCCGGTATGCCCGTTGATCGTATAAATCGAGTCGATGATGTTTCCGGTATAGGAGATCGCGTCGTAATAGCCGATGACCCCCCAATGTCCCTGATCGCCGACGTTGAAGCCCAGCGAAGCGTTCGGCCCCAGGTCGTTGGCGGTTCGGCTCGAATAGGCGCCGTCTGTGAAGTTCTTGGTCTGACCGCCGGGACCGTTGGGATTCTGGGCGGTTCCGAGGTTGTCGCCGAACTGATAATTGAGATTGGCGCCGGTGAAAATGTAGTAGTGCGTACCGCCGGAGTCCCACGCGTCGCGCGTGACGGAGCTGAAACCAAACAGCCCGTCGACGCCCTGCTCGGTGAAGCCGTTGTAGCGGCCGTACTGGCCAGTGTTCGTCCCGCCAATCCCCAGCAGCCCGAAATCGATTTCGTTGTCCGAGGTCAGCGCGGCGGTCGCGGGCGCCGCCGGGGCGGCTTCGAGTTCGGCGCCCATGGCTTCGAGCGGCAGCAGGCATAGGCTGCTCAAAAGCATGATGCGGAGAGTGAGTTTATGCATCATGTCAGCCCCCTTGCCCCGATTATTGCGGGGGGAATATTGTCAGCGGAATCTCGTCAGCGGAAGAAGTAGGCGCCATTCGGGCTGTTCGATCCGTGGATCTGCGAGTGACAATTCAGGCACAACCTCTGGTTCCCCAAGGCGCTGTTGAAGAGCGCCTTTCCCTGCAGGTTGCCGAACAGCGCGTGCCCTCCGCCGAAGGCTCCGCCGCTAAAGTTGCCAATCGCGCTGTGGCAGCTCGAACACATGAAGCCCATGGACTCCTTCATCAGGCGTTGCTCGCTCGAACCATGCGGCGTGTGGCAGTTGGTGCAATCCTCACGGACCGGTTGATGCTCCCACAGCATCGGCCCGCGCTTGTCGGCATGGCAGTTGTAGCAGGTCTCGTTGACCGAGAACTCCTTGAGCATATGCGGGCCCGGTCCGCCCATTGGATTGTGGCAATCCGAGCAAACGACCTTGCCCTCGCGGATCGGATGATGCGAGTACTTGTAGCTGTCGGCCCGTTGTTCGGCATGGCAGGCGAAGCACACCTCCGCCTGGGTCTTCTTCACCCGCACAACGTCCTCGGACGCCATGATCGAGTGGCAGTCGGTGCAGGCGACGCCAGCGCGCTCCATCTTGCTGCCTTCCCAGTTGATGAGCAAACCGCCCACGTGGCAGCTCTGGCATACCGCATTGCGGTCCGGGACCGGCGAGGCGTTGGGACCATTGAAGACTATGCCCGGCTCGTCAACGCCGGGTTTGAAGCCGCCTTTGGCTCGGCTGGCGACGACGTGCGCCGCGCTCGGTCCGTGGCAGGATTGGCAGCCGACTTGGGCCATAGGCGTCTGCGGATCGCCTTTCACGGCCATCGGCGACTGCTTCAGGAACGCCACGACGGGAGGGTTCTTGGCGTGACAACCAGAACCCTCCAGGCAAGATTTCGGATCGTCTTTGGCGTAGCCGCCCTCGTTGACGACGGGGCTGGGCTTCTTGATTGTCGCTGCGGGAGGCATTGTCCCTGCGGGAGGCGCGGCGGCCTGGGCCACGACCAAATTCGGTTCCGTGGCCACGGTCTGTTGAGCGAATTTGACCAGCGCCGAAAAAACCTCATCGTCGGCACCCGATTTCGCAAACGATTCGAAAGCGTCGGCGGTGGTCAAATTCGGCTCTCCGGCCATCCCCGCGTGAGCGGAGCCGCGCAGCGCTGAATGATAAACGTCATCGGGGAGATTGGGCTGTTCGGCCGCGACCAGATCCAGATTAGGCCCTGCGGTCTCGTTCGATTGCCCGAAATTGACCAGCGCCGAATACGCGTCGCCGTCGAATTGACCAGGAAGTTGATTGGGAATTTCGGCTGCGACCAGTTGGGCGAAACCAAGCAGCGCCGCCAAAATTACGCCCGGCGCGAGGAGCGCGATCAGTATCTTGCGCGATTCGGTTCCACGCCACGCGCGCCGACACCACCACGTGCGCCAACACCACCACGCGCGCCGACACATCTTCCGATCGGCCGCCGCGATTAACAGCGCATCCACCGCTCTTCGAATCTTGCGGCTCACCACCCCCCGCCCCATTCTTGAGTCGACGCCAGCCACGATCGTCGTAGACTTATTCTAGTTCCCAATGTCGTAGAATTAATCTAGTCCCCAACGTTGTAGAATTATTCTAGTTCCTAATTGCCCTAATGACGCCATAATTTGACGCATCTGTCAAGCGGACATTTTTCCCACAGTTCCCGAACAAATCTCCGACCGCGCTGATGCATGACCCATCTTGCGGTCCTTGACGGCTCCGAAGGTCACAAACCCGGGTCGCCCGTCACCTCCCTTGGTTCGCCGGCGCGCATGGCGAGTCCCGCCGTGATCGCGTGCAACCGGCGCAAGTCTCGCCGCCTTCACGCGCGCACGGGGCGGCGTCGCCGCGCCAGCGGACGGCGCCCGAGATGACGTTCGGGCTCGGAAACGCGCGGTTTTCGCTCATCCGGCCGGTCTAAGCGCCAGCGCCCGGATCGTCCGGCGGGCGTTGAGGAAGGTCGCCAGCGCTCCGGCCTGTCAACGGCCGTTCCGGTCGGACGACTTCATTTCTTGAGCGATGCGTAATACGCGCCGATGTTCGACATGTCCTGGTCGCTGAGCATGCTCGCCATCGGCTTCATGATCGGATTGGCGCGCTTGCCGGACTTGTACTCCTGGAGCGCCTGGACGATCTGCTGCTCGCTCTTGCCCGCCAGCCGCGGGTACACACCGATGCCTGCACCAGTCGGCCCATGACATCCGGCGCAGACGGCGGTCTTGGCCTTGCCGGCCTGAACGTCGCCTGCGGCATAGGCAATGCCGAAGGCCCCAAGCAATGCGAGGATACCAACGCTCGTCAACACCATACGCGTCATCGCCATCTCCCTGTTTGGCGCCCCGATTGCCCGTCGCGCTGGATGATATCACGTGTAGGTCCCCTTGCGCTAACCCATCCTGCGAACCATCGCGGCATAAACGCTGACCGCGGCCAACCTCGGCCGCCGAGCCAACCCGCGAACGCGCTAGCGACTGAGCGGCGGGTAGTTGCGTCCGGGCTTGCCAGGAACTCGAAACGGTCGCAGATTGGGCTTGAACCGGGCCATCTGGTGGATGTCGGCTAACAGGAGTCCGTTATGTCACTTCATCTCCGCTTAGGCTTTCTGACTGTCTGTCTTGCTTGTTGTTTTCTGGTCTCTCCGCTTCGGTTGGCGCAAGGACAAAGTCTTTCCCCAGCCACAACGGTAGGGGCTGTCCCCTCGATCAGCGCTAAGGACCTCAAAACGCTTATTGCAGAAAAGAAACCCATCTTTATTTTGGATGTGCGGCAGAAAGAGGAATATGACGCCGGACACATCGACAACGCCGTTTTGATCCCTTTGAATGTCCTCCTCGATCGGTACAACGAACTGCCAAAGGATAAGACAATCGTTGTCTATTGCGGGTCGGGAGGAAGAGCCGCACGAGCAGTCACCCTGTTGGGCGCCAAGGGGTTCACCAACGCAGTTCGTCTTTCCGGCGGCTTTATAGCCTGGGAGGAGTTGCAAAAAACAGGGAAATAGAATTTTTTTCTCATCTTTCCTGAACGCACGTTCAGTAACAGGCTTGACGTGACCGAAGGGGATGGGCTGCACGGGGTGGGGTTTCGTCATGTTCGCCCTGCCCTCGGAGGGGGTGAATTCGACGGCACGGTCTGTAAGGCCCGCGAGGGAACCGACATCATTATGCTCTTCGTGACGACCCGCCTGATCATTCCTTTCTTCGTGCTGCAGTTCACCGTCGGCGCAGTGACGCCGATCCTCATCCTTGCCTTTGGCGGCTTAGCGGAATTTCAAGGGCTTGCGACCCGCGTCAGCCCCACTTCCCTTCTGTCGGCCGCCGCGCCCGCGCCAACGGAAAAGCTCGACGTTCACGATAACCCGAAAGCGGATTTTCCGAAATCATTTGTCGCGATCGGGTGACGCCAGGGCCATTCAATTCTGGAGCGATCCGCGGTCGGGGCCGAGGTTGACGACGGGTCTGCGCCGGCAAAATTGAAGAGGCGCGCGCCTTTTCAATTTGGCCGGATTCACGCGCTCACGGCGCATGAGAACGGCGTCGAAAACGGCGTCGCGCTTCTCACCGGGAACGTGACGACGCAGCAGCTTGAACAACTCGCCGCGCTCGGGGGCCTCGTCCGATTTTTGCTATGAAGCGACGGCGGAGCGCACGCGCGACGACCTTGCCGCGCGTCTTGCGCGGCGCATCGATTTCGCCGCGCCGCTCAAGCTCGCGCGATGACGGCAGGCGCGCCGCTGTCTTGGCTTGCCTTCCCGCGCGCCCAGCATGACAAAGGGCGACTCGCCAAAACTTCCCCGAGTCCGCTCTGACCGACGCCAACGTCTTCACCATTCCCGCCGGCGCGCCGTTTCTGGCGACGCTCGCCCATGCGCTGCTCGAGGGCGAGCTCGTCGAGGGCTTTCCCGGCGCGCTCGGGCCGCTCGAACTGGCGAACGCCACGATCTACCTGCCGACCCGGCGCGCCGCGGCGGCGCTGGCGCGCGCTTTGGTGGAAGCGAGCGGCCGGACCAGCCTGATCTTGCCGCGCATCGCGCCGCTCGGCGCCTTCGAGCCGACGCGGGACGAACTCGGCCTCGCCGAGCCCGACGAAATCCCCAGCGAGGCCGCGCCGCCCGCGGTCGGCGAACTCACCCGGCTGATGACGCTGGCGCGGCTGACCCGCGCCTGGGGCGAGGCGCTCGGCGGCGCCATCTGCCGCGTCGAGGCCGACGGGCGAAAGGTGTTCGACGAAAGCGAGCGTCCGCTGGTCGCGACCAGTCCGGCGCAGGCCTTCGCGTTGGCGGGCGACCTCGCCGCGCTGATCGACGACCTGATCATCGAGGGCGTCGACCCCGAACGGCTCGACAATCTCGTGACCGAGAATTTCGATCCCTATTGGCGCATCACCCTCGATTTTCTCAAGATCGCGTTCGCGCAATGGCCGGCCTGGCTGAACGAGCGCGGCCTGATCGATCGCGTCCGGCGCGGCGCGCTGCTCATCGACAACGAAATTCGCGCCCTGGCGAGCAAGACGTCGCGCGGCCCGACGATCATCGCCGGCTCGACCGGAACCAACCGCGCGACCGCGCGGCTGATCGCGATAATCGCCCGCGCGCCGCAAGGCGCGGCAGTGCTGCCCGACCTCGACCAAAACCTCGACGAGCGCGCCTGGGCGATGATCGGCGCCGGCGACGAGGGCGCGGTCGGCGTCGCCGGGCATCCGCAGGCGGCGGTGCGCCGCCTGCTCGCCATCGTCGGCGTCTCGCGCAACGACGTGAAATCGCTGGGGATTCCGGCCGACGCGCTACGCGCGCGCGCCCATTTCCTCAGCGAAGCGCTGCGTCCCGCCGACACCACCGATGTCTGGAGCGAGCGCCGCGGGGATGAGAGCGGCGCCGCGCTCAGCGACCAGGCGATCGCCAGCGGCCTCGCCGACGTCGCGATCGTCGTCGCCGACGACGAGAACGAGGAGGCGCTGGCGCTCGCCGTGGCGATGCGCGAGGCGCTGGAGACGCCGGGCAGAAGCGCCGCCCTGATCACCCCCGACGTCGCCATCGCGCGGCGCGTTTCGGCGGAACTGGCGCGTTGGGGCGTCGAGGTCGAGGATTCGGCCGGGCGCACGCTGGGTGAGACCGAGGCCGGCGTCTTCGCGCGGCTCGCGCTCGCCACGGCGCATGATTTCTCCGCCCTGCCGCTGGTCGCCCTCCTCGCGCATCCGCTGACGCGGCTCGGCCGCGCGCCTGAAGATTTGGAGAGAGCCGCGCGCGCCTTGGAGATCGGCGTCTTTCGCGGCGTCATGCCGCCCTCGGGCCTCGGCGACATCGCCGCGCTGATGGAAAACGCGCGTTTCGCCGCGCGCGATCGTCACGTCCATGAAGCGCTGAAGCGCCTCGACGACGGCGACTGGCGCGCCGCCGAGGCGCTGCTGCGCGACGCGGAGGCCGCCTCGGCGCCGCTGAGAGCGCTCGGCGCCAAGGCGCCGCTCGGCGAGTTCGTCGCCACCCATCGCGCGGCGCTCGACGCCTTCGCGCGCGGCGAAGACGCTCAGCCGCACGAGGAATGGAGCGAGGCGCATGGCGGCGAGGCGCTCAGCGAACTCTTCAACGAATGGGCCGAGGGCACCGAGCCGGGTTTCTCCTGCTCGCTTTCCGACTATGCCGCGCTGTTCGACGCGGTCGTTTCCGGCCAGCGCGCGCCGGTCGGCCGCGTCACGCACCCGCGATTGCAGATCCTCGGCCTGCTCGAGGCGCGCCTGTTGTCCTTCGATCTCGCGCTCATCGCCGGGCTCGACGAAACGATATGGCCCCCGGCCGCCGAGACCGACGCCTTTCTCAATCGCTCGATGCGCGCTGCGCTCGGCCTTTCCGCGCCCGAGCGACGCATCGGCCAGACCGCGCACGATTTTCTCGCCGCACTCGGCGCGCGCCAGGCGATCGTCAGCCGCGCCAAGAAGCGCGGCGGCGCGCCGACGGTCGCCTCGCGATTCCTCCAGCGCATGGGCGCCGTCGCCGGCGAGGCGGCGATGGGCCTCGCCGAAGCGCGCGGCCAATTCTATATCGAGCTCGCGCGCGCCCTCGATCGCCCGGAGCGCTATCGCCCCGCGCCGCGCCCGGCGCCGCGCCCGCCGCGCGCGCTCCGCCCCGATCGCCTCAGCGTCACCCGCATCGAGACGCTGCGGCGCGATCCTTACGCGGTCTTCGCCGAAAAAATCCTCCGCCTGAGGCCGTTGGAGCCGATCGGCGTCGCGACGGGGCCGCGCGAGATCGGCAATCTCTGGCACGGCGCGCTGCAAGAGTTTTCCGAACTCTTCGCTTGCGGACCCCTGCCCGCGGAAGCGCGCGAGCGGCTTCTCGCCATCGCGCGCGCGCGCTTCGCGCCGATGCTCGCCGATCCGTCGTTCCGCGCCATGCACTGGCCGCGCATCGTCCAAGGCTTCGACAAGTTCTTGAGCTTCGACGCCGATCGGCGCGTCCTCGCCGAGCGCATCCTCATCGAGCGAGGCGGCCGGCTGGAAATTCCCCTCGCCGACGGATCGATCTTCGCGCTCACCGCGCGCGCCGACCGCGTCGAAGTCTTACGCGGCGGCGGCGCGGCGCTGATCGACTACAAGACCGGATCGCCGCCGGGAATGAGCGAGATTCAAGTCGGCTTCGCGCCGCAACTGACCCTCGAAGCGGCGATGCTGTCGCGCGGCGGCTTCGCCGACTTGGCCGGCGTCGAAGCGGTTTCGGCGCTCTATTTCAAGCTCGGCGGCGCCAAGGGCGGCGAGGCGCGCGAACTGAAGTTCAAGGACGCGAGTTTCGGCGAGATCGTCGAGCGGCACTTCGCCGGCCTGAAAATCCTGCTCGATCAGTTCTCCGATCCGCAGACGCCCTATCTCTCTCGCCCCTATCCGAAATTCGCCAAGCGCGCCGGCGCCTACGACCACCTCGCGCGGGTGAAGGAATGGTCGGCGACCGGCGGCCTCGCCGACGACGCCCAAGGAGACGAAGCTTGAGCGCGCGCGCGCAAACGCCGGAAGTTCCGCTGCCCGTGCGCCTCGCGCAGCAACGCGCTTCCAACCCGGCCTCGTCGGCCTGGGTGTCCGCCAACGCGGGCTCCGGCAAGACGCACGTGCTGGCGAAGCGCGTGCTGCGTCTGCTGCTCGACGGCACGCCGCCCTCGGGAATTCTCTGCCTCACCTTCACCAAGGCGGCGGCGGCCAATATGTCGGCGCGCGTTTTCAAGATGCTGGCGAAATGGACCAGCCTCGACGACGCCGCGCTCGCGCAGGCGATCGCCGAGACCGGAGCGCCGGCGCCCGACGCCGCTCGACTCGGCTTCGCGCGCCGCCTGTTCGCGCGCACGATCGAGACGCCGGGCGGCCTGAAGATCCAGACGATCCACGCTTTCTGCGAGCGCCTGCTTCATCTCTTTCCCTTCGAGGCCAATGTCGCGGCGGGGTTTCGCGTCGCCGAGGAGCGCGAAGCGGTGCCGCTCATGGAGGAGGCGCGCGCGCGCGCTTTCGCGCTCGCGCTTCGTTCGCCCGAGCGGGACGCCGCGATCGCAACAATCGCGCGGGACGCCGGCGCCGAAGGCTTCGACGAGCTGCTCGAGGAGGCGCTCGCGCGGCGCGGCCAAATCGAAGCGCTCGGCGACCGCGCGGCCTATGGCGCGGCGCTGCGGCGCAAGCTCGGGCTCGGCCGTAGCGACACCGCCGCTTCGATCAAAAAGGAAATGACGCGCGCCAAGCCGCAATGGGCGGGCTGGGCCGCCGAGCTCGCGCAAGGGAGCGCCAACGACCAGGGCCTCGCCGCAAGTCTCCTTCGCGCCGCCCAGGCGAGCGAGGCCGAGGAAAGCCTCGCCGCCTATCTCGAAGCCTTCTTCACCGCCGAGGGCAAGCCGCGCGGCGGCCAAACGCGCGGTCTCGTCACCAAAGCGCTGGCCAAGCGCTTGCCCGATTTGCCCCAACGCCTGAGCGACGAGCAGGATCGGCTCGTCGCGCTGCGCGATCGGCTGCGCAGCGCCGAGGCGCTCGAGCGCAGCCTCGCGCTCGTCGACGTCGCGCAAGCGGTCCTTGCCGAATACGCGCATCTCAAAGGCGAGCGCGGCCTCCTCGATTTCGACGACCTGATCCGGCGCACGCTTCTCCTGCTCGAGCGCGCGGACGCGGCCTGGGTGCTCTATAAGCTCGACGCCGGCATCGATCACATTCTGGTCGACGAGGCGCAGGACACCTCCGAACCGCAATGGGCGATTCTGACCCGGCTCAGCGACGAGTTTCTCTCCGGGGCCGGCGCGCGCGGTCCGCGGCGCACGTTCTTCGCCGTCGGCGACGAGAAGCAATCGATCTTTTCCTTCCAAGGCGCCGCGCCGAAGATGTTCTCGTCGATGCGGCGCGAGCTGGAAAGGCGGCACCGCGAGGCCGCGCTCGGCTTCGACTGGGTTCGTCTGACGCTGTCGTTCCGCTCCGCGCCGCGCGTGCTCGAAGGCGTCGATCGCGTCTTCGAAGTCGAGACCGCCTGGCGCGGCCTCACCGCGGACGAGGAAAAGCCTCCGCCGCACGGCGCGTTTCACGCCGACCTGCCGGGCATGATCGAACTATGGGCGCCGATCGCGGCGGCCAAGTCCGCCGAGCGCGAGGATTGGCGCATGCCGCTGGACGCGGCCGCGCGCGAAGATCCGCCGGTGGCGCTGGCGCGCCGCATCGCCGGCGTCATCGAGGGCTGGCTTTCGCCGGATTCGCCGGAGCGCGTGCGCGACGCCGACACGCTCGAGCCGCGCAGGATCGCCGCCGGCGACGTCATGATCCTCGTGCGCTCGCGCGGCGCCTTCTTCGAAGCCATGATCCGCGCGCTCAAGGAGGCTCACGTCAAGACCGCGGGGGCCGATCGCCTGACCCTGCGCGATTCGATCGCGGTCATGGATCTGATCGCGGTCGGGCGCTCCGCGCTGCTGCCCGACGACGATCTGACGCTCGCCGTGGCGCTCAAGTCGCCGCTCGTCGGCCTCGACGATTGCGATCTCATGGCGCTGGCGCCGCAGCGCGCGGGCTCGCTGGCGCGAGCGTTGGCGGAAAGCGCCGACCCGCGTTTCCAAACGGCGCGAAGCCGCATTGAGGCCTGGCGCCGGCGCGCCAGGAGTCATACGCCCTACATGTTCTACGCCCGTCTCGTAGGCGAGGACGGCGGCCGTCGCGCGCTGCTGGCGCGGCTCGGACCCGAGGTCGCCGACGCGATCGACGAATTCATGGCGCTCGCCCTCGCGCACGAACAAGAGGCGGCGCCGTCGCTCAACGCCTTCCTCACGGAAATCGAGTCGACGGATTTCGCGATCAAACGCGACATGGAAGGCGAAGGGGACAGCGTGCGCGTGATGACCGTCCACGCCGCCAAGGGCTTGGAAGCGCCGATCGTATTCCTGCCCGATACGTGTTCGGCGCCCCATGCGCGCAACGAAGCCAAGCTCGTCGACCTCGGCGGCGCCGAGGCCGGCGATCCGCCGCTGCTGGCCTGGGCGACGAAAAGGAACGACGATTCGCCGCCGCTGGCGAGCGCGCGCCAGAGGGCGCGCGAGGCCGCCGCGGGCGAGCATCGCCGCCTGCTCTATGTCGCGATGACGCGCGCCGCCCAACGTCTCGTCGTCGCGGGCTACGAAGGCTTGAGGGGCCGCCCGCCGGACAATTGGCACGATCTCGTCCGCTCGGGCCTTGGCGAGGCCCTTCGACCGGCGCCGGCGCCCTGGGGCGGGCAAGAGCCGATCTGGCGGCTCGGCGAGGGCTGGGGCGGCGACCCCGTCCCGGCGACGCCCGCCGCGGCGCCGCGCCAGCGGGAGCCGATGTGGCTTTTCGCCGCAGGCGCCTGCGAAACGGCGGCGGCGCCGCTCAGTCCCTCGCGCGCCGGCGCTCCCGCTCGCTCGGGCGAGGCGAGCCGCGCGCGCCGTCAGGCAGGCCTCCTCGCTCACGTCCTGCTGCAACATCTGCCGGAAATCCCCGCCGAGCGGCGCCGGCAGGCTGCAGACCGCTTTCTGGCGTTGCGGGGCGGCGCGCTGACGCCTGAAGAACGCATGGGGCTCGCCGAACGCGCGCTCGCGACGCTCGAGCGCCCCGAACTCGCGCCTCTGTTCGCCGCCGGATCGCGCGCCGAAGTGGCGGTGGCGGGCGCTTTTCCGCGGCGCGGGCGACCGAATCTGCCGTTCGCGGGACGGATCGACCGCATCGCCGTCGGCGCGGACGCGGTCACGATCGCCGACTTCAAGAGCGGCGCGCCTGCCGGCGCGACGAACCCGCCGGCGATGATCGCGCAACTCGCGCTCTACCGCGCCGCGCTCGCTCCCCTTTATCCCGACCGCCCGGTGCGCGCGTTCCTCGTCTGGCTCGGCGCGGCCGAAGCGGTCGAAATCCCGCCTGCGGAACTCGACAACGCCTTGTCGAGGCTGGCGATCGACTCCTGACGCTGGCGGGCCCCTTACGCGCGTAAGGTTAATCGTCCGTCTAACGCCTTGATAAGGTCGTATTTTGTCGACAAGTTCGCGCCCATGAAAACGAGCGTGATACGGTCGGGTTGCGGCCGGCGTATCGTGGCGTCCGATCAATCAAAGCGGTATGGGAGCGCGCGGAGGACAGGCTTTGGCGCGCTGTGGTCCGTTTTGGTCGGCCTCATGCTGTTTTCGGCGCCCCTGCCGGCCTTCTGTGGGCAGGCGGCGCCGCCCGGCATGACGGCTTATGATCACCCCGTGTTTCACAATGGCCGTCGCGTGCTTTGGCGCGGAGCGTGGCGGGTAAAGGCCCCCCAAAAAAGCGAAGCGCCGGCCCCGGCGGCTTCGGCGCCGACCAAGGGCTCGCCGGGAGTCGCCGCCAAGCCGCCGCCGCCCGGACCCGGCGAATATTCGATCCTGGCCGACGCCGACGATTCCTGCGCTACGCGTCTGGCGGGCGAATTCGTCGCGGCGCTGCAAGCCGACGGCGCGAAGGGCCGCGTGATCGCGGGGCGAACCTCGCCGGCGGCGCTCGCCAAGGCGGTGAAGAGCGACGCCGCCGATCTTGCGATCGCGCCGATGGACGCGCTCATCGGCGACGACAACGCGACCGCGGACTGGCGCGATCGCGCGCCTTATATCGCGCGCCTCGGCGCCGAGACCATCGAAATCATCGCGCCGCGCGCGGTCGCCGAAGTCCGCCAGCTCGCCGGCCGCGACGTTGGTTTCGGGATCGCGGACAGCGCGGGCGCGGCCACCGCCGCGACGCTGTTCTCGCGTCTCGGCGTCGCGCCGAAACCATCGTTCGCGCCGCTCGCTCCCGCGCTCGCCGATCTGTCGGCGGGCAAACTCGCCGCGGTCGTCGCGGTCGGCGCCAAGTCCTCGAAGACCCTAGCCGACTTCGGCAAGGACGGGCGCTTCCATGTGATTGCCATTCCTTGGACGCCGGCGCTGCGGGCGCTCTACGCGCCGGCGCGATTGACGGCCAAGGACCGGCCGAACCTCATCGGCGCCGACGAAAAGATCGATACGCTCGGCGCGCCGATGGCGCTCATCGCGCTCGACGCCGCGCCGTCTTCCGCGCGCGCCGATCAAGTCGCGGCGCTGACCAAGTCGTTCTTCGAAAGATTCGACAGGTTGCTCGGCCCCGACAACGATGCGATCTGGCGCGACGTCAATCTCGCCGCCGGCGCGCCGTGGCCGCGCCTGCGGGCGGCGCAGGACTGGATCGATCGCAAGGCCGCCGCGCCGAACGCTTCGTTCGACGCGTTCCGCGCGATCGCCAAAACCGCGGCGTCGGGCGACGGAGGTCCGGGCGCCGCGGATTCCGATCGCCTCTTCGACAGTCTGATGCAATGGCGCGGGGCGGGGCAATGACGAGGGGCGACGCATGCCGATCCTGCTGAAAGTGGCCGCCGGCCTTTTCGCCGGCCTCGTCATCGGCGTCCTGACTTTCGCCTTTTGGCCGCGGATCGAGCCTGCCGTCGTCAACGCGCGGCCGGCGGTGGAGCAGCCGACATTCGTGACCGTCGCAGTCGCGACCAAGCCCGCGCCCGACAAGGCCGCGATCGACAAGCTTGCGCTCGCCTTGCGGGCCGGCTTGCCGGCGTCGGCGGCGGACAGCGCGTCGCCGACTGGCGCGCTCGCCCTGACCTCGACGACCGTAAGCGAAGCCAATGCGAACGACGAGGCGCTTCGCCTGCGCGCACAAGGCCTCGTCGCCCTGGCCGACGGCGACGTCGCGGGGGCGCGGGCGTTCCTCGAGCGCGCCGCCGAGGCCGGCGACGCGCGCGCCATTCTCGTTCTCGGCGACACCTATGATCCCGCGACGCTCGCGCGCATGGGCGCGGTTGGCCTCAAGGGCGACGCCACCCGGGCGCGCGATTACTACGCGCGCGCCCTCTCGGCCGGCCTCGCCGCGGCGCGCGAGCGCATCGCCGCGCTCGAAGCGCGACAAAACTGACGGACAGCCGCCGATTTATCGTTCGACGCGCGAGAGAATTTCGCGCAACGGATCGCTGGTCCAGGCGACATTGACGAAATCCTCGTGCCGGACGTCGCCCGAATCGATGAAGGCGACGGTTCCCGGCCGTAAATCATCGGGAAGGCCGCTCTGAACCGCGACGCCGTCGCGCTCCAATCGTCCGCGCAGCGAGACGTTCCGGTCATGCGTGGAACTCGAATAGGCGCTGACGAAAAACGCGCTGTGGCGCGCGCCTTCGACCCAATGGGCGAATTTGTCCTCTTCGCCATAGAGCGCGTCCAACAGCACGACGCCCCGGATTCGATCGCCCGCGCCGCCCTGGGCCAACGAATAGGCCGCGGGCAAGTAACCGCCGCTAAAGGCGACGATGACGACCGGCATGCGCCGGAACGCGGCGCGCGAGGCGTTGGGATAAAGGTCGGCGAGCTTGCCCTCGGCCTCGTCGAGGAATTGCGCGAAAGCGCCGGGTCGCCAGAAATTGCCGGCGCTGGAGTCGTTCGCGTCGACCGCGAGTTGCGGCGCGACGAGCACGCCGTTGAGGTCGGATTGCGCGAGCTGGCGAGCCGTCTGTTGTCGTTCGACGACATCGCGCGCGAGGGTGGTCTGGTTGCCGTGAAAGAATACGACGATCGCGCCCGCGTGGTTGGGATCGAATTCGTTTCCCGCGGCGAAGAGCACATGGCGGTCGTTGTAGGTCGTGTCTTCCCACAATAGGCCGCCGCGCGGCGACGAATGGCCGAGTCGGCCGTCGTCGTTGACGTCGAGAAACGGCCGCGCCTTGTCATTGTCTTCGTCAGGCGGGATCAGGCCGCGATAGGGAAAAGCCGAGTTCTTGAATTCGGCGAAAGCGACATTTGCGCCGTTCATCCGCACGAATTTCGGCTGACCGGAAGGCGACAAATTCGACTCCGGCGGCGCGCTCGGCCCTCCCGCGCAGCCCGCGAGCGCCAGCGCCAGCCCGACGCCGGCGAAACAAACGATGGCGCGCCTCGGTCGAACGTTCATCGTCGAGACCCCCGACTCGATCACGGCGCCCGCTGGGCCAAACGATTCGGCGCGCCGCCCAATATTACGCCGAAGAACGCCGGCAGCGCCAGAAGATAGGCTAGCCCCGCGATTTCGATCACCGCGCCGAGGCCGAAATTGGTCGCGATGACCGGCGCCGCGGCCGCGCCGATCACGGAGAAGCAGCCGTTGACGCCCCAGGCCCAAATGAACAGGTGCTCCTTACCGAGCCGTCCCAGCGTCGTCATCGCGGTCGGCATGGGAAATCCCATCAGGAAAGCGGGCGGCGCGATGAACAAGAAGCAAGACAACAGCCGCGCGCCATAGGGCAAGGCGCCGATCGCGTCGAGCGCGATGTTGAGGAACAACGCGTAGCCGATCAGCAGCGCCGCGATGACGAGGAAGATGACCGGCATGACCGCGCGCATGCGCGGCAGGACGCGCTCGGAAAGGAGCGCCCCGAGCCCCGAGAACACCAGCATTCCCGTGATCAGGATCGAAGCGGAGACGGTTGGGTTGCCGAGCGCCATGACGAAATGCGCGATGAGCCCGACCTCGACCATGATGTAGCCGGCGCCCAGACAGGCGAAATAGACAATGGTCAAGAACTTGCCGCGCGACTTGGAGAAGATCGACCGCCAGCCCCAAAGGACGGGAATCGCCAGCAGCGCCGTCGCGGTGAGGCAGGCGACGCCGAGCGTCGCCCAGATCAGCAGATATCCCCATTCGTCCTGCAGCAGTTCGAGCCGGTCGAGGACCCGCGGCAGATCCTTGGTCTTGACGTAGGCGGCGAAATACGGCGCGTCGTTGGTCAGCTTGCGCGTATTGAAGACGTAGCGCTCGGCGATTTCCGGCCAACCGCCGTTGACCAGCGCGTGCCAGGCGAGCCGGCCCATGACGGTCGCGGGAAGCACGCCGTTGTCGGCGCCGCCGCCGGGCGGGCCGGCGTCCGCAGGGGCGGTCGGATCGGCGGGGGCGGTCGCATCCGCCGCGTCGGACGGCTCCGGCGGACCGCCCGCGGCGCCGGAAAAGATCTGCGCGACATAGTCGTCGAGCGTGCGGTCGGTTTGCGAATTGTCGTAGACGAGCCCCGGCGAGTAGATCTCGTCGAACGACATCGCATGGGTGTGCTTGCGCAGCTTGTCGATTTCCTCGGCCGTGAAGCCGCCGCGCTTGTAGAGCGCCGTCGCGGTCGAAAGGTAGGACGAGACGACGAAGAACGAATCCGCCATATGCGCGCCGTCGACGTCCCGCGCCGCCGCGGCCATGGTCGTATAGAGCTTGAGCACCGATTTGGGCGGCTCTTCCTTGTTCCACAGCGTCACCGACAGCACGCCGCCGTCGGCGAGCGCGCGCATGTAGGTTTCCATCGCTTCCTGGGTGTAGGCGAACTTTTCGACGATGGCGAAGCCGCCGGGATTGGAGAGCCCAACGGAGTCGGCCAGACTCAAATCGATGACGTCGAAGCGCTCGTTGGTCTGCGCGAGGAAATGCCGCCCTTCGTAATCGATAACTCGCGCCTTGCCGAGGACGTCGCCGGTGAAATCCTTGATCACGGGATCGCGAAAGGCGGCGAGCACGGCGCGATTGCCTTCGGCGACCGTCACGTCCTTGGCACCCGAGCGCAACGCGAGCGCGGTCGAAATGCCGCCGCCGAACTGGGTGATGAAGGTCTTGGGCGCCTTCTTGATCACATAGGGGTAATACATCGGCAGGAAACGGAAATAGGCGGTGTCCTTGTCCGGCAGATCGCGGATGATGCCGATCGGCCCGTCGCTGTCGATGTAGAGCGCGAGATAGGCGTTGGCGGGCATCTCCGGCAGATTGAAGCCGGCGTTGTCGGAGAGGCCCGGCGCGAAATGCAGATAGGAGCTCGAATAGGCCTCGAGATAGCCGAACGGCGAAACGCTTTCGTAGACTCCCTGCGCATCGGGGAACTTGCGCGCGTAGGCGACGCCTTTGTAGTCGTTGACCGCGAGGCGGCTTAAGCCCAGCGCCGGCGCGGCGACGAAGTGAGCGCCGAAGGCGATGAGGGCCAGCGCCGCGTAAGGCGCCAGCGCGCGCTTTCCCCCCGGGCCGAACGCCCAGGCGAGGCACGCCGCGAACCAAAGCGCGAGCGGCGCCGCGATGAGGTTGGCCGGCCTGAAGCCGTACATCGCGACGAGCACGACGAGGCCGCACAAGCCCGAGCCCGCCAGATCGGCGAAATAGACGCGCCCGAAGGTGCGATTGCTCTTCAGGAAGACGCAGCCGAGAAACACCGCGCCCGCGAGAAACGGCGTCAGCGAAGCGAGAAAGATCTCGAGCAGCTTCCATTTCTGCGCGGGATCGGAGACCAGGAAGATGGCGTTGAAGCCGAGTTGCTGAATGAAGAGGTTGGCCGCGACCGCGAGCGGCCCGAACAGTCCGAGCGCGACGCTCGCCGCCATGCGCCAATTGCGCGCGAACCAGTCCTTGGCGACGCACATCACCGCGCTGGTGAGACCGAAGCCGAGCATCGCCAGGCTGACCACCAGCGAGCCGAAATGCGCCCAGCTGCCGACCGAGAACACCCGCATGATGTCGATCTGCAATGCGATGACGGCGCCGGCGCCGAGCCCCACGGCGAGATAGAGCGCGAGACGGCCGCGGCCGTCGAGCGCGATTTGGTCGTTCGCGCCGATCGCCGGCGCGCCGTCGTCGGCCGTGGCGACTGCGTCGTTCATGAAACAAGGCTCCGAATCAACAAGCGCGCGGGCGCGCCGTCAAACTCGCGCGCGTCGCGGTCGCGAGGGGGCGAGGCGATCAATTGTTGTGCGTGCCCTTGATGACGTCGCCCTCGAGCCTGGTGAAAGGCACGAAGGGAACGATCCTGCCGCCGTAAATGTCGGAGCGCGCGACGGTGATCGATCCGTCGTCGGCTTGGCTCTTGACGACCTTCAGCACGCGCTGCGCGCCGGGCGGGCCGACGGGAATGACCATGATCCCGTCGGGCTTGAGCTGTTGCAGCAAGGGCGGCGGCACGTGATCGATGCCGCAGGTGACGATGATCTTGTCGAACGGCGCCACCTCCTCCCAGCCGTAATAGCCGTCGGCGTTCTTGGCGCTGATCGTCTTGAATTCGTTGTAGCCGGCCTCGATCAACGAATCGTAGATCCCGCGCGTGCGCTCGGCGAGCGACTTGATGATTTCGATCGTGTAGACGTTGTAGGTGAGGTGCGCCAGATAGGCCGACTGATAGCCCGAGCCGGTGCCGATCTCGAGCACCTTCTCGCCCTTCTTCGGATCGATATTGCTGGTCATGCGGCCGACGAGGTGCGGGCCGGAAATCGTCACGCCGAAGCCGATGTCGAGAAACGCGTTGTCATAGGCGCGGCCAAGATTCTGCTGCAGCACGAATTTTTCGCGCGGCGTCAGCAGGAAGGCCCGCTTGTGGCGGATGTCCCAGATGTCCTCGTTGCGCACCAGGGCGGCGAAACGATCGAAACGCTCGCCCAGGAACTTCGGGTCCTCGCCGCGCTGCGAAACGCCCCAGGCGACGAATTTCTCGCGACTGTCCATCGGCGGCGTCAGATCGTAGGTGAAAGGCGTCGGCACATTGGCCAGGCCGAAACGCGGAGCGAGCGCGCCGCCCGCCAGAGCGGCCGCGTTGGCCAGGAAATGTCGTCGTAGCACCAACGCCTCCTCAAATGGGATCTCAAGGCAAGTCCGTCGAACGGCCTGATAGCCCAATTCGCGCCAAAACGCGACAGGCGATTTGCCAGGCGAATCGCCGCGCGGCCCAAGCGCCGATTTCCGATCGCCTTGGCTCAGCGAGAGCCGAGCGCGCGCCCTTGCTAGCGCGAGCGGCCGACCTCAGCGGCGAAGTCGACTGGCGCGGACGCGCCGCCGATCTGGATCAACGCGCCTTCGCGGCTGACCAGCGCATAAAGCGTCGCGGCGGCGTCCGGCGACAGACGGATGCAACCGTGCGAGACCGGCTGTCCGAGGGCGCCCACCGCCTCGGTGCCATGGATCGCATACTGACCATAGAAGAAGATCGAGTACGGCATCGGCTCGTTGCCGTATTTGTATGAATGAATCATCGGATAAAGCGCGGTCGGCCGAAAGATTCCGCGCGGCGTCTCATGGCCCGGACTCCCCGACGAAATCGGCCATTCGTAGCGCTCGCCCGTATCAGCCGCGACGCGCATCGCCTGGGCGGCGAGATCGACGTCGACGCGCACCAGCCCCGGCGCTGCGCTCAGCGAACCGATCCACGCGCAGAGCGCGACAGCGAGCCCCCCAACCAAACGCACGCCAGCGCCCCCCAGCCAAAGCAAACCCCCATCCGCGCCGACGTGCAATGCCGCACGCGCGCAAACAACCCCTCACGCCGGAACGGCGCCGAGCGCGCATCCGCCGCTTCAGCGAACCAAGCCCGGAATCCGTCTCCAAAGCGCGCCGCCAACCCTCTCGCCGACGACGAAATAAGCGACGACGGCGGCGAATAGCAGAAACGCCGCCAGCCCGTCTAGGCTGAATCCGGTTGGCGTCGCGCCGGCCCGTGCCTGGGCGACGACAAAGCCGAACAGGAAGACGGCGGCGAACAAGTCGAGGATCGCGGCGAGGACGACTCTCCGCCTGGCCTTCAGGCGCCGAACGCCCCGTCAGCGATCCCGCGGTTGCGGACCTTCTGTTTGGCGTGGCGTCCCAACAGGATCGAACCCGTTCGCATTGCGACGGTCGATCCGCGATCGCTGCGGGTTCCGACGGTCCGTTGGTCCAGAGGAACGTCCGCGGATAATGCCGCCGCGCCTCCGGCGAGGCGGCAGGGCATAGCGCAGTCGTCAGCCGATTGCCGCGATAATCTTCTGGCGCATCGCGGCGTCAGGCAGCCGCCCTCGGCCGGCGTCGAGATTGTCGAGCATGTATTCCGGCTTGTCGGTGCCAGGGATCACGGCGGTGACAGCCGGATTCGATAGATTGAATTTCAGGAAGATTTGCGCCCAGCTCGCAGCGTCGATGTCCTTCGC
>JBEKAL010000007.1:0-30923 GCA_050015935.1 Roseiarcus sp.
GTAGGTCTTCACTACACGCCTTTTTACCAATATTGGCAGCACCCGATAAAACAAAATCAATTACTTACGAACCCAAAAACTCGCAAACCCCGCCTTTCCGACAGCGAATCCGCGAAGTCGGGTTAATGTTCACACGACATTCCTGCGACAAAATGTCGTTGCGCAAGCGGTGGGAGCGCTTGCATCGCCCCCCGGGGGAAATTCAACCCCTTCGGGGCGATGGGCGTCGAATCGCATCCAACCGGGCCCCCCTTCGCGCCCTATGGCGACCCCCCTAGCGGCAAGAGAGTCCGCTCGCCGCGGAAGCCGCATGGCTTGAGACTGAGGGCGGCAATCTCCGCATCCGAGAAATTCATGCCCCGGGGGCGGGCGCAGCCGCCCGACTTGCCCGGGCGATGGGGCCCGCGTCTTCCCGTCCGTCCGCCGCAGCGTGGCGCCATGTTGTTATAAATCAGTCGGTTACGCGGCGTCGACGGGGCAAAAGATACTGGCACGCCTTTTGCAACCCTGGGTTGAGCCGGACGCTCAGCATGTGACAGGCGTCCGGCGCAGCCATCCATAGCCAGGAGGAACATAATGGCTCGCGTCATGAAGTCGACCGACTCGTCCAGCCTCGCCGAGGTTGTCGATCGGATCCTCGACAAGGGGATCGTGATCGACGCTTGGGTGAAGGTCTCGCTCGTCGGGATCGAGCTGATCACCATCGAGGCCCGTGTCGTCGTCGCCTCGGTCGAGACGTACCTGAAATACGCCGAAGCCGTCGGCCTCACCGCATCCGCGGCGGCGCCGGCATAGGCGAGGGCGTCAAGCTAACCAGGAGATCTGTCGGGAGCGCGCCGCGAGCCGCGGCACTGCTCCCGACAGCATGGGCGAACGGGCGGAGGAACACATGCCGAATATGACGGACGCCACGAGCGGGCTTGCGCACTCGATCGCAGTGCACCGCCGGGACCGAGCCGAGGCCGCGACGCTGCGTCGCAAGGCGACGAACAATCGCTCAACCACAGTCGCGTCACAGCTGCGCGACGCCGGCGCGTCGCGCGCCGCAGCGGCCGGCGACTATCGCATTGCGGCCGCGGCGACGAACGCGCAGCGGGCCAGGATCGTCGAGACGCTCCTTGCGCTCTATCGGCGCGCCAGACTAGCGAAGCACGGGCATCGCCTCAAACTGGCGGGGGCGCAACGCCGGCAGTTGGCCGCCTTCATGACCGATCTCACCGCCGGCGTCGGCGCCCTGCGCGATGGGTTTCGCACGGAACTCAACAATCAGCGCGGCGCCCAACACGGCCAGTTGGCCGCCTTCATGACCGATCTCACCGCCGGCGTCGGCGCCCTGCGCGATGGGTTTCGCGCCGACCAGGGAAGAGCCTGCGCGGCGCTGAAGGCGACGGCCGACGCGGTGCATCGCCAGTTGGACGAGGCCGCGCGCGATCGTCACGGCGCCGGCGAAGCCTGGCGCGGGCGCGAGCCGCCGCCGCCCGCGCGTCCCGCGGCGCGCGCCGCGGACCGCCCGCTTCGAACCGAGTCTTCCCGACCCGCCGAAACTGCGCGCTCTCAAGCAACGGAAACCGCGCCCCCTCGAGCCACGGAAACCGAACCCGCCCGAGCCGCCGAGCCGACTCGCAAGGTCGCCGCGCCGACGCCAATGTCGCCGGCGACGAGCGGCGCGCGGGAGGAGGCCCCGGCGCGTGAAGCCCGGCCGCACGCCGCGCCGCCGCCGCCGCCATCTCTGGCGCAGGCTCGTCGGCATGGCGGATCGCCCAGCCCCCGCAAAGGCGGAAGGCCGTCATGAACGACATGAGCATGCTGGAGGGCGCCCTCGCCGCCGAACCCGGCGGCGAGGCCGAGGACGACTCGCTCGCATTGGAGCCGAGCAAGGAATTCGTCGTATCGCCTGCCATTCAGGCGATTACCGAACGTGCGCTGACGTATCTTCATACCGGTTACGCGGTCCATCTCAGCGGGCCGGCCGGGACCGGCAAGACCACGCTCGCATTCCACATCGCCGCGCAACTGGGTCGACCCGCGGTCCTGCTGCACGGCGACCATGAGTTCGGCAGTTCCGACCTGATCGGACGAGAGAGCGGCTATCGCAAGTCGCGTCTGGTCGACAACTACATCTCCTCGGTCGTCAAGCTGGAGGAGGAAGGCCGCGCCCTATGGATCGACAATCGAATCACCACCGCCTGCCGGCTCGGCCAAACCATCATCTACGACGAGTTCAACCGCAGCCGCGCGGAAGCGAACAACCCGTTTCTCAGCATCCTGTCGGAGGGTGTGCTCAACGTGCCTCGCCTGCACGGACGTGGCGAGGGTTATGTCAGCGTCCACCGGAATTTCCGGGCGATCTTCACCTCGAACCCCACGGAGTTCGCCGGGGTTCATCGGGCTCAGGACGCGCTGCTCGATCGGGTGATCACCATCGAGCTTGGACATTACGACCGCGCCACCGAGATCGCGATCACCACCGCCAGATCCGGCTTGAGCCCGCGCGCCGCGACCCGGATCGTCGACCTGATCCGGCTGTGCCGCAGCGAAGGCCGGCAACCGTACTATCCCACGATCCGCGCCTGCATCGCCCTCGCCCGCGTTCTCGCGCGACGCGGGGCGGACGCCGAAGCGGCCGATCCCGTCTTCCTTTGGGCGTGCTGCGACATTCTTGGTCCGGCGCTGCGCCGGGAAGCGGTCGGCGGGACGGTTCCGACCGATCAGATCGCGGCTCTCATCCATCGCATCTGCGACAATGACGCGCCGGACCGCGGCGCAAGCCAATCCCTTCGGGAGCGGCCGTCTGCGAGGGCTCAGCCATGATCTCGCGAGCGATGATTCCCGCGCGCGGGCTCGCCGGCCTTCGCACCTTGGCTGTCCGCTCCGACAAGCGCGCGGCGGCGTACAAGGCCTATCTTCGGGTTAGCTTCCTGGAGTTGGAGCGCGCCCGCCACGGCCAGGAAATCGACACCACGCGCGCTCGCCTCAAGCGGATGCTCGACCGCTGCCGGGAAATTGAAACGGAAAAGGAGGCGATCCTCGCCGCCGCGATACAGCCGAGCGCCGCCGCGATCACGACGCCGGCGGTCGTCCAAACCCCACGCGACGGCCGTCGCCTGTTCGGCGTCAGCTACTGAACGCAGCGCACGGTTCGCCGCGGCGACGCTCTTCTCGAGGCGGCGACCCTCGCAGCCGGAGACGACCATGGAACCCAACAAGGAGGAGAAGTCTCGGCGCCCAGAGGCGAGGATGCGGCCATCGGCGCCGCGCGGGCGCACGGCTCGCCGCCACGACCCGGCCGCCGGACTGGCGGCCGTCGGCGAAGCCGTGAGGACGTTCTTCATCAAGGAGTTGGCGGCGCGCGAGGTCCGCATCACCAGGATCGCTCCCTCGGTCGGAGCTGCCGGCGGGTGGGAGGCCGAAGCGGAAATCCTGGTGCCGGACCTGGCCATCAAGACCCTCGGCCTGCCTCTGACGCAGGAAGTGCTCGAACGCCGCCGCTACGCGGTGCAAATGGACCCTTCGCTCGCCGCGACGAGCTACGAGCCGCTCGACTACGATGAATGACAGGACACGAGCCGCCGTCCGCATGGGCGGATTTTCATTTCGGCCAAGAGGGTGAGGCATGACGCTCTATATTTACGCGATCGCGCAAGCCGATGGGGCGGGCGTCGATCTGCCCAAAGGCATTGCCGGGCAGCCAGTGTTTCGGATCGCGTCGGGGTCGCTCGGCGCCTTCGTCAGCGAATATCAGGGGACGACGATCCGCGCCGAGCGCCGACACATCGCCGCCATTCAGGCGGTGCTGCGCGCCCTGCAGGCGGAGATCGATCTGCTGCCTACGGCGTTCGGCACGCTGACCGCCTCCGCCGACGCGGTTGTCGACCTGCTCGACCGATGCCGTGAAGCCCTCCTTGCGCAGCTCGACCGCATCAGCGGCGCGGTCGAGATGGGGGTGCGGCTCAACCTGGAGGCGCCGGACCCGATCGGCTACCTCGTCGAGCATTCGCGCGAACTGCAGCAAGCGCGCGACCGCACCTTCGGGCGCCGGAAGCCGCCTTCGCACGACGAACGGATCCGGCTGGGTCAGCTCTGCGAAAGCGCCCTGCGCCACTACCAGGAGGCGCAAGCCACAAAGCTCGTCGCGCTGCTCACGCCGTCATGCGCCGCGATCTCGGCCATGCCGCTCCAGAGTGATCGGCAGGTCGCCAACCTTGCCGTGCTGGTGCCGCGCGCCGGAGTCGAGGCGTTCGAGGCGGCGGTCAACGCGGCGGCGGAGACCTTCGACGATGATCTGGCGTTCAACCTGAACGGGCCATGGCCTCCGCACAATTTCGTTCAGCTCGAGCTCGACAGTCGATAAGCGCGCGCCGCGCGAACGCCGCATGCTGAGGCAAGAACGATGCTGTTGATCGACGATCTGCTGATGGCGCCGTGCCGCGGACTGATGTTCGTCCTGCGCGAGATCGCCAAGGCCGCGCAGGAGGAGCAGGCGGCGGAGAAGCGCGCCGTGATGGTCGAACTCGCCGCGTTGCACCGGTCGCTGGACAGTGGTCGGCTGACCGAGGAGGCCTTTGACGCGCAGGAGACCAGGCTGCTGGAACGGCTCGATCGGCTCCGTGGCGTGGAAACCTGAAGATGGCGCCGGTCCGCACGGATCCTGATCTCACATCCCGGGGAGCGGCCGAGGGGCCATCACGCGAGCCGTCAGTCTGGTCGTCGGTCGTCGCCCAGGCGCACGGCGAAGGGCTCGGCTCGCTGGCCGAGGCGGTGGACCGCATTCTTTGCACGGGCGTGTCGGTCGACGGCGCCGCGACCATTTCGGTGGCCGGCGTGGAACTGGTGTTGCTGGATCTGCGGCTGATGCTCGCGGCGATCGACACCGTGCGCCCGCAGGGGTCGTTCTTCTCCGCTTCTCCTGCCTCTTGCGCGCCCCCACGATCGCCCGCGCCGCCGGCACCGCGCGATGAATCGACAGACCCGGCCCATTTCTCCGCCCCGCCGTCGGCGGCCCCGCGCGCAAGCGCGAGCGACCGATCCGTCGAGACCGTCCGCGCATCGCCGCCGTCGGCCGCCGCCGCTGCGCACGACGATCCGCACGACCACGGGGGAATGCACCAGGGGTTGGTGAAGCTCGTGCTCACGCTCGTGAACCTGCTGCACGAAGTGCTGGAACGGCAGGCGGTTCGGCGCATGGGCAACGGGACGCTGACGCCAGCGGAAATCGAGAGCGTCGGGACCGCGCTTTACGCCCAGACTATGGAGATCGCCCGCCTGCGCCAGCTATTCGGGTTGTCGGAGGCGGACCTGACGCTACGCCTATCGGCGCCCGGCTGAACCGGGCGAAGGAGACCGCCATGCCAGCCGACCACGCAATGACCCACGCCGTCGAGAGCACAAACCTCGCCGATCTGCTCGAACGCATCCTCGACAAAGGCGTGGTCATAGCCGGCGATATCCGTGTCAAGCTGGTCGATGTCGAACTGCTCTCCATCCAGCTGCGCCTCGTGATCTGCTCTGTCGATAAGGCGCGCGAACTCGGGCTCGACTGGTGGAACCGCGACGCCCGGTTGAGCCGGGACGCCGCGGAGCAAGGATCGGCGCTCGCCGCCTTCGGCGAACGGCTGTCGCGGGTCGAGCAGGCGTTGGGCGGCCAAACCGCGTCGCCCGCAATCGAGAGGACATTGGCCACATGAGCAAAGATGATGACGCGGTCGGCGGCTTCACGAAGATCGCCGGCGGACTTGCGAATCTGATCAACCTGCTGGTCGACCTGGACAAGAGCGGCAACCTGCCGCGCCACGGCCGGCGCGAGAAGAACGGGGTGGTGGTGGAATATTCGATCGGCCGGCGAACGGCGGTCGGCGAGGCGGCTGCCGAGCCGCCGCCGAGCGAAGAGCCCGCGGCCAGGCCCGCGCGACGCGCCGCGAAGCGCACCGACATCGAGGTCGTCGAGCCGGTCACCGACATGTTCGACGAGGCCGGCGAAGCCGTGCTGCTGTTCGAGCTTCCCGGAGTGAGCCGGTCGCAGGTCCGCTGCCTGCTGGACGGCGATATCCTGTTGCTCGAGGCCAAGACCGCTGGCCGGCTCTACCGCAAGGAAACGCTGATCGAGGCGAAGCTCGCCGGCGACCCGCCGAAGCTGCGGCTCCACAACGGCGTCCTGGAGGTTCGCCTGAAGAAGCAGGTCTGAGACTTGTCGGCCCGCCGCCGCCTGGCGCGAACGACGACGCCGTCGCAATAGGAAACCGGAGACGCCGGCATGGCGCATCTGCTTTACGTTCCAGTGGTGCACAGCAGCATCGAGATGGGCTCTGCCGCTTCCGGCTATCGGGCCGCCTTTATCGCCCGCTTCGGCGAACGGAAGTGGCGGGAGCGCTGCGATGAGTACAGCGCGATCTGGCGCGCCATCCATGCCAGGGTGGATCAGGCGATCGAACGGCGCGGCGTGACGCTGCGACACGTGAAGCTGTACCAGGACAGTTTGCCCATCTGCGGCCACGAGGCGGAATTGGTGATGCAGCTGGCGGCGCAGGGCAGCGAGAATCACCATTTGCTCAGCGCGCTCATGCAGCGCGGCGCGGCGCTGGTCGGCAGCGAGTCGCCCGAGCTGCTGATCGAGGAATATCGCCTGCTGCAAACGCCTGGCCATACCGAGGCGCAGGCGGCGTCGTTGCTGGAGCGGCGCGACCGGTTCATCGCCGAGCGCATCGCCGAAACGCTCGGCGAGGATGAACTCGGCATCCTGTTCGTCGGAGCCCTGCATGGCGTCGATCGATATCTGACGAAGCGGATTACCGTGGAATACCTGCCGATAAAGGGCGACTGAAGACCGAGACAAGCTGACGTTGGAGGTTCGCATGCCGAGCAAGAATCCGGAGCCGGGCGCGGATGACGAAGCGCTGCGGCTCACCGTGGTCGAAGCGCGGCGCGAGGACATCGGCCGCGGCATCGTCCGTGTCGATCCCGACTCGCTGAAGCGGATCCACGCAGCGCCCGGCGACATTCTGATGGTGCAGGGACGCAACCGGGCCACGGTCGCCAAGGCGATGCCGACCTTCAGGGAGCAGCGGGGGCAGGCGGTCATCCAGATGGACGGCGTGGGGCGGGTCAACGCCGGCGCTGCGCTGGGTGAACCGGTGTCCGTCAGCAAGTGCAGCCATCATATCGCCCGGCGCGTGGCGCTGGCGCCGATCGGCCCCGGCGCCATCCACGAGGACGAGCTCGACTACATGGCTCGCCGCCTCGACGGCTTGGCGGTGCATGCGGGCGATCGGGTGCGCGCGGCGCTGTTCGGCTCCGCGCGCCGCGACTTCCAGGTGAGCCGGACCGAACCCGATGGACCGGTGTTGATCCAGCCTGACACCCTGCTGGTCGTCGAGCGCGCGCGGGCCGATGCGCCGCAGACCGATGACATCATCACCTACGACGACCTGGGCGGCCTGGAGCACGAGCTGCAAAAAATCCGCGAGATGATCGAGCTGCCGCTCACCCACCCGGAGATCTTCGAGCGCCTGGGGATCAAGCCGCCGAAGGGGGTGTTGCTGTATGGCCCGCCCGGCTGCGGCAAGACGCTGATGGCCCGGGCGATCGCCCATGAGACCGCCACCGCGTTCATTTATGTCAACGGGCCCGAGATCATCCAGAAGTTCTACGGTGAAAGCGAAGCGCGGCTGCGCAAGATTTTCGACGACGCGTCGCAGCGGGCGCCGGCGATCATCTTTTTCGACGAAATCGACTCCTTGGCTCCGAAACGCGAAAGGGTCGAGGGCGAAGTGGAAAAGCGCGTGGTGGCCCAACTCCTGTCGCTGATGGATGGGCTGAAGGCGCGCGGCGACGTCATCGTCATGGCCGCAACCAACCGCCCGGACAGCATCGACCCGGCGCTGCGCCGCCCCGGGCGCTTCGACCGTGAGATTGCGATCGGCGTGCCGAACGCCAAGGCGCGACGCGAGATCCTCGAAATCTATTTGCGCAGCACGCCGGTTGCCGCGGACGTCGATCGTGAGGCGCTGGCCGACGTCACACACGGCTTCACCGGGGCGGATCTCGCCGCGCTCTGCCGCGAGGCGGCGATGGCCTCATTGCAGCGCCATTTGCCGTTGCTCAAACCGGGCGGGGGTCCAGTGCCGTTCGACATCCTGATGGCCATGGAGGTGACGATGGCCGATTTCACCGCGGCGCTGGGGGAGGTCGAGCCGTCCGCGCTCCGTGAACTCTCTGTCGAAGTGCCGAACGTGCGCTGGGACGATGTCGGAGGGCTCGACGACATCAAGGCGGCATTGCAGGAAGCGATCGTTTGGCCGCTGTCGCAACCCGCGCTGTTCGAGCACGCCGGCGTGAGGCCGCCGCGCGGCATCATGCTGTATGGTCCCCCCGGCAACGGCAAGACTCTGATGGTCAAGGCCCTTGCATCGCAGAGCAACCTCAATTTCATCAGCGTTAAGGGACCGGAGCTGCTGTCGAAATACGTCGGCGAGTCCGAACGATCTGTGCGAGAACTCTTCGCTCGCGCGCGCCAAGTCGCGCCCTGCATCGTGTTTCTCGACGAGGTGGAGGCGTTGGTGCCGAAACGCGGCCACGACCACTCGCCGGTGACCGATCGGGTTGTCAGCCAGCTGCTGACCGAGATTGACGGCGTGGAAGCGCTCAAGGATGTCTGGGTGATCGCCGCGACCAACCGGCCGGACATCGTGGACGACGCCTTGCTGCGGCCCGGCCGGCTGGACTATCAGCTGGAAGTGCCAAAACCTAACCTGCAAGCGCGCGCAGCCGTGCTCGCGGTGCATCTGCGTTCGAAGCCGGTGGACGAGGCCGTCGATATCGCCGGGCTGGCCGAGCGGACGGACGGCTTGTCCGCCGCCGAGGTCCGTTTCGTCTGCGACCGCGCGGCCATGAATGCAATTCGTCGCGTCTTCCCGGCGGCGGGCGTGACGGTGGCCGCGATCTCCGATCTGCGGATCCGACAGGAAGATTTCGACGCCGCCGTGGCTGCGCAGCGCGGCTAGACCAAGTGTTCGCCTGAGATCCCCGAGCCGCAGGCGGCCTCATTTTTTCAACTGCGATTTCCCTCGTATGGGACCGGCGCCGTTTCTCGGCGCGCGGCCGCTATTTCAAGAATTTGCGATACAATTTTCCGCCGCTTGGTCGTGACCGCGAGGCAGGCCGAACGGGGTCCGTTTCGAGCGCGCCAATCTCGAACGCCAGGGATAGGCGATCGAGAGCGCGACGCCGGGAGATCGCGCCGAGCGACCAGATCGGCGCCGACGAAGGCGACGCGTTTAGGCAAATAACAGCCCGCCGGCGTAACGCCGTCTTTTCCATGATCGCGCTTTTTTGGCGGCGATTGTTGACACGCAGAGGTTGTTCTTCTTAGGTTCGGTCAACCTAAGGGTGATTCGCGAGCGAGGCTTTTGCAATGGGCGGCGCATCCGAGATTGGTCAGGATGCGGCATATCCGTTGAAGCGTCGCGATTTCAATATCGGGTGTGAAAGCGTCGAATCTGTCTTTCTGTCGCTCGGTTCCTTGGGCCTTTTGTCTGGCTTTATCGGGTCGTTACGCGACGGGGGATGCGATGGGCGCGGTTCGGGATCAGGTCGTCGATTGGGTTCAGCTTTCAGGCCGCTCCGCCGCTCAACCGGCGCTTCGATCGTCCGGCCGGCCGCGCCGACCTTTCCGCTCCCCGTGGAGCCGCGGGCGCCGGAGCCGTCGTCGACGGCCGCAGTTCGCGCCTCGTCCGCCAGCATCCGCCGAAGGAACGCTGATGCAATTCCGCATTTCGCACCCCCGTCGACACGAGTGAAACATATCGCGCCGATCGATTTCGATAGGGCGACCGCGCGCCGTGACGGGATCCTGTTATGACGATGCACACGCGACCGTCGGTATTGGTCATCGACGACGACCCGGACATGCGTTGGGCGCTGCGCACGATCCTCGCCGACGTCGGCCTCGCCGTCGCTGAAGCCGACGCCGGAACGGCCGGCCTCGAAATCGCGGCGCGAACCAATCCGGCTGCGGTCTTGCTTGATCTTCGGATGCCCGACCTCAGCGGCGTCGAGGTGCTGGCGCGCCTGAGATGTCAGTGCCGTTCCGTGCCGGTCATCGTGATCACCGGCTACGGCAGCATTTCCGGCGCCGTCGATGCGATTCGCGCCGGGGCTTTCGATTACCTGACCAAGCCGTTCGAGAACGCCGACGTCGTTTCCGCCGTCAGGCGCGCCATGGCGCAACAAGGCGCAGCGCCGGGTCGACCGGGCGAAAATCTGCGTGAGGCCGTCACCGGCCTGATGGGGCATGGACCCGCGATCCAGAACCTGATCGCCCAGATGGAGGTGGTCATCAACACCGATTATTCGGTGTTGATCTGCGGGGAGACGGGCGCCGGCAAGGAAATCGTCGCAAAGGCGCTGCACCGCCACGGGCCGCGGGCGGCGCGTCCCTGCGTCGTCTTCGACTGCGGCGCGATTGTCGAAGCGCTGGTGGAATCGGAGTTTTTCGGTCATGAGCGCGGCGCCTACACCGGCGCCAACGAACGACGGCGCGGACGTTTCGAGCTTGCCGCGGAGCATGGAACGATCTTCCTGGACGAGATCGGCAATCTTTGCGCCGTCGGGCAGCAGGCCTTGTTGCGCGCTCTCGAAGAGCGGGTCATCTACCGTGTCGGCGGCACGGCGCCGATCCATCTCGACATCCGCGTGCTCGCCGCGACCAACGTCAACCTGGTGGAGGACGAAGACGCCAGCGCCTTCAGGCCCGACCTGTTCTATCGACTGTCCGAGTACGCCATCGTCGTTCCGGCGCTGCGCACGCGACCGGAAGACATCGAATTCCTGGCGCGCCGGTTCCTCGATCAGACGCAACGGGCGCTTGACGGCGCAATCATTGAAATCACCCCCGACGCCCTGGACCTGCTTCGAGAATACCCCTGGCCGGGCAACGTCCGCCAATTGCGCAACGTGGTGCGGCGCGCGGGCCTGATGGCGTCGTGCAAGGTCACGGCTGCGGAGGTCAAGGCGTGCATGCCGCAATCGACCAGGACCGCCGTACAAGTCCCGTGCTCCGCTATGGCCGATGCGCCGCTGCGCAACAGGGTGCAGCACCGGGTGAGAGAGGTCGAACGCGATGCGATCCTGAACGCTCTGGCCCAGGCGGGGGGCAACAAGGCCGCCGCGGCCCGGCAACTCAGCATCGACTACAAGACGTTCCGCACCAAGCTCAAGACCATCGAACGACACGCCACGGCGAACCCATGACCTCGCTTACCCCCAGCGACGCGATCTTCGACGCGCCATCGGCTCCCTCGCCGACGGACCACGCGATCTACGTCTATGCTTATGTCGAGGCGCCCGAGCCGGGCGATTTGCCGCACACGTTCGATGCGGACCCGGCGCTCTCGCTGCATCGGGTCGGCGCGATCGGCGCGGTGATCGGCTTGGTCCTGGCGGCGGAGTTCTGCGGCGCCGAGGGCGAACGCAACCTGGCGGACCCGGCCTGGATCATGCCGCGCATCTGCCGTCACGAAGCCGTGGTGGAGCGCGCGATGCAGGGGTCGCCGGTATTCCCGGCGCCCTTCGCGACGCTGTATGTCAGCCTTGACAGCCTGACGGGCTCGATGCGGCGGCACGAGGCGGCGATCACGGGCTTCTTGCGGCAAGTCACGGGCCAACAGGAGTGGGCCCTCAAGCTGACGACCGAACTGGACGGTCTGGAGACGCTCGAGGAGCTGGCCATGGAGCTTTGGCCCGAATGGTCGCGCTATCCGCCGGGAACGCGTTATCTCCGATTGCGCCAGGAGCGGCCTGCCCTCATCGAATCCGCCAGAAAGCGCGCCGCGCGGCTTATGCCGGGCGTCGTCGATCGGTTGCGCCCGTTGACCGCCGCCATCCGTCCGCTGGCGCGATCCTCGGCCTCGCAGGACGCCGGTCCCCAGCATGTCGAGGACTACGCCCTTCTCGTATCCGTCGAACGGCGCGCGGCCCTGCGGGAGCGGGTGGACGAATTGGCGGCGGAGCAGGGGCGTCTTCATGTCGCGTTGTCGGGGCCGTGGCCACCGTACAGCTTCCGCCCCGTGCTCGACGAGAGGGGCCTGCGGCAGGACGCATGAAGAACCCGCCTCCGATGGTCAACCCGCCGCGTCGATGGACCCAGGCGCTCGCCATCACCTTCGACTATGGGAACCTGTTCGACGCCCTCAGCTCGACGATACCGTCGTCTATATTGATCGTGGACGAGACTTTGGTCGTCTTGATGGCGAACCGGAACTTCCTTGAAAAATCGCATGGCACGCTCAACACCGTACAAGGTCTGAACCTGCAGGAGGTGCTTCCGGCGGCGTTCAGGGACATCCCTCTCGATCAGCAGATACGCGAGGTGATCCGCACCGGCGAGTCGTTGCAGCGTCGCAAGATGACCTACCGGGCGCCGGGCATCTCGCTACGCGTCTACTCATACAGCATCCGGCGGCTGCAACTCGATGCGCGAGTGGGGCGCGCGGCGCTCCTGGTGATGGACGACATCACCGATCTGCTGAACCTCAGTGAGGAGGTTCGGCGAACCCAGTTGCACCTCGCCAGCATTGTCGAGTGCGCCGGCGACCTGATCATCTCGACCGATGCGGTCGGCACGATCCTGACCTGGAATACCGCCGCGGAACGGGCGACGGGATATTCGCCGCGGCAAACCCTGGGCCGTTCGCTCGCCGAGTTGATCGGAGAGCCGCAACAGGCGGAGGTCAGGTCATGCTATCGCGACATCCGCAGGACCGGCCAGCGCCTGACTGCGGAATGGCCGGTGACGTGTGCGGACGGGAAGGTCATCCCAATATCGTGGCATGTGTCGCCGATGACGGGAAGCGACGGCAGCGTATCGGGCGTCGTCATCGTCGGCCGCAACCTGGTCGAGCAGCGGGAGATGGAGGCGCAGATGCAGCAAGCCGAAAAGCTCGCTGCGCTGGGTTTGGTCATCGGCGGCATCGCGCACGAAATCCGCAATCCGCTCGGCGTCAGCTCCGCCGCAGCGCAGTTGCTCAGGCGAGGCGTCGGGTCCCCTGAATTGCTGCTCGAATGTGTCGAAAAGGTCATCGGGGGCATCAATCGGGCTTCGCTCATTGTCGACAGCCTGTTGCGTTTCGTCCGCCCCGGCCGCATCCAGGAAACGACGAAGGTCGACGTGCTGGAGGTGCTGCGCAACGCCTTGCTGTTGGTGTCGAGCGAGGCGGCGCCGAATACGCAAGTGCGATGGGACGCAAACAGTCAGCCGCCGGCGGTCTACGCCGAGGGCGTGCAGAATTTGCTCGAACTCGTGATGATCAATCTCATCGCCAACGCCTTTCAGGCGATGCCGGATGGCGGCGAGCTGACCATCACGGTAAGGCTCGACAAGGACATTCTCATTGACATCCACAATACCGGTCCCGGCATTCCCGGAGCGCAACTTTCCAAGGTGTTCGATCCCTTCTTTACGCTGCGGAACGACAGTCGGCGGTCGGGTCTTGGTCTGTTCGTCTCGCATTCGATCGTGCAGCAGCACGGCGGCGCCATCGCGGTCGTGACGTCGCCGACGGAAGGGACGACGTTCTCGGTGCGCCTGCCGCGAGCCAAGAAGGAACCGCCGGACTCACAACTCGCCTTTCGGCCATGAGAAGCCCGTCGTTGTCATCACGAACCCCGAAGTTGGCGTTGGTGGTCGATGACGATCCGGATATGTGCTGGGTCCTCAAGGTCACCTTGGAATTCTCCGGTTATTGCGTGACAATCGCTCAGAGCGGGCATGAGGCCCTCGGCTTGGCCGATCGCGGCGCATTCCCGGTGGCGTTCATCGATGTCCGTCTGCCAGACATGGATGGCCTCCAACTTGCGGCGAAGATGGCGCGGCAACACGGCATGATGAAGATCGTTATCATCTCCGGCTATTATTCCCAGGACGACCTCTCGATTGTCGAAGCGGCGCGGAAGATGCGGGTGCATGGGTTCTTAGCGAAGCCGTTTCAGATCGAGGCGATCGAGGCGGTTTTAGACAAAGTCTGATCAAGCTTGTGGCGGACCCAATCCAACCGGAACTTTAGTCATAGGTTGGCTGCTTCGCCGCCGCCGCCTCGCAAAGAACCGGGGAAAACCGCAACCGCAACGCCTTCGCCTGCCTCCTGTGCATCAGCACCGGAATCCGACCCCCCTGCGGAATCCGATCTAGCGCTTTGATCCAACATCAAAAATTCGACAAAGAATACCGTCCAAATCGACGCCGATCGGGACCCCCGGCATCAACGCGAATTCGTGTTCGATTTCAGTGTATTGCTCCCCTTTCTGGGTGGGGTCCCAATCCGGCTCTGACGCAATTTCGATGACGCCTCGGGGCTTCAAGCGGCGCGCAGCAATCCGGCTTGGAGAAGGTCGAGGTTGGCGCGCCCGCACATCTGGCGTTTGACGAGCTTGAGTTTGGCGATCTGACCCTCGACCTGGCCATTGGACCAAGGTTCCGTGATCGCCGCTCGGACGGCGGATTTGTCCCTCTCGACGCCCATTGCGAACGATGAGACAAGACTTCCCTTGGCGTCGGCGATCCAAGGATCGAGCCGATCGCCATCCTTCTTTCGAATCATGGCTTGGAATCGATCGATGAGCGCGCGAGCCTCTACGAGCGAGGGCGCGCCCGCCTGAATGGCGGCGACGGTGACGGTGTCGGTCTTGCTCATATGATCGCGCTTGAGGGTCATGAGGCGCGCAATCATTCGCGCTGAGGGAACTCTCTGTAACTGCTGGTGGCTCACCTTCTGCGCGCGACGACGGCGCGTCGCCCACCCGCTGACGACGCGCAGCGAACCCCGGTAGCCTTGCTCTTTGAGACGCCGCCAAAGTTCGGCGCCCTTCCGGCAGCCGTTCGTCCATTGTGCTTCTAGGAAGGGCAAGTAGGCGTCGATCGTGGTTTGGCCGGTCTGGAAAACCTCCGTTCTTTCGCCTCGCAGAACTTGGCGAACGAGTTTGCGGCTATGGCCTATGCGGCGAACGATCTGCTTGATCGACGCCCCCTCCCTGGCGAGGTTGGTGATTGCGGCATTGGTCTCCTCGCGCCGCAGAAAGCTTTCGTATTGCAGCTTTTCCGCGCTCGTGAGCAGTTCCGGGCTTATGGTCGTCGCCCCGATCGCGCCGCGGATCGCGCGCATGGATTTGCGCACGGCGTCGAGGAACGCGGCGCTGGCGTTCTCCACCAAGCGGCAGCGATCGGCGACTTGCGTCGCAGCGGGAAGCGCCTCGGCAGCGGCCTCGCCATAACCTCCGCCGCGATCACGGGAGATGACTTTGATGTCGGGATGAGCCGCGAGCCGAGCCCGCACCGTTCCGATCTCGCAATCGGGAAGCAGCGTCACAATCTTCCGCTGCTCCAGATCGCCGACAATCGCGCCGTAGCGATGGTTTCGACGAAAAGCCCAGTCATCGATCCCGGCAACCGTCGGGCTGTCAGTTGGCGGGCTGGCTCGTCGTCGCACGACGCGCAGCAGGGTGTCGTTGCCGACCGGCTACATCAGTCGCTTGGCGAAGCTGGCCGCCGGCCGGCCGCCAAGGGCCAGACCCAAATGATGGACGATATGTTCCAGCCGCGACGTCCGACGCGCCCGCGCCGGCGACACCGCCTCCTCGAAGCGCTCGGCAAAAATCCGCCTCGGGCAATCTCGCCGCTCGCAAGAAAACCGCCGCGTCGCCAGACAGAGGCGAACGCCCCTTCCCGAAATGGGCAAATCCCTCACGTGGCGCACATATCGGCTGTGGACCCGACGCGAAACCTCCCCACAAAGCGGGCAGCAGGCCTCCCCCACCTTGCCCCGAGCCGTCACGACCATCGTTTCGCCGACGATGGAAACGCTTTCGGCGACAAGGCCGTCGGGAACAAGCGAGAGACTTCCGAAATTGGCTCGCATGGCGCTGATTCTGCAAAAGGAAACAGCGCGAACTCGCCACCGAACTTCATCGAATCCGAGTCAGAGCCCCAATCCGGCGCTGAGACACACTCGGCCACTCACAACAGCGCGCCAGCCGCATTGCCGACGAACAATGCCCCGTCGCGAACGTATCTCGCGAGCATCGCGTCGCTTCTGTGACCCGTCTGGGCTCTGATCTTGAAAGACGAGACCCCCTGCTGCGCCGCGCTCGTGGCGAAGCCCGCCCGCACGCTCGGGCCCGAATAGCCGGCCGGGTCCATACCGGCGGCGGTGACGCGCTCCTTGACGATCAGCGAGACAGCTTCACCCGATAGCCGTTCGGCGGCGACGCGGCTATGCCGATTGACCGGCCGGAAAATGGGGCCTTCGCCGATCCCGGCGACGGCCAACCATTGGTCAAGGGATAGGACCGGACAGCGGCGCCGTTCACCCTCCGCCCACGTTTATTACAGGAGATAGCGGAGGAACCGTTGAAGGGGTCGCCATCATGGTGAGGAACAAGGATATCAGATCGAAGTTCTTCTGCGATATAGTGTCACCGCCATCGATATAGTACCACTTACCCTGATAGGCATAAGCGACATAGGGCGGATTCGTCGGTAGATGATCATCTACGACGATAAGAATATAGCGTCTGAGGCTGCCCAGCCGATGGTTCCAACTGATGTAATCACTGTCAGACCAGTTGGCGGTCTTTGGCTCGTACACGAATAGGCCGGCTGATGAGGAACGGATCCAGTCGGCCACGGCATCGTCTATTGTCTCGTCGCTGACCGAAACGTCGCCCTGATCCTCGGTCCCGCCCCGATCCTCGGTCCCGGGCAGCAAGTAGTAAAAACTCAAGTTGTCGACGTCTTTGTTCCAAGCATAAGAGATGATTTTGCTATATCTATCAGGACTGACGAAGGCAATTTTCGGGCTAGGCTTCTCGGTTGCGTTCTTGAGAATCCCGAGAGCGGAATAGGTTCTCATCAATGGCACGCCGCTGATCAGATCATCGCTTTGCACCTTTGCGGGCGGCGTCACTAGGGTTCGCAACTCGAGGGAGCCTGGCACACATCGTCGAAGCTCATCCAGATCGAAATTTTGGCGATTTGACCCGAGATTAAAATCCCAGTTTCTCAGATCATTCCTGTTCATCGACAGTCTGTTTTGGGCGCACCATGCGCGATTCTGCGGCGTGAATTTCGCTTGCGTTCCGGCGTAAAACCGAAGCAGTCGAATCCACAACCGCAGCTTTTGCTCGTTTCGACTGGGGGGGTCGTGCATAGGGAAAGGCTGAAGGTAGATTGTCAAAGCGTCGTTCGCGCCGGCGCCCGTCGACTTGTTGGTCACTTCCAGGGTAACGTTTCCCGATTTGCTTTGGCCTATCGGCCCGCTTCTCGTCGAATCTTGTGCCTTGGTCAATTCAGATTTTGTGGCGACCAACTCCAGAGCCTGATGGCTGGAGAGTTCGGAGATGATGTTCACCGCCGGATAGAACGCGCTATAGTCGAGGGTCAGGTAACTCGTCGCAAAATCCAAGAGCGAAGAAACAGGCCAAGACGAATCTTGTAATAGCCCCAGCGCATCGACGCTGACTGGCGTCACCAGTTGCGCGACCAGCGCCTGGCCGAGCAGGGGCTGGTAGCGAATGGTCGGCGTCTCGGAATATTGCACGCCGCCAGCCACGCTCCCTACCTGGCCGGAGAGCGTCCCGCCCGTTTTGCCCGCCGTGGCGCCGATATTGGTGAGCGCGCTGGTGAACTGGCCGCCGACTGATTGCGACGCATCCACCTCGGTCACGTCCATGTACGAGATCGGCTCATTGTGGGCGACGCGAAGGATGTTTGCCAGCGTTTGCTCCTTCGATGTCGACTGGATGATGCTGTTGTATTGGTAGCGGCCTTGGTCGATCGCGGTCGGGCCGAGCGTCTGGCAGCCGCCGAGAAGGATCAGCGCCCCGGCGACAACAACGAATTTGCCGATATTCGTAGGCAACACGACGACTCCCCCCTGGCTTCGCCGCGTAAGAGCGAAGCTATCGAGTCTCCGCAGCCCCGCGCGCAAGGCGCCCGTCGACAGGCGCTTACGTCGCTGATAAAACAGCGGCGGATACGACGTGTCAAGGGAGGGTATCAATGCGGAAAACGAATATTGCGTCAGCACTCTGCCTGATCAGCGCGGGCGCGGTGGTGCTGTCTTCTGCACCGACGGCAGCTCAAACCGATGATCAACAAATTCAAGTGCTGGTGCAAGATATCAATGGATATTTCCAAACCTGCTTTCCGACGGTGACACCGGGCCAGCCCTCGCCACCTACGCCAACCCCCGCGCAATGTACCAACATGAGGACTTCATTACAAAACAGAGAGAAAGCGCTCAATCTGACCGATGCCGATCTGGCAAAAAGAGGAGTCCAGTTTCCACCTGAGGCTAAGGGGAATAGGCCAGGTCCCGTTGGCCTTGACTGTGACTGGCGTTGCGTGCCTTGAGCCGTTAGGCTGTGGAGGTGATGTCGTTCTCGCCGCGGAGAGCGTGTTTCGATTTCCCACGCGGACGCCCGTGCGGCGCGGCGAAGGAGGGAGCGATGAAAATGCGGATGTTGGCCATTCTGGCCATGCTGTGCGCGTGCCTCGGCGCGGCACGGGCGCAGGACCAACCCAAAATCTCCCCGCAACAGGGACATTCCGAACCGGTTCAATCTGTCGCGTTCTCGCCGGACGCGCGCATGCTGGCCTCGGGCGGCGTCAGGACGATCAATCTCTGGGACGTGGCGAGCGGACGCGAGCTGCGCACCCTGAGTGGACATACGGCTGTGGTCTTCTCCGTCGCGTTCTCGCCGGACGGGAAGACGCTGGCTTCGGGCAGTGGCGACAACACAACTAAGCTCTGGGACGTGGCCAGCGGGCGCGAGCTGCGCGCCCTCAGCGGACCTGCCAATGCGGTCTTCTCCGTCGCGTTCTCGCCGGACGGGCAGATGCTGGCCTCGGGCAGCGGCGACAAGACGATCAAGCTCTGGGACGTGGCCAGCGGGCGCGAGCTGCACACCCTCAGCGGACCTGCCAATGCGGTCTTCTCCGTCGCGTTCTCGCCGGACGGGAAGATGCTCGCCTCCGGCAGCGACGACAAAACCATCAAGCTCTGGGACGTGGCCAGCGGGCGCGAACTGCGCACGCTCGCCGGGCATAGGAATGAGGTCAACTCCGTCGCGTTCTCGCCGGACGGGAAGATGCTCGCCTCCGGCAGCGGCGACAAAACCATCGAGCTCTGGGACGTGGCGAGCGGGCGCGAGCTGCGCACGCTCAGCGGACATTCCGACGGGGTGCTCTCCGTCGCGTTCTCGCCGGACGGGCGCGTGCTGGCCTCGGGCAGTTTGGACGACACGATCAGGCTGTGGGACGTGGCGAGCGGGGGCGACCTGCGCACCCTCAGCGGGCATTCCGGTGCGGTCAAATCCGTCGCGTTCTCACCGGACGGAAAAATGCTAGCCTCGGGCAGTGGCGACGAGACGGTCAAGCTCTGGGACATGGCGAGCGGGCGCGAGCTGCGCACCCTCAAGTGATATCGATCTAACCGCGGAGAGCGGATTCGATTTCCCGCGCGGACGCCCGTGCGGCGCCGCGAAGGAGGAGGCGATGAAAATGCGGATCTTGGCCGTTGTGGCCATGCTGTGCGCGTGCCTCGGCGCGGCGCACGCCCAAGATCAGAGCGAACCGGCGATCTTCCCGCAACTGGGCCATTCCCAGCTTATCGGTTGGGTCAATTCCGTCGCCTTTTCGCCGGACGGGAGCATTCTGGCCTCGGGCAGCTTGGACCAATCCATCATACTTTGGGACATGGCCAGCGGGCGCGAACTGCGCACCTTGAGCGGGCATACGGATTCTGTTCAATCCGTCGCTTTCTCGCCGGACGGGAGCATTCTGGCCTCGGGCAGCAGGGACGACACCATCAAGCTCTGGGACGTGGCCGGCGGGCGCGAGCTGCGCACCCTCAGCGGACATTCCGGCGACGTTTGGTCGGTCGCGTTCTCGCCGGACGGGAAAATGCTCGCCTCGGGCAGTTCAGATCACACGGTCAAGCTCTGGGATGTGGCGAGCGGGCGCGAACTGCGCACCCTCAGTGGGCATACGGATGACGTTCGTTCCGTCGCCTTCTCGCCGGACGGGAAAATGCTCGCCTCGGGAAGCGACGACAAGACCATCAAGCTCTGGGACGTGGCGAACGGAGGCGACCCGCGCACCCTGAGTGGGCATACGGCTGGCGTTCGTTCCGTCGCCTTCTCGCCGGACGGGACAGTGCTCGCCTCGGGCGGCCAGGACAATACTCTCAAGCTCTGGGGCGTGGCCAGCGGGCAGGAACTGGGCACAGGCGTCGTGCATCGCGATTGGGTCAACTCCGTCGCCTTCTCGCGGGATGGGAAGATGCTGGCCTCGGGCAGCGGCGACGACACCATCAAGCTCTGGGACATGGCCAGCGGGCGCGCACTGCACACCCTGACCGGGCATACCTATGCTGTCGACTCCGTCGCCTTCTCGCCTGACGGCAAGGTGCTTGCCTCGGGAAGCGTTGACAACACCATCAAGCTCTGGGACGTGGCCAGCGGGCGCGAACTGCGCACGCTGAGGGGGCTTACGCATTGGGTCAACTCCGTCGCCTTCTCGCCTGACGGCAAGGTGCTGGCCGCGGGCAGCAACGACGCCACCATCAAACTCTGGGACATGGCCAGCGGGCGCGAACTGCCTGCCCTGAGTGGGCATGCGTATGACGTTGAACACGTCGCTTTCTCGCCGGATGGAAAGGTGCTGGCCGCGGGCAGCCTTGACGGCGTCAAGCTCTGGGACATGGTGAACGGGGGCGATCCACGCACCCTGAGCGGGGCTGGGCCCGCCGTGGCCTTCTCGCCGGACGGGGCGGTGCTGGCCTCGGGCGGCGCCGACATCACGCTCTGGGACGCGGCCAGCGCGCGCCAACTGCGCACCCTGAGCGGGCAAACGCGCGGTGGTGGGGCCGTCGCCTTCTCGCCTGACGGGAAGACGCTGGCCTCGGGCGGCGAGGACAGAACCATCATACTCTGGGACGTGGCCAGCGGGCGCCAACTGCGCACCTTGAGTAGTGAGCATTTGGATTCGGTCACTTCGCTCGCCTTCTCGCCTGACGGGAAGGCGCTTGCCTCGGGAAGCGACCTCTCGGGAGGCCGGGAGACCACCCTCATACTCTGGGACCTGGCGAGCGGGCGCGAATTATGGACCCTAAGTGGGCATCCGTCCGTGGTTTCATCCGTCGCCTTCTCGCCTGACGGGAAAGCGCTCGCCTCGGGAAGCTGGGACAACACCATCAAGCTCTGGGACGTGGCCAGCGGACGCCAACTGCGCGCCCCCCTCAGCGGGCATCTCGGCTTCGTCGACTCTGTCGCGTTCTCGCCGGGCGGAAAGACGCTGGCGTCCGGCAGCAAGGACGGAACGATAAGAGTGTGGGATATAGCGTCTGGCAAAGAGCGTGTTGGGCTCGTCGACTTCGACGACGGGTCCGCTCTCGCCTTCACGCCGGAAGGCTATTTCGACGATTCCTCTGCGACGGCCGAGGAATACCTCAACGTCCGCTGCGGCAACCGCGTCTACGCCATCGGGTCCTATCGCGACAAGTTCTATAAGCCCGAGCTGGTCAAGCTCAGCCTGGCGGGAACACCGCTCAGCCCACTTGGATTTGCCGGCATCAGCTGCAAGGAGCAGCCGCCGAAGGTCGAACTCCTCGACCTGCCGCAATCGACCAACGAGTCCACGGTCAGCGTGAAGGTGCGCATCGCCGACCAAGGCGGGGGCATCGGCGCCGTGATGCTGTACCGGAACGGCGGCTCGATTCCGGCGCCCCCCGCAGTAGCCGACACAGGGCCGATGACAAGAAGCATCACGTACAACGTGCAACTCGCGCCCGGACGCAACATCCTGCGGGTGGCTGCGTGGAATGCCGCTGGCCTCCAGCAATCCTCGGAAGACGCGCCACAATCCTATGATCCCTGCGATTTTAAGAACTTGCTGGAAGACAAACCTTCCTTCCTTGCCTGCATTCAGGCGAACTTTACACCACCGGAACCATCCACGCCGGAACCGATGGGGACTCTCTATGCTGTCGTGATCGGCATCAATGACTTCCCCAAATCAAACGGCGACTTCCCTCACCTCAAATACGCGGAGGGTGACGCTAAGCTCATCGCCGACACGCTGGCAACATATTACAAGGGGGTTTACAAGAATGTCGAGATCAAGCTCCTGAACACGGAGGATGAGACCTCGAAAAGCTATGTGGAGAATACCTTGCAAAGCCTACAGAAGGAGGTAACGGCCGCGGAGGCAAAGGACTCAGGAGCCGGCGACCGCGATACGTTAGTCTTCTTTGCCTCGAGCCATGGAGCGTTTACCGACGACGAATATTACCTGATGCCTTCCGACGTCGCCTCGGACGGGACCGGAGCGTTTAAACAAGATACGGCGATCATCGAAGGTGACTTAATCAAGTGGATTCGCAATATACCAATGCACAATAAATTAGTGCTCCTCGATACTTGCCACGCCCAGCTGTCCGGCGATCCATCGAAGATAGCTGTTCAGACCGGCGGCAAGGACGACTGGGCGTTCGTTAGGAATCTGAGCAAGGATATGGGATGGACTGTGCTCGGAGCCGCCACTTCTGATGAGGAGGCTTACGAAGACTTCAACAATCACGGCTTCTTCAGCTCGGCCGTGAACCAAGGTCTCTCAACACAGAACGGGCTTCTGAACGGCACAACAATCGTCACGAATGTCACCCTTGAAGCCTTTGTGCTACAGGACGTCCCAAGAATTGCCAGTAACCACGTTCCGCCACTGACACAAGAACCGGCTGCGGCTCGTTTCGGACCATATTTTGACCTGACCAAGCCGCCATGACCTTGCCCCTGAACGGCGTTGTCACGTTGTCGAATCGAGAATGCGAAGTGACTATGTTACGCTCAATTTCAGGTGGCGGCGACTGCCTCGCGCCACGTGCTCATCGCCACGGCGCGAAGCGTGCGGTGCGTTTGAGCCGAGGTCAGATGGCGTTGGACGTTAAAGGTGTTGTACACCGCGGCATGGCTTGTGAGGAATTTCTGCGCAGAGCCGGCGCTCTTGAAGCGTTGCATCTTGCGCTCCCGCCGCCGCGTCGGCTGGCGCGAATTCTCGGCGCGATTGTTCTCCCATCGCCCGCGCCCGTGGCGGCTCTCGATCCCGAGATCGCGAGCCGCGGCGCTGTAAGAACGCAGGTCGTCCGTGATCAATCGCTCGGGAACGAAGGCGTATTTTTTCAGAAGCTTTCGCATCAGTTTTAGCGCGGCACGCTTGTTTCGCTCGGATTGGATGTGCGCGGCGGCGCAATAGTCGGCCACGGAGCGGCGGTGCGGATTCCGACGAAGCCGGCTTCCGCCTCGATCTGTTCGAGAGCCGCCATCGCCAGGACGGTGCGCCTGACGTCTCGACGGGATCGGTTCCGAGCGGCGAAGATTTTGACCGCGGCGGGCTTATTGCGGTACATCAACGAAGGAATCGACAGGCGTGCGAAAAGACAGCGGCTCAAGTCCATCCGTTTTTCGTGGGCTCAAGGATGCTCAGTGATATCCTGGTCGTTCTCGGAGAATCCGACAAGGCGGAGATGCCTTACGCCCTGTCGCTCGCGCGACGATTCGATTCGCGCGTCACGGTGGCGCGACCCCGGCGTGACTTGTCCCTTTCGATCGACGGGTCGCTCGAGGCGCGCCGCGAATACGCCCGCGGCGACCGCGAACCGCGGGATGCGCACATTCGGCAAATGCTCGAGGATTTCGGCGCGCAGGCCAAGGCCGCCGGTGTAGAGGCCGAAATCCTGGACTTCGACGATCCGAACAATCTCGAGCCGAGAGACGTTCCGCAATTCGCCCGCTGCTTCGATCTCGTCGTCGTCGAACAGGTCGAGCCGGGGCGTCCGCCGAGCCTGAACGACCTGACCGGCGCGATCCTCGCCGAAAGCGGGCGTCCCGTCATCGTCGTGCCCGGCATCCAACGCGAGCCGGCGCGTTTCGAACGAATCCTCGGCGCCTGGGACGGCAGCCGGGCTTCGGCGCGCGCGCTCGGCGACGCCGCGCCTTTGCTCGAGCGCGCCGAGCGTGTCGAAATCGTCGCCGCGAACGCGGCGGTCGCATCGCAACTCGTCGTATCGGGCGGCGAGCGCATCGCGCGCCGGCTGGCCCGGCGGGGCGTCGAGGCGAGGTTCCAGCGCATTCCCGGCGACGGCGACCCCGCCAATATTCTGCTTTCCTACGCCGCCGACATGAGCGCGGACATGATCGTGGCGGGCGGTTATGGGCATTCGCGCCTTCGCGAGGCGATCCTGGGCGGCGTGACGCGAACGCTACTGGGCAGCATGACCGTGCCGGTGTTCATGTCCCACTGAGCCGCGGTCGGGACGGCCGCGAGAAACCAAGGGATCGGCGATGGATTCGGAGGTTGCTTCGAAAGCGACTCCGGCCGGTCCCGTGCCGCAAGCCCTGGCGAAGCGAGGGGGCGCATTCCGGCGCGGCGGGACCGTTCTCGACGGGCTTCTTCATGCGGCGCAACGGCGGCCTTTCGCCGATTGTGCAGGGGTTCGTCTGCCTCGATTGGGGCGTCCATCTCGCCAACGCCCCGTTTCGGCGCGCTCAACCGGTCGAAGGCGGCGGTTCCGACGGCGTTTGTTCGGTGAATTCTCTCGGCAGCAGCTCGTGCTGTCGGGTCCGCTCGGCGGAGGCGAGCCTGCCTCGAGCCCGATAAAGGAGTTCGGCCATGCCGACGATGAACGAGTTCGTCACCAGAAAGATCGCCAGACCGATCCATTGCGCTTCGCTGTATAACGGCGAAATCAGCCGATGCACGAACACAAGCGAAAGGGCCATGGCGAGAATGCCGCCATATAACCCGCCGGTCACCGCCGCGGCGACAACCGCAGGATAGAACATTGCATAGGGGACGTTCGGTCCCAGCGCCCCTTGGAAAACGAGGCGAACGGCGAGCGCGGCGAGCGCCATTGCGGCCGACGCGGCGAGCCGCCATGCCAGCGGCTAGGAACGGCATGCGCCGACGACAGCCAAGGCCCGCTCATCGAACGAGCGATGGCGCGACACTTCCGGTGGGGCGCGTTCGTCGATAGCCGTCGAGATCGCCCTGTGCGCTGGCGCAGACGCGAGGGAAGCGGAAGCCGCTGGGCGCCTCGGCCGAAAATCGGCGGATCAGCGCAAGGCTTCGGCGCGGTCGGTACGTCATCTTCGCCCCCCTCCAGCGGCGTTCGCTGTCTCCGTTGCCCAGAATTTTCAGTTCTTATTCCGGTCGGGCTAGAGACGCCGGCCATTTGTACGCTCCATCGAGAGGTCGGCAGGGCGCGCCATCGTCGCTGGAACCGAACAATTCTGCACAATTCTCCGCCTTCACATCAGTCGCGGATTATCCAAGGAGCGCTTCGCATAACGCCGAGCTATCGCGGGTTCGCGGGTCTTGATCGCCGCGCGCGGCTCGCCCAGGAACGGAACCGTCCGTTCGAGGGGGCGTTTTCGTTCGCTCAGCCGGTCATTCGGCCTCGTTTCTCCATTTTTTGACGCACGTCTCCCGTTGGGCGGCTCACGCCGCCCCGAGGAGAACCCTCGCCCGCTTCCTGTTCGTCGCCATCGCGAGGAACTGAAGGCGGCAATGGTTGCGGGCAAGGCCGCGATAGCGGACCCTCGCCATCCCGCACCAGTTCTTCATTGTGGCGTTGGCGCGCTCGACGCCGACCCGAACGCTCGAAGCCGTCTTGTTGAACCACACCTGCCCGTTCGCCAGCGCCTTGTTGCGCTCGGCCTTGTAGGCGATCCGATCCTCGATCCCCAACTCGGCGAGTTTGTCGCGCAGCGCCCGGCTGTCGTAGGCCGTGTCGGCGTAATAGGCCGCCTCGTCGCCCTGGATCGGCGACTCGCCGCGCTGACTGTCGTGCAGATCGGCGCTCGTCATCTCCGCCTGCCGCACGACGCCGCTCTCTTCGTCCACCGCCAGATGCGCCTTGTAGCCGAAGAAGGTCTCGTCGTTCTTGACCGTGAAGCTCGCGTCGGGATCGCGCGGATTGACCTGGCCGTCCTCGAACGCCGGCCGCTTGACCGCCGCCGAGATGATTGTGGCGTCGACCAGCGCGCCGCGTTTGGTCCTCGGACTTGATCCGAGGATCAACCCGCGCGCGTCGAGCCGCTGCCGAAACCGCCAGATCGACGAATGGTCCGGCGTCTCCTCGTCGAGCGGGACGCCGCAAAAGCGCCGGAACGACAACCGGTCGCGCACCGCTTCCTCCGCGCCCGGGTCCGACAGGGCGCACAACTGCTGCAACAGCACGATCTTGAACATCGTCAGCGGCGGATAGGCCGGCGCTCCGTCGGCCGAGCCGTGCAAACGAAAAGCCCGGGGCGAGCTTCGTTCCGTCCTCATCCCCCCTTCAGTGCCTCGACGGCCTTGGCGGCGTCGTCGGAATCCCAATTGACCGGGCCGGCGACGACGCCGAGTTCGCAGCCGTCCTTGTCGATCAGCAGGCTCGTCGGCAGGCCGAGCGCCTTGCCGGCCACGCGCAGGCTCTCGAAGGAATCGCCGCTGGGGTCGGCGTAGCGCGCGAGAGACTTGACGCCGATCTCATCGAGAAAGGCGCCGGGCCGATCGAGCCGCGCCGTGTCGACATTGACCGCCACGACTTCGAAATCCTTGCCCCCGGCCTTCGCCTGCAGTCGATCGAGCGCGGGCATTTCGGCGCGGCAGGGGACGCACCAGGTCGCCCACAGATTGAGGACGAGCGCGCGGCCGCGAAAATCGGCGAGCGTCAGCTTGCGGCCGTCCGAGCCGTCGAAGGCGATCGGGATCGCGGGTCTTGGCGTCCTGTCGACGGCGAGCGCGGCGATATCGCCCTGCGCGAGCGGCGCCAGGCGCGCGGCTCGCAGCGCCGAGGAGGCGGGGCAATCGGCCTCGGCCTTGCCCGGCGGCGGCCCTTTCCCGTATAGCGACGCGACCGCCGCGAGGGCGGCCAGCGCGACGGCGCCGCCCGCGATTTGAATTCGGCGGCTCCGTTTGTCGTTTTCACTCATCGTTCGATCCAGGGCCTTGCAACCATGAGCAACACGATGTGGGGCGGGCGTTTCGCCGGCGGCCCGGCGAAGATCATGGAGGAAATCAACGCCTCCATCGACTTCGACCGCAAGCTGGCGATGCAGGACATCGCCGGCTCGCAGGCGCACGCCGCCATGCTCGCCAAAAAGGGCATTCTCGAAGCGGCCGACGTCGAGGCCATCGCCGCCGGTCTCGCGCAAGTCAAGGGCGAAATCGAGGCGGGCGCCTTCGTCTTCTCGCGCGCGCTCGAGGACATTCACATGAACGTCGAGAAGCGGCTCGCCGAAATCGTCGGCCCCGCGGCGGGCCGGCTGCACACCGCGCGCTCGCGCAACGATCAGGTGGCGACCGATTTCAAGCTCTGGGTCCGCGACGCGATCGACGCGCTCGACGGCGAGATCGCCGAGCTGCAGCGGGCGCTCGCGACCCGCGCGCTCGAATGCGCCGATATGGCGATGCCCGGGTTCACCCATCTGCAATCGGCGCAGCCCGTCACTTTCGGCCACCACTTGCTCGCCTATGTCGAAATGCTGGCGCGGGATCGCGGGCGCCTGGCCGACGCGCGCGCGCGCCTCAACGAATGCCCGCTCGGCGCGGCGGCGCTCGCGGGCACGTCTTTCCCGATCGACCGGCAGATGACAGCCGAAGCGCTCGGTTTCGACCGGCCGACCGCCAATTCGCTCGACAGCGTCGCCGATCGCGATTTCGTGTTGGAGACGCTGAGCGCCGCGGCGATCTCAGCGACGCACCTGTCGCGCTTGGCCGAAGAGATCGTGCTGTGGACCACGCCGCAGTTCGGCTTCGTAAAACTCTCCGACGCGTTCTCGACGGGCTCCTCGATCATGCCGCAGAAGCGCAACCCGGACGCGGCCGAACTGGTGCGCGGCAAGATGGGCCGCGTCGTCGGCGCGCTGGTCGGCCTCTTCAGCGTGATGAAGGGCCTGCCGCTGGCCTATGCCAAGGATATGCAGGAGGACAAGGAAGGCGCCTTCGACGCTCTTCGGACGCTGTCGCTGTGCCTAGCGGCGATGACCGGCATGGTCAGGGACATGACCCCCGACGCCAAACGCATGAAGGCGGCGGCGGGCGCCGGCTACGCCACCGCGACGGATTTGGCCGACTGGCTCGTGCGCGCGCTGAAAATGCCGTTCCGCGAGGCCCATCACGCGACGGGGCGCATCGTCGCGATCGCCGCCGAACACGGCGTCGCGCTGGAAAAGCTGCCGCTCGCCGAAATGCAGAGCGTCGAGCCGCGCATCACTGAAGAGGTTTTCGGCGTGCTCGGCGTCGAGCGCTCGGTGAAGAGCCGCACGTCCTACGGCGGCACGGCGCCGGCCAACGTGCGCAAGCAGGCGCGGGGGTGGTTGAAGCGGCTGGGGAAGGCGGAATAGGCGCGACGCTTCAGTCTGTCCCCGCCTCCCGCAGCGCCTCAGCGACATCGGCGATCGATCGAAACAGCAGCTTGTCGTCGTCGCGGCTTGGGCGGAAACCGCGGCGGCGCCAGAAGGCGCCGGCTTCGTCGTCGATCGCCTTGACGACGAGCGCCCGCCCGCCGACCAGTTCGGCGGCGCGGAAGTCGGCGACGATATCCCTCAACCGCGCCTCGACGACCACCGGGTCGAAGTAACGCAGGCCCGCCTCCACGCCATAGGCGACAAACGGGGCGTGCACGTCGTACCCCACATAGGCCAGCGAGAAATTCACCGGCCAGAGCATCAGGTCGATGTCGCCGCTGCGTCCGTCGTGCTCATAGGTGGCGTGGCTGGCGCCGACCGTCACCGACAGCATCGCGCGCTTGCCGACGAAGCGGCCTTTCTCGAAGCGCTTTTTGCTCGTGTAGGCCGCGCCGTAGGCGGGCGCCCGGTCGAACCAGCCTTTCATCATCGTCGGCGGCAGGCGCCACCACATCGGCTATTGCAGGACGATGAGGTCCGCCCGGTCCATTAGCGCCAGCTCGTCGGTCACCGCCTTCGGCAGAGTCCCGGCATCGCTCGCGCGCCGTTGCTCGGCTTGCGCGTCGAAGCGGGCGGGATCGGCGCGGTTGCGAAAATGTTCGGGCTGTTCGCAGGGATCGAAGCCCATGGCGTAGAGGTCCGACGCCGTGACGGTCCAGCCTTCGGCTTCGAGCGCCGCCGATCCCGAGCGGACGAGATGAGCGTTGAAGGACTGAGGTTCGGGGTGCGCGAGGACGAAGTGAGCATGCATCACGGGGCCTTGGCGTTCGGAGGAACCTCCACAGTGACGGCGACGCGCGAAGTTGGCCAGCTTCGATCTCAGCGACGGCCGCGGGCTAGGCGGCGCCGAGCCTCGCGTCCAGACCCGCCCGCTTGCGCGTGATTTCCTGAACCGAACTCCAGTCCTTGTCCGCCATGCCCTCGGCGATCGCGGCCTCCATTTTCGCAGCGATCGCGTCGGCGATTTCGACATGGCAATTCGCGCTTGTCGCGGCCTCGCGAATGAGCCGCAGGTCTTTGAGCCCGGCTGTCATCGAAAAGCCCGCCGAGCCGTCGGCGTCACGGGCGTAGAGCCGCTCGGCATAGGATTTCAGGGCCGGCATGGCGAAGCTTTGTTCGAACACGGCGTGCAGCGCCTCGCGCGAAACGCCGAGGCAATCGCCCAATGTGAAGCATTCGCCCATCGCCTCGATCGCGGCGGCGAGGAAAAAGTTGATGCACAGCTTCTGATTGTTGGCTGCGCCTGCGGGGCCGGGAATCGGCGCGATCCGCGCCGCGAAGGCTCGGCATATCGGCTCCAATTCGACGATGGCGCTGGCGTCGCCGGCGAGAAACTGCACGAGCTTGCCGCTGGCGGCCGCGTCCGGACGTCCGAGAACGGGACCGGAGACGTAGCGGGTTCCGCTTTCGGCATGCAGCGTCTGCAGTCGATTGGCGCAGGCGGCCGAGATCGTCGTGGTGCAGAGATGGATCGCACGCGGCCTCATCGCAACGAGGGCCGGACTTCCCGCATGGAATATCGCTTCGACCGAGGCGTCGTCGAGAAGGCTGGTGACGACGAGATCGGCACCGGAGACGGCCGCAGCGGGATCGGTCGCGACGGCGATCCCCTTCTGCGCGAAAGCCCGCGCCTTGTCGGGATTGCGGTTCCAGACCGTCAGTGTGTGTTCCGCAGCGCCGGCAAGGCGATCCGCCATGCCCGAGCCCATCCGGCCGAGTCCGAGGAAGGCGATTTTCATCGACGTTGCTCCGGTTGCTGGTGTGGGGGCCTTCGAAAGGCGGCCCTCAGATAGGCGATGAGATAGGTCAGTTTTTCGCCGCTGACCGCCGCGAGCCCCGCGACGGTCAGAACCGACGAGAGATGCGAACTCGTGCGCGATGGCCCATCGCCCCTGCCCATCACGATTATCCGAGTAATGTTCATATTTGAAAACTCGCTTTCCGGCGGCGCGAATGGCGGCACGATCGTCTCGGCAAGACCTTGATTTCATTCGGACCACGCCCAAGCAGGCGAGGTCGGAGGCGACCGTCGAGGCGATCTTCGAGGCCAGCGCTCGGATTCTGCAGCGCCAGGGCGCCGCCGCTTTCAACACCAACGCCGTCGCCGCCGCCTTGGCCGGCGTCAGTGTGGGAACGCTCTATCAATATTTCGCCAACAAGGACACGATCCTGATCGCGATGGCGCGCAAGGAACTCGGCAAAACGCTTGCAGACGCGGTGTCACGACTGCAACCAAAGGGGGACGCGCTATCCCGTCTTCGCGGATTGGGCCAAAATCGCGGACCCGACGTGTGTCGAATCAATAGCTTAGGCTAAAAGGTCTTCACTACGAGGAGCGAGTTGGGCTCGAGCGGCGGCGGTGATTTTGGGTGGCGGCTGGGTCGGCAAGCGGAGTTTGAGCTGGTTGATCAGCAGTTGCAGCTCGGGTT